>CAZBMH010000069.1:0-12261 GCA_964492685.1 uncultured Micropruina sp.
GGAGCAAGGGCGTCGGCATCTTCTTCGTCACCCAGCAGCCCACCGACGTGCCGGACGACGTGCTGGCCCAGCTCGGCTCCCGGGTGCAGCACCAGCTGCGGGCCCACACGCCCAACGACGCCAAGGCGCTGCGGGCCACCGTGGACACCTACCCCAACTCCGGTTACGACCTGGAGGAGACCCTCACGATGCTCGGCATCGGCGAGGCCATCGTCACCGTCCTCAACCCCAACGGCGCCCCGACCCCGGTCGCCTGGACGAGGATGCGCGCGCCCCAGGCGTCCATGGAGCCGATGCCGGCGCCGATGATGGCCGGCGGCGTCGCCCAGTCGGCGATGATGGGCAAGTACGGCACCGAGGTCAACCGCGACTCGGCGTACGAGATGCTCGCCCGCAAGCTGCAGGCCGGGGCCGAGCGCGCCGCGCAGGAGGCCGAGGAGGCCGCGCGGGCCAAGGAGGAGGCGCAGGCCGCCAAGTCCACCCGCAGCTCCGGGACGTCGTCGCGACGCCAGCCGATGGACCCGGTGACCAAGGTGCTCTCCTCGCCCACGTTCTGGAACAAGGTCATCACCGTGGGCGGCCAGATCGCCCGCGGCATGATGGGCACCGGCCGCAAGTAGCGCCCCGGGCCTTCCTGCCTTGCCGCCCCGGCGGTTGGGGTCGCCGTCGGCCGCCGCCCGGGGCCGGCCACGACCCGGCGAGCCCTCCGGCGAACCGGGTGGCGTGCATTATGCCCTGACGCTGGCGCGACTCTGGGCCTCATGCACGACAAGCGCCCCGGCTGGTTGTCGTTGAATGTCCCATCCGACGGGAGGGGCAGATGACGGTCTTGGGGCTGGTGACCATCGGTCAGACGCCGCGCACCGACCTCGTCCCCCGCCTGTCGAGTTACTGGCCGGGGGTGCAGGTGCTGGAGGCGGGGGCGCTGGACGGCCTCACCCCCGGCCAGGTCCGCGACGTGCCGATCCGCCCCGGGGACGAACGACTCACCTCCCGGCTGGCGGACGGATCCTCGGTGGCCTTCGGCCGCGACCTGATCCTGGACCGGCTGCAGGGCTGCATCGACGGGGTGGAGCGTGACGGGGCCGACGCCGTCCTGCTGATGTGCACCGGCACGTTCCCCGCCTTCCATCATCGCCGGCCGTTGCTGGGCGCCCACTCCCTGCTGCTGGGCGCCGTGGCGGCGCTGGCGGGCGGGCCGCTGGGCGTGCTGTGCCCGCTGCCCGAGCAGGCGGAGGCTAGTCGGGCCAAGTTCGCGCACCTCGGCGACGTGCTGGTCGAGGTGAGCGACCCGTACCGGGACGACGCCGAGCAGCTGCTGCAGGCTTCGGGCGCGCTGGTCCGGCGAGGGGCCAGGACCCTGGTGATGGACTGCATGGGGTACACCGAGGAGCAGCGCGCCATCGCCCGCGCCGCCGGTGTCCCCGTGATCCTGGCGCGGGGCGTGGTGGCCCGCCTCACCGCCGAGCTGGTGGCGCCATGATCGGCCTGATCCGGGTGATCTCCACCCTCACCCCCAACGAATTCACCTCCCACGCCGACGCGCTCGCGCCGCTGCTGCGCGAGGAGATCGTCACCCGCGCCATCCCCGACCAACTCGGGGGCGTCCACGACGACGCGACGTTCGCCGAGGCGGTCGGGAAGGTGGTCGCCGTCGGCACCCAGCTCCGTGCGGAGGGTGCCCGCCTGCTCATCGTCTCGTGCGCCGCCGATCCGGGCGTGGCCGAGTTGCGGGCCGCCCTCGACATCCCGGTGATCGGGGCGGGTTCGGCCGGGGCCGCCGTGGCCCGAGCGTTCGGCGGCACCGTCGGCGTCCTGGGGATCGTGCCCGAGGTGCCGGAGGCCGTGAGCCGCGGGCTGGGATGGGCGATGATCGCCAGCCGCGTCCCCGCCGGCGTGACCAAGACCCGGGACCTGCTTCGTCCCGAGGTCCGCGAGGCTGCCCTGGTCAGCGCCCAACAGCTGGCCGACGCCGGCGTGGGCAGCATCCTGTTCGCCTGCACCGGCCTGACCACGATCGGCCTCGCCGCCGAGGTCACCGAGCGCACCGGGTTGCCCGTGGTGGACGCGGTCCTCGCCGCCGGAGCCATCGCCGCCTACCGGGCACCGGAGCCGGTGCCCAACCCCCAGCCAACGCCCACCAACCATCGAGCAGCGAAGGAGCCTCATGAGTAACGCCGACACCGACGTCGCCAAGGAGCAAGTCCACCCCAAGACGTTCGAACCGATGATGATCGTCGTGCTGATCGCCTCGTCGATCCTCGGCGCGATCGTCGGGATCCAGATCATCACCACGCTGGGGGTCACCCCGAACACCGCCATCATCGGCGTGCTGATCGCCATCGCCATCAGCCGGATCCCGGTGGCCGCCTTCGGGAAGTTCCGGGACATCAACCGCCAAAACCTGGTGCAGTCGAACATCTCCACCGCGACCTTCTCCGCGGCCAACTCGCTGTTGTTGCCGATCGGCATTCCGGTGTTCCTCGGGGAACCCGGCCTGGTGTGGCCCATGCTGATCGGCGCCGCCGCCGCCATGGTCATCGACTTCCTGATGCTGCTGTGGCTGTTCGACTCCCGGGTGTTCCCCGGCAAGGACGCCTGGCCGCCGGGGCTGGCCGCCGCCGAGGCGATCCGCGCCGGCGATGAGGGCGGGCGTCGCGCGGCGCTGCTGGGCATCGGCACCGTCGTCGGCCTCGGGGGCGCCGCCATCGGCATCCCGATGTCGGCCTTCGGCGTGGCGTTCATCGGCAACATCGTGGCGCTGACCATGTTCGGCGTCGGCCTGCTGCTGCGCGGCTACTCGACCGTCCTGTTCGGGTTCGACATCGCCAAGGCCTACATCCCGCACGGCCTGATGATCGGGGCCGGGGTGGTGGCGCTGATCCAGGCGATCATGACCGTGATCGGCCGGGGCCGCGCCGCGAAGCCGGAGGCCGGCGAGGCGACTCAGGTGCCGGTCCGGGAGTTCACCCGCGACGATTCGTTCGTGAAGAAGGCCCTGACCCGCGGGTTGGTGTTGTACCTGATCGCCGCGCTGGTGCTGGCCATCACCGGGGGGATGATCTCTCAGATGAGCGTCGGCCAGCTCGTGGTCTGGGTCGTCTATGCCGCCGTGGCCTGCATCGCCGCCGAGTTCATCGTTGGGCTTTCGGCGATGCACTCGGGCTGGTTCCCCGCCTTCGCCACCGCCCTGATCTTCCTCACCGTCGGCATGCTGATGGGCTTCCCGCCCGCCGCGCTCGCGCTGCTGGTCGGCTTCATCGCCGCCGGCGGGCCGGCGTTCGCGGACGCCGGCTACGACTTCAAGGCTGGCTGGCTGCTGCGGCACGAGGGCAGCCTGCAATACGAGCTGTCGGGTCGCTGGGAGCAGTTCCTGGCGGGCCTGATCGGCATGGCGGTGGCGCTGGTGGTGGTCGCCCTCAGCTTCAACTACTTCTTCGCCGCCGACCTGTACCCGCCGATCGTCAAGGTCTTCGTCGCCACCATCAAGGCCGGGGTCGACCCCAGCCTGCTCGGCACCCTGGCACTGTGGGCGATCCCGGGCGCCATCATCCAGGCCATCGGCGGGTCGAAGCGCCAGATGGGCATCCTGCTGGCCACCGGCACGCTGATCGCCAGCCCCCTGGCTGGCTGGGCGGTCGCGGTCGCGGTCGGCATCGGGCTGCGGCTGCTCTACCGCCGCTTCCGTCCCGACACCGACGACGGCGAGAGCGACCTCACGATCGCGGCGGCCGGCTTCATTGCCGGGGACGCGCTGTGGGGCTTCGGCAACTCGGTCTTCCGGATCTCCGTCAAGTAGTGGCACGGGTAATCACGACATGGCACTGAAGCAGGTTCTGGACGCCTATGAACTGCTCGACGACCCGTCGGTGACGGGCTCTCGAGTGGCCGACTGGTTGCGCGATCAGGGAGCCGACGAGGTCGAGGTGACCCGGGTGGAGGGTGTTCGAGGTGGCACCGACTTCATCCGGGTTCGGATCCCGGGGACGGCGGGGAGGTCCGCGGGCGGCGGCGCCCCGACGCTCGGGATCATCGGACGCCTCGGCGGGCTCGGCGCGCGACCGGAACGGGTCGGCTTCGTCTCCGACGGCGACGGGGCGCTGGCCGCCGTCGCCGCGGCGGCGAAGCTGGCCCGGATGGCCGCGTTGGGTGACCGGCTGCCCGGCGATGTCGTGGTCACGACGCACATCTGCCCGGATGCCCCCACCCGGCCGCACGACCCCGTCCCGTTCATGGATTCGCCCGTGGACATCGACACCATGAACGCCCACGAGGTGGGGTCCGACCTCGACGCCATCCTGTCGATCGACACCACCAAGGGAAACCGGCTGTGCAATCACCGGGGCTTCGCGATCTCGCCGACGGTCAAGCAGGGCTGGATCCTGCGCGTCAGCGAGGACCTGCTGACCATCTACGGCGATACGGCGGGCCGGCTGCCGGTCGTGCTGCCGCTGTCGATGCAGGACATCACTCCCTACGGCAATGATGTGCACCATGTGAACTCGATCCTGCAACCGGCCGTCGCCTCGTCGGCCCCGGTGGTCGGGGTGGCGATCACGACCGAGACCGCCGTCCCCGGGTGCGGCACCGGCGCCACCGACCCGTCCTCGGTGGAGCAGGCAGTCCGCTTCGTGATCGAGGTGGCCAAGGCGTTCACAGCGGGCGGCTGCGCCTTCTACGACCCGGACGAGTTCGCCTCGCTGGTGAGCCGCTACGGCCCGATGGACGTGCTGCAGACCCTGGGGAGGTCGCAGTGAGGACGCTCCTGACCTCCGAGGACGTCCGCGCGGCGGTGATCGGCGGGGCCATCCTGGGTGGTGGCGGCGGCGGGCACATCCCCGACGGCCTGGCGCTGGGGGAGTCGGCGGTCACGTTCGGCGAGGTCGAGCTGTGGACCATCGACGAGTTCGCTCCGGACGACGTGATCGCCATCTGCGCGGGGGTGGGCGCCCCGGGCGCCCCGGACATGTTCCTGCTGCCTGTGCACTTCCTGCGGGCCCTCGAGCGGCTCCAGGACGGGGGCGGGCCGCCCGTCCGCGGGCTGGCGACCAACGAGAACGGGGCGATGGGCACCGTCAACGGCTGGCTGCAGGCGGCGATCACCGGGCTGCCGGTGGTGGACGCGCCGTGCAACGGCCGGGCGCACCCGACCGCGCTGATGGGATCGCTGGGCCTGCATCGCGACCCCTCGTTCCGCGCCCGGGCCGGCTTCGCCGGCGGCAAGGACGAGCGGTACGTGGAGGGCGTGGTGGCCGGCAGCCTCGCCTCGGTGTCCCGCTCGGTGCGGGAGTTGTCGGTGGTGGCGGGCGGCGTGGTCGCGGTGGCGCGCAACCCGGTGCCCGCGCGGTTCCTGGGCGAGAACGGCTGCCCGGGCGGGATCGCGCAGGCCATCGCCGTCGGAAGAGCCCATGCCCGCGGCGGAGTGGACGCCGTCGCGGGCATGCTCCGGGGCCGGGTGTTGGCCTCGGGGCCGGTCGAGGAGTTCGCGATGGTGCAGTCCGGCGGCTTCGACGTCGGGGAGCTTCGGATCGGGTCGCTGCGCTCCACGTTCGTGAACGAGTACATGACCGCCGAGGTCGACGGGGTGCCGCAGGCCGTGTTCCCCGACCTGATGATGACGTTCGCCGCCGACGACGGGACGCCGCTGGTCTCGGCCGACCTCGCCGTCGGTCGCGACGTCACCTTCCTCGCCGTCGACCGCTCGGAGCTGCTGTTGAGCTCGACCATGGCGATGGACGAGCTGCTCGCGCCGGTCGAGGAGCTGCTCGGCCGGCCGCTCAGGCCCGCCGCGGGCTGAGCCCCCGCGTCACAGGCGCACCCCCAGGATCCCCCCGCCGGCCCCCGACCCGGGCCGGCGGGGGCGCACCATGGTCGGGGTGGGTCGGCGGCAGTAGCATCGGCCTCGCCCGGCCCCTGGTGGATGTCGGGGCGGAGTCAGCGACCGTGAGGGAGTGAGGCAGCAGTGATCCTCGGGATCGAGGTGCGGGCCGATCGGGTCACGGCGGTGCTCGTGGCCGACGGCCAGGTGCTGCACAGCGCCACGCTGGCGATCGACCTGCTGGAGGAACGGCTGGAGGAGCTGTGCCCCCGCGCGCTGCGCGCCGGTGTGCGGGCCGTCGTGCTGGCCACGGACCTCGTGGACGAGCTGCTGGCCGGCGAGGAGCTGCTGAGCCCCGTCGGCGTCGTCCGCCTCGCCGAGGTGGAGGCCCGCTGGGCGCCGCCCTTCCAGGGTTGGCCGCCCGAGCTCGCCCGCCGGCTCGGCGCCCCCGGCCGGCACCTGGCGCCCGACCCGTCCGAGGCGGAGCTTGATGCGCTCGCCGCCGAGTTCACGGCGCGCGGCTTCGCCACGCTCGCCGTCACCGCCGAACGGTCCCCGTGGACGCCGGTCGCCGAACGAGACCTCGGGCGCCGGCTGCTCGCGCGGCTGCCGGACGCGGCGCTGACCCTGTCGCATTCCCTCGGGTCCCTAGGGTTGCTGCCGCGCGAGAACGCGGCCATCGTCAACGCCGCCCTGATCGCCCCGGTCGGGGCCTGGCTGGACCTGCGTCGCGCCGAGGTGGCCGCGGCCGGGATCGTCGCCCCGCTCTACCTGTGCCGTTACGACGGCACGCTCGTGGGGGAGGAGTACGCCCGGGCGCATCCCATCGTCACCCGCGGCGGGCGCCGGGCCGCCCTGGCCCGGGGCGCCGCCGTCCTCGCCGGGCTGCAGGACGGCTGGGTGGTGATCGGGGGTGACGCGCCGACGGCCATCGGCCTGCTCGGCGGCTACGCCCGGCGCTCCGAGGCGGGGGCCGATGTCCACGGCATCCCCACCTCCCTGCCGGGGCTGGAGCAACACGCGCTGCCCTCGCCGCGCTACCTGGGCACCGACGACGACCCGCGGTTGCTGACCGCGGCCCAGGCACTGACGCCCTCGATCGCGCTCCCGGTCATCGCACTGATCGGCCCGCCGCGGGTGCTGACCCGCGGGGAGGGCACCCGTCGTCGACCCCTACCCGCGCTGCCGCTGGCCGAGATCACCGCGCTCGGGGCGGCGTCGGCCCAGGTGGGCGGCGAGTCGGGACGGATCGTCGACGACGCGCCGCTCGGGATCGCCGCGGTCGTGGAGGAGGCCCGCCTCCTGGCGCTGGCCTCGGGGGCGGCGCTGGACTCGTTGCAGGTGCTGGAGACGACCTCGAACGCGGTGGCGTACGCCGGCCCGGGCGCGGTGCGGGTCACGGCCAGGGTCATCGGCCTGCCGGGGCTGGAGAGGAATCCGGCATGCGCGCCCTGACCCTGGACGACCTGCCGGCCCTGCTGCGCGGCTCCCAGTTCCTGGGCGGTGGTGGCGGCGGCTACCCCGACACCTACGTGCCGCTGATCGTCCGCGCGCTCGAGCGGCGGGGGCCGGTGCCGATGCTCGACGTCGACGAGCTGCCGGACGAGGCGCTCTGCGTCCCCATCGGGATGATCGGCTCCTCGTCCATCAGCTCGGAGCTGATGGCGGCCGGCGACGAGGTCGAACGGCTGCTCGCCGTCATCCGACAGCGCTACCCCCAGCAGCCGGCCGCGCTGTCCTGGTTCGAGGCGGCGGGCGGCAACGGGCTGTTCCCGCTGCTGGCCGCGGCCGTCACGGGGCTGCCGCTGGTGGACTGCGACGGCATGGGGCGGGCGTTCTCGCAGCTGACCCAGACGACGTTCCGGGCGGCCGGCCAGCCGCTGGCCCCGCTGATCCTCGCCGGCCGCTTCGGGGACGTGGTGGTCATCGAGCGCGAGTCCAGCCGCGTGGAACAGGTGGCGCGGGCGCTGGTCGAACCGTCCGGCGGCTGGCTGATCGCCGCCTGGCATGTGCAGACCGCGGCGAGCCTGGCCAGCGACGGCATCGCCGGCGCCGGGTCGGCGCTGCTGCGCATCGGGGAGGCGTCGCTGACGGCCCGGCCTGCCGAGCCGCAGCACCTGGCGCGCGCGTTGGGGGGCCGACACCTGGGAAGCGGACGCCTCATCGAGATGACCGGGGCCCGTCCCGGTCGCGAGGTCGAGCTGGTGGTGAGAACCGAACCGTCCCCGGAGCGGCTGCTACGGATCGTGGGCCGCGACGAGAGCCTGCTGGTGCTGCAGGACGGCCAGGTGGTCGCCACGGTTCCCGACGTGATCGTCCTGATCAACCGCGACGGGGGCACGCCGGTGGACCTGGAGCGGGCCCGGCCGGGGCTGTTCCTGGACGTGGTGGTGCTGCCCGCGCCGCGCCAATGGCTGGCGCCGGACGCGCTGCCCCGGGTGGACCCGCGGGCGCACGGCTACGACATCGACCCGGTCCTGCTGGGGAAGGGGAGAGACCGATGACCACCAGGCTGCAGGAGCTGCTCACCACCGGAGCGCTGGAGACGGCGCAGCTCCTGGCGGTCGGGGTGCCCGCCGACCCGCCCGTCGAGCGGCTCGCGGTGATCGAGACGTTCGCCGACCTGCGCGACGTGCGCCGCCACGACCTCATGCTCCTGGGGTTGGCGGACGGGCGGGGCGGCTGGTTCGTGGACGCCGCCGTCCGGGCCGCGTGGGAGCGGTACGCGGCCGCCGTGGTGGTGCCGCTGGGGGCCACGGTTTTCAGCGCCCCGGCCCAGCTCGCCGCCCGGCTGGGGGTGACGCTGCTCGCCCAGCGGATCGACCGGGTGGCCGGCACCGCCGCCCTGCTGGCCGCGCAGATCGCCTCGGCCGAGGACGAGTGGTCGCGCCGCTGCCTCGACCTGGTGCAGCGCATCGAGGCGGGCCCCGCGCAGCCGGACGCCATCGTCGAGGCGCTGCTCGCCTCCCTGGGTCGCGTCGAGGTGTCGGTGCTCATCACCGGCGGCGCCGCGCTGCACGGGCCGGAGCGGCCGGAGCTGTCCGAGGCGACCCTGACCCGGGTGGTCGGCCCCGGGCCGACGCGGCTGGACGGCGGCCGCCTGCTGGTGTGGCCGGCCCAGGCGCACCCGACCGCCCTGGGGTTGTTCCTGGCGGCCCGGCTGCCCTCCCCGGTGAGCGAGAGGTGGCTGCGGCAGCTTCGTCCGGCGTTCGCGCTGGCCACGTCGCGGCTGAGCCAGTGGGCGCTGCGAGACGAGCTGGACCTGGAGGAGACCGCGCCGCGCCGGGCCCGCGTGCTGGCGGCGCTGATCGAGGCGCACCGCGAGCGCCGCGACTTCGTCCTGGGCGAGGCGCTGCGCTTCGGCTGGCCGGTGCACGGCTTCCACCAGGCGTTCCACGTCCTTCGTCCGGCGGGCATGGCGGAGTGGCAGGGGCCCGTGGGCACCCACCGGATGCGGGCGCTGCTGGTGGCCGAGCAGGTGCGCGGGCCGGTGATCGCCGTCGAGGACGGCTGGTTCGGCTGGACGACCTGGGAGGCCAGCCCCAACCGGGCGGCCCGGGGACGCCTCGGCGAGCGACTTGCGCAGGTGGCCCAGCGGCTCCCACGGGCCCGGATCACCATCGGCGTGGGCGAGGTCGGCGAGGGTCCCGACGGCCTGGCGGCGTCGCTGCGGCAGGCGCGCGGGGAGGCGGAGGCGGCCGCGTTATCCTCCGCGACCGGTGTCTTCCCGGCCGGTGGTGGCCTGCTGCGGCACCTGCTGGTGGAGCCGCTGCGGAGCCCGGCGCTCAACGCGCCGCCGTCCGGTCCCGTGCAGCGGCTGCGGGACGAGGGGCTGATCCGGGCCGCGTGGGCCCTGCTGGCGACGCCCTCGCTGGCGGCCGCCGCCCAGTTGCTCGGCGTCCACCGCAACACCGTCACCGCCCGGCAGGAGCGCATCAGGGCCATCGTGGGCGCCGCCTGGGACGACCCGGACGAGCGCCTGGCGCTGCTGCTGGCCTGCCGGGTCCTGCTGGCGGCCCCGGCCGAGCCGGGCGAGGCGCCGTCCTGACCCGACGCTCAGCTCAGCTTGATGCCGTAGAGCTTCTTCGCGTACGTGCCGACCACCAGCATGTTGCCGTAGACGGCGGGGGAGGCCTCGATGTTCTTCTCCAGCTGCAACGTCGAGTAGTCCGCGCCGGTGCTCGGGTTGAACAGGTGCAGCACGCCGTTGGAGTCGCCCAGCACGCCGTACACGTGCCCGTCGTCGCCCTGGACCAGCACCGGGGAGCTCCAGCCGAACGCCATGTCGCGCTTCCAGGCGACGGTGCCGGTCTTCGTGTCGAGGGCCACCACCGTCCCCGTCTTGTCGTTGAGGGTCGCGGCGACCGTGTAGTAGATCAGGTCGGACACCTCGCCGAAGCCGAGCGCCGGCGTCGACATCACGCCGCCGTTGACGGCTTTGTTGTAGGACGCGTCGATCTCGTACTTCCACACCTGCTCGCCGGTCAGGGCGTCCAGCTTCTGGACGGTGATCGGGCCGGACTTGGCGGCGCCCGACTCGCCGCGCTTGTCGAACTCGTTGCCGGTGTAGACGAAGGGGTGGCCGTCCTCGACCTTCAGCACGGGGGTGGAGTCGGTGTCGTCCCCGGTGGCGACGGCCCAGACGACCTGCAGGGTGGTCGCGTCCCAGCAGACCAGGTAGCCGTCGTTGTCGCCGGCGTACATCAGGTTCCGGTAGGCCACGGCCGAGGACTCGATGCCATGCCGGTTGTCGTCCCCCGTGGTGTAGCGCAGCTTGGTCACCTCCGGGTCGACGGTCACCGTCTTGGCCGCGGCGTCGAAGCGCGAGTTGAGCTTCAACTTGTAGATCAGCCCGTTCTCGGCGGGCTCGATCAGGGTGTCGGTGGCCGCGTTGATGAGCGGGGACGAGTCGAAGGCCCCCCAACTGTCGCGCGGCGCGGCCGGGTCGGGCCCGTCCAGGCCGCCGATCTCCTTGTCGTGGATCAGATCGATGATCCGGTAGCGCCAGGGCGCGTTCTTGATGTCGCCGTTCTCGTTGAGTCCCATGCCGACATAGAGCAGCGGGTAGCCGCGGGGGTCGATCGACCCGCTGCCCTTGTAGGCGAAGCCGGTGTCGATGGGTGGTTTGGTGTCGGCGCCCGTGGCCAGGTCCATCCGGTAGACCTTCCCGTCCACCACCGAATAGATCACCTCGACGAAGTTCGGGTCGGCGATCTGCGCGGCGCTGAGCCCCATCGCCTCCTTCGTCGCCTGGGGCCAGTTGACCAGCAGCGGCTGGCCCGTCCAGCCCGCGCCCGCCCAGTAGGAGCCCTCGGCCTTCACGTCGCCGGTCTCGTGCGTCCAGGCGATGCTCAGCTTCTTCTCCGTGATGGCGGCCGAGCCGTGCGCGGGGGCGTTGCGGTAGTTGTTGCCGCGGAAGGCGAGGACGCCGGGGATCGAGGCGTACGTGGACGCGTCGCCGAAGGCCACGGGCGGGTTGCCGGCGGTGTCCGTGATGACCTTGTTGGCGCCGTCGAGCACCGACCAGCTGAGCGTGCCGCCGCCGGTGACTTCGCGGCTGAACTGGCCGTCGCCGAGCGCCTTGGGCGCGGCGTAGCCGGGCAGCTTGGCGAGCGGGAGCGCCAGCTTCGCCGGGTCGGTCTCGGGGCTGACGCTGGGGGCCGCGGTCGTCGTCGGCTGGTGGGGCCGCGTGCCGGGGGTGATCACGTCCGGGGCCGAGCAGGCGGCCAGGGACAGCGCCCCGGCGAGGCCGACGGCGGCGAGGCGGACGAGGCGGTGGGGGTTACGAATCACGCGGCGAGTCTAGGCGGTCGCGCGGACGGCCACCGTCGGCTCCCCGGCCACCCCTGAACTCTGATCGGTACGTAGGTGACCGACAGCGGTCACTTATGTACCGCTGGAGAGCGGATGGCCGGGCGACGGACGCAGGGCGAAGAAGCCGAAGGGGTGCCGCGGCGAACCGCGACACCCCTCGACGAACGGAGGATCAGAGCACCGGCGGGGTGTTCCAGATCCGCTTGATGTAGTCGCGCATCGACCGGTCGGAGGAGAAGAACCCCGTCCGGGCCACGTTGAGGATCGCGGAGCGCGTCCAGGCGGTCTCGTCGGCGTAGTACGCGTCGACCCGCGCCTGGGCGTCGATGTAGGCCTCGTAGTCGGCCAGGGCCATGAAGCGGTCCTGGTAGAGCAGGTTCGAGACCACCATCTCGAAGCCGCGCGGATCCCCGTTCGAGAAGGCGCCGGAGGCGATCAGGTCGATCGCGCCCTTGAGCATCGGGTTGGCCTCGTAGTACTCGTGCGGCCGGTAGCCCTTCGCCTGCAGGGCGGCCACGGCGGGCTCGTCCATGCCGAAGAGGAAGAAGTTGTCGTCCTTCACCAGCTTGCGGATCTCGACGTTCGCGCCGTCATCGGTGCCGATGGTGAGCGCGCCGTTGAGGGCGAAC
>CAZBMH010000070.1:0-12095 GCA_964492685.1 uncultured Micropruina sp.
ACGGCGTCCTGCTGTCGATCGCGGGCGGCTCCGATCTGGGCCTGTTCGAGGTCTCGGCGGCGGCGAACCTCATCGAGGCGGCGGCCCACGAGGACGCCAACATCATTTTTGGCACGGTCATCGACGACGCCCTGGGCGACGAGGTCAAGGTCACGGTCATCGCGGCCGGCTTCGAGGGTGGTCAGCTGCCCCGCCGCCAGCCGGGGATCACCCGACACTCGGACGTGCGTCCGGCCCCCAAGCCCGTGGCCGCTCCCCGGCCGGTGGAGCAGCCGGCCGAGCCGCGGGTTCCCGTCGCCGCTCCCGCTCCGGCCTATGAGGCCCCCGCGCTGGAGTCCGACGACGACCTGGACGTGCCCGACTTCCTGAAGTAGTCATGTTCCACTTCTCGAACGACCCCGATGCCGATGGCGTCGGGGTCGTTTTCACAGATGCCGTGGCGCCGGACGGCGGGGTGCTGGACCTGGGCGGCGCCTTCGGCAGCGACCGCCCGACCCCGGGCGGCGAGGTCGTCGAGTCCGCCCTCGGCGTCACGCTGGTGACCCTGCGCCAGGTGCACGGCTCGACCGTCCTGGACGTCGACGAGGCCAACCATGGCCGGGCGGCGCACACCGCCGGGGACGCGCTGGTGACCGGCTCGCGCGGCCTCGGCCTGGCGGTGCGCGTGGCGGACTGCGTCCCGGTGCTGTTCGCCGACGCGACCGCCGGTCTCGTGGGCGCCGCGCACGCGGGGCGGGTGGGGCTGGTCGCGGGGGTGCTGCAGGCCACGGTCGCCCGGTTGCGGGAACGGGGCGCCCAGGAACTCCGGGCCTGGATCGGGCCGCACGTCTGCGGCGAGTGCTACGAGGTTCCGGCCGCGATGGCGGCCGACCTGGCCGGGGCCATCCCCGAGCTGGCCAGCCACACCCGATGGGGGACCGCGGGCCTGGATCTCGGACGGGGCGCTCGGGCGATCCTGGCGCGCGAGGGCATCCAGGCACAGGTGGTGCCGGGCTGCACCCTCACCACGCCCAGGTTGCACTCCTATCGCCGCGACGGCGTCCTCGCCGGCCGGCAGGCCGGCATCGTCTGGTTGCCCGCTTGAGCGTGTCGGCGCCCGGGCGGATCGTCCGGAGGTGTCACGATGGTCACGATCGTCATGGTGGGCCGAGGGTGAGGAGCAGGCGATGGCCGATGGATTGAAGAAGGCTGCGATCTGGCTTGGCCTGGTCTCGGACAGCAACTACGCCGAATCGGAGCTCGGTGCCGAAGACGTCACCGAAGAGGTGGTGCGCGGCGAGCGTCAGCCCGCCCAGACCGCTCCCGCGGCCACGGTGACCGAGCTCGAGAGCCGGCGACCGGTGCAGCCCGCGCCCCGTCCGAGCGACCTGTCACGCATCATCACCGTCCACCCCCGGACCTACAACGAGGCGCGCACCATCGGCGAGAACTTCCGCGACGGTGTCCCGGTGATCATGAACCTCGGCGAGATGGAAGATGCCGACGCGAAGCGCCTGGTGGATTTCGCCGCCGGGCTGATCTTCGGCCTGCGTGGTCGAATCGAGCGGATCACCAGCAAGGTATTCCTCTTGTCGCCGCAGAATGTCAACGTGACGGCCGAGGACAAGGAACGAATCGCGGGCGGCTTCTTCAACCAGAGCTGAGCGCGTCGGGGCATGCTCGCGCGGGCGGCCGAGGCCACACGTCCGGCCATCTGCTTTGTCTGGTCCTTCGACAGGCAGTAGCCTGAGAAACCGCTGGGCAGTCGCGGCCGCGCGAGTGCGGGCCGTGTGCCCACCCCGATCGGTTCAGCAACCATCAACACGTGAGGTGAACGATGACCCTGACCCTGGAGCAGGTCCGCCAGACCCGATTCCACCTGGCTCGCCGCAATGGCTATGAGCCGGTCGACGTCGACAGCTTCGTCGACAAGGTGGAGGCGACCCTGTCGCAACTCGTCGAGGAGAACTCGACGCTCAAGCAGCAGGTGGACACCCTCTCCTCGGCGGAGCCGACCGGGATCTTCGCCGGGGCGCCCGGCGCGGACGACGGCGAGAAGGCCGCGCTCCGCGAGGAGCTGGCCCACGCCCAGGCAACGGTCGGCGAGCTTCGCTCGCAGCTCGAGGGACGCCAGGGCGAGTCCGACGGGCTGCGCGCCTCGTCCGATCAGCAGGGCGCGGAGCTGCAGTCGCTGCGCGCCGAGCTGGACGCCCGCAACGGCGAGCTGGCTCAGGTCCGCGCCGAGTTGGAGGCCCGCAACGGCGAGCTGGGTCAGGTCCGCGCCGAGCTGGAGGCCCGCAACGGCGAGCTGGGCCAGGCCCATGCCGAGCTGGAGGCCCGCAACGGCGAGCTGGGCCAGGTCCGCGGCGAGCTGGAGGCGGCGCGTTCTGAGGTTGATCGGGTTCGTGGGGAGGCTGCTGCGGCGGATCACACCGGCCAGGTCGATCGCCTGAACGCCGAACTGGGCGGGCTCCGCGGCGAGCTCGGCGCCCGCGACGAGGCGCTGTCCTCCCTGCGGGCCGAGCTGGACGGCGCCCGCGGCGAGCTGGACGGCGTCCGCAGCGAGCTGGGCGACGTTCGTGCCCAGTTGGAGCAGGCGCAGGCGGCGCCCGCGGCGGCCCCCGTTCAGACCTTCTCCGGTCCCACCGGCACCGTGGAGAACATCGTCGTGCACGCCGCGGCCGATGCGTCCCCCGCGGTGACGCGGCTGCTGCAGATGGCCACCGAGCAGGCAGAGCGCCTGGTCGGCGAGGCCCAGGAAGAGGCCGGTCGCGCCATGGCCGGTGCCCAGACCCGGGCCCAGCAGGCCCTGGACGAGGCCGCGCGCAAGGCCCACGAGACCATGACCGATGCCCGCACCCGCGCCGAGCGGATCGAGTCGGAGGCTCGTGTCAACGCCGAGCAGCTGACGTCGGAGGCGCAGGCCAAGTCCGACGCGGTGAAGGGCGAGGCGGAGGCGCGCCGCGCCGAGCTGTTCGCGGCGCTCGAGCAGGAGCGTGACACCCTGCGCGGCAAGGTCGATCACCTGCGCAGCTTCGAGGGCACGTTCCGCGAGAACATCACCAAGCACCTGCAGAGCCAGATTGAGGCCGTGAGCCGGGCGAACTTCCAGCCCGACGACGTGCCGGCGATCCTGTCCGAGCCGGCCGCCGTGTCGGCGACCCCGCGGCTGGATGCCCTCCTCGGCGAGGCCAACTGACCCTGGGCCAACGACGGTCCGGCAGCCGCGAGGTTGCCGGACCGTCGTCCCGTTTCCGCGCCGCCCCAGGCAGGCTGCCGGGCCTTGACTGAGTGGTAGTCTCTGCCGCACCAACCCCGAAGGAGGAGCATGCCGACCCGCAAGAACGCCGGCCAGGCCCCCGCCGAAACCGCCGCCGTGGACTTTCCCATTCTCGAGGGCGAGGAGCCCTGGACGGCGGAGGAGATCGAGGAGGTCCGAGAGGAGCTGCTCGCCGAGATGACCCGCATGGAGCGCGCCATCCAGGTGGTCGAGGCCGGGTTGGCAGACCTGTTCGAGGACGGCTCCGACGGTGCGGGACGCGATCCCGCCGACGTGGGCTCGTCCAACTTCGAGCGCGATCAGGAGATGTCGCTGGCCGCGAACGCCCGCGAGATGCTGGAGCAGGCCCAACTGGCCTACCGCCTCTTCGAGTCCGGGCAGTACGGCTGGTGCGAGTCCTGCGGGCAGCCCATCGGCAAGGACCGGCTCACCGTGTTCCCCCGGGCGACCATGTGCATGACGTGCAAGCAGCGGGAGGAACGGCGATAACCGGCACGGCACCCCGCCACCGGGTGCTGGCGCCCCGCGCGGCCATGGCCCTGGCTCTCGCGATCGGGGCGGCCGGCTTCGCGGCCGACCTGGCGGCGAAGACGGCGGCGATCGCGCGCCTGGATCCGAGCATGCCGGTTCCCCTGATCCCCGGCGTGCTGTACCTGCACCTCATCCGTAACCCGGGGGCCGCGTTCTCGATGGGGGAGAACCTCACCGTCTTCCTCACCGCGCTGGCGATCGGTGCCGTGTGCTTCCTGCTGGCCTGGATGGTGCCGCGCGTCCGCCACGTCGGCTGGACGGTGGTGACGGGGCTGCTGCTGGCCGGGGTTTCGGGCAACCTGTTCGATCGGCTCACGCGGGAGCCAGGGGCCTTCCGCGGCCACGTCATCGACTTCCTGCAGGTCCCCTACTTCGCGATCTTCAACGTGGCCGACATCTGGATCTCCGCGGCCGCCGTGCTGGTGGTGTGGCTGACGCTGATCACCAAGGTGACGATGACCGGCGAGCCGTCCGAGCCGTCCACAGCCGCCGTGGCGACCCCCGCAGCCGACGAGCCGACCGAGCCCAGCGAGCGCCCCGAGCCGGGCGGGCAGCGTGGCTAGCCTGCTGCTGGTTCCCGATGGGCTGGACGGCGAACGGGTCGATGTCGCCGCGGCGCGCATGACCGGGCTCTCCCGGTCGCGGATCGAGGAGCTGATCGCCGCCGGCCTGGTGCAACTCGACGGCGTGGTCACCCAGAAGTCCGCCCGGGTGCGCGCCGGTTCCCTGCTGGAGCTGGAGCTGGCTGAGCCGAAGCGGGTGACCGTGACGCCTCGTGAGGTGGCCGGGATCGGCATCGTCCACGACGACGCCGACATCGTCGTGGTGGACAAGCCCGCCGGCGTCGCCGCCCACCCGAGCCTGGGTTGGGACGGGCCGTCGGTCACGGAGCACCTGGCCGCCGCGGGCTTTCGGATCTCGACATCGGGGGCCGCGGAGCGACAGGGGGTCGTCCAACGCCTCGACGTGGGCACCTCGGGGCTCATGGTCGTGGCCAAGAGCGAGCGCGCCTACACGGTGCTGAAGCGGGCGTTCCGGGCGCGCACGGTCGACAAGGTCTACCACACGCTCGTCCAGGGCCACCCGGACCCGTTCGAGGGCACCATCGACGCGCCGATCGCGCGCCATCCCGGCGCGGAGTATCGGATGGCGATCATCGACGGCGGCCGTCACAGCGTGACGCACTACGAGACCCTGGAGGCCCTACGGGCGATGACCCTGCTCCAGGTGCACCTGGAGACCGGCCGGACCCACCAGATCCGCGTGCACATGATGGCGATCGGCCACTCGTGCGTGGGGGATCCCACCTACGGACCGAACCCGGTGCTCGCCCGGGAGCTGGGCCTGGAGAGGCAGTGGCTCCACGCCGTGGAGCTCGGTTTCGTCCATCCGGGCACAGGCGAGCCGGTCCGCTTTCAGTCCCCCTACCCCCCGGATCTCGACCGGGCGCTCGCGGTGGCACGGGCTCGCTGAAGCGATTTAGCGCCGGGGTGTCCTCGGCGTGTTCCGCCCGGGTCCGATAGGGTGACGCTCGTGGAGGGTGTACGCAGAGCAAAGATCGTTTGTACCTTGGGCCCGGGCGTTGATTCGCTGGACAAGGTGCTGGAGCTGGTCAACGCCGGCATGAATGTCGCACGGCTCAACATGAGCCACGGCGACCACAAGGACCATATGAAGCGGCTCGGGTTCGTCCGGGACGCCGCGCGGATCGCCGGGCGCCCGGTCGGCGTGTTCGCCGACCTGCAGGGCCCGAAGATCCGGCTGGGCCGGTTCAAGGAGGGCAAGGCCGAGCTGGCCGTCGGTGACACCTTCACCATCACTACGCGTGACATCGAGGGCACCGCCGAGATCTGCTCGACGACGCTCAAGACGCTGACCAACGACGTCCGCGCCGGCGATCAGGTCCTGATTGACGACGGCCGGGTTCGGCTGCGCGCCGTCGAGGTGACCGACACCGAGGTGATCACCAAGGTTGAGGTAGGCGGCACCGTCAGCAACAACAAGGGCATCAACCTGCCCGGCGTCGCCGTGAGCGTGCCGGCCCTCAGCGAGAAGGACGAGCTGGACCTGCGCTGGGCGCTGCGCTTCGGCGTCGACATGGTCGCCCTCTCGTTCGTCCGCTCTGCGAGCGACTACGAGCCGGTAAAGAAGATCATGGATCAGGAGGATCGCCACGTCCCGGTGATCGCCAAGATCGAGAAGCCGCAGGCGCTGGAGCAGCTGCAGGCCATCATCGACGCGTTCGACGCGCTGATGGTCGCCCGCGGCGACCTGGGCGTCGAACTGCCGTTGGAGCAGGTGCCGGCCGTGCAGCGCCGGATCGTCACCGCGGCCCGCACGTGGGCCAAGCCGGTGATCGTGGCGACGCAGATGCTGGAGTCGATGATCACCAACCCGCAGCCGACCCGCGCGGAGACCTCGGACGTCGCCAACGCCATCCTGGATGGCGCTGACGCGGTCATGCTGTCCGGCGAGACGGCCGTGGGTGCCTTCCCGACCCAGGCCGTGGAGGTGATGTCACGGATCATCAAGTCCACCGAGGAGGTGGGCATGGAGGACATCCGCAAGATCGAGTGGGACGTGCACACCCACGCCGGCGTCATCTCCAAGTCCGCCGTCGAGGTGGCCGAGCGCATCAACGCCAAGTACCTGGCGGCTTTCACGATCTCGGGTGACACCCCGCACCGCCTGGCGCGGCTGCGCTCCCGGATTCCGCTGATCGCGTTCACCCCGCTGCCCCGGACCGCGCAGGAGCTGACCCTCTGCTGGGGCGTCCAGTCCTACGTGACGCCCGAGTTCACCACCACCGACGCCATGGTTCAGTCCGTCGAGGACGGCCTGAAGGAGACCGGGTGGGTCGAGGCGGGGGACGAAATCGTCATCGTGGCCGGCAACCCGGGGCGGATCGGCGGCAGCACGAACTCGCTGCGGATCTACGAGATCGACTGACAACGACGAAACTCCCCGGCGGTGACGCCGGGGAGTTTTCGTTGGTGAGGGACGGAACCCCCGGTGCCGAAGAGGGGAGTCGAACCCCTATGCCCTATCGGGCAGACGGGTTTGAGCCGTCCGCGTATGCCATTCCGCCACTTCGGCAAGGTCCTACGATTCTGCCACACGACGGCGGGGCACCGGACCAGCGGTAGGCTGCTGAAACGGCACCCCCGTCACCGAGAGAGGTTCTTGAATTGACCACTGAGGAACAGCCCCAGGCACGGCCCCGGGTGCTCGTCGCCGAGGACGAAGCGCTCATCCGTCTGGACCTGGTCGAGTTGCTGACCGATGAGGGCTACGAAGTTGTCGGCGAGGCCGGGGACGGGGAGGCGGCCCTCGACCTGGCCCGCACCCTGCAGCCGGACCTGGTGGTGATGGACGTCAAGATGCCCAAGATGGACGGGATTACCGCGGCCTCGATGATTGCCGAGGAGCGGATCGCGCCCGTGGTCATGCTGACCGCCTTCTCGCAGCGGGAGCTGGTGGAGCGGGCCCGCGAGGCCGGCGCCATGGCGTATGTGGTGAAGCCGTTCGACGCCTCCGACGTGGTGCCGGCGATCGAGATCGCCATGGCGCGCTACGCCGAGATCCGGGCCGTCGAGGAGGAGGTCGCCGATCTCGAGGAGCGCTTCGCCTCCCGCAAGGCCGTCGATCAGGCCAAGGGACTGCTGCAACAGGGCCTGGGGCTCACCGAGCCCGAGGCCTTCCGGTGGATCCAGAAGACGGCCATGGACCTGCGCAAGTCGATGCGCGAGGTGGCCGAGGGCGTCATCGATCACGCCAAGACGCAGAAGAAGTCCGGCTCCTAACCCGGCTGGGGTCAGCCCTGCCGGCCCGTTGCAGGGCCACGGTCACCCGCGCCGTGCACAGCCTGTCGCCGGCGTCGTTGACCAACACCACCTCGTAGGTGGCCAGGCGTCCCCCCAGGTAGACGGCGGTTGCCGTCCCGGTCACCGTCCCGTCACGGGCGGGCCGGTGATGGGTGGCGTTGATGTCGACGCCGAACGCTGCGCCATCGGGGCCGACGGCGGCGAAACCGGCCACCGAGGCCAGCGTCTCGGCCAGCACGCACGAGGCGCCGCCGTGCCAGAACCCGAACGGCTGGGTGTTGCCCGCGACCGGCATCCGGCCGCTGGTCCGCTCGGGCGAGATCTCGAGGAACTCAAGGCCCATCTTCTCGTCCAGGGCGCTGCGCATGCCGTGGTACCAGTCGGGGAACGTGCTCATGGGCCTACCTTGGCACACGGGGCGGCGCGTGAGTCGCTGATCCCCGTCCGCCGGGTCGCGGCCAAGCGAGGTCCGGGCACTAGAGTCTGCCTGTGAACCAGAGCGCCGAACGACTGCTGCTGATCGACGGCCACTCGATCGCCTACCGGGCCTTCTTTGCGCTGCCGGTGGAGAACTTCTCGACCTCCACTGGCCAGCACACGAACGCGGTGTACGGCTTCACCTCGATGCTCATCAACGTGCTGCGCGACGAGCAGCCCACCCACCTGGCGGTGGCCTTCGACGTGTCCCGCCACACGTTTCGCAGCGAGCTCTACCTCGACTACAAGGCGAATCGCTCGGCGTCCCCGGCGGAGTTCTCCGGTCAGGTGGGGCTCATCAAGGAGGTGCTCGACGCGCTCAACATCGTGCACGTCGAGGTCGAGAACTTCGAGGCCGACGACATCATCGCGACGCTGGCCACCCAGGCCGAGGCGGCCGGGCTGGAGGTGCTGATCTGCACCGGGGACCGCGACACCCTGCAGCTGGTGACCGACGCGGTCACCGTCCTGTACCCCCGCAAGGGGGTCTCGGACCTGGCCCGGATGACGCCGACGGCCGTGAGCGAGAAGTACTTCGTCCCGCCGTCGCGCTACCCCGAGCTGGCCGCGCTGGTGGGGGAGACCAGCGACAACCTGCCGGGCGTGCCCGGCGTGGGGCCCAAGACCGCCGCGAAGTGGATCGACGCCTACGACGGCCTCGAGAACGTGATCCGTCGCGCCGCCGAGATCACCGGCAAGGCCGGGGAGTCCTTCCGGGAGCGGATCGAGGACGTCAAGCGCAACCGCCGCCTCAACGCGCTGGTCCGGGACCTGCCGCTGCCGGTCGCCGTGACCGCGCTGGAGCGCCGCGACTGGGACCGGGAGGCCGTCCACACCCTGTTCGACGGGCTGGAGTTCCGGGTACTGCGGGACCGGCTGCTGGAGACGCTGCCCGCCGAGCAGGCCGGGCCGAGCGGCGGCTTCGAGGTCGTCGGCGACGTGCTGGCGCCCGGCGCGGTCCGCGCCTGGCTGGCCGCGCACGGCCACGGCTCCCTGATCGGGATGGACGTGGCCGGTCACTGGCGGGCCGGAACCGGCGACACGACCGGGCTGGCGCTGGCCGCCGCCGACGGGGCAGCCTGCTGGATCGACACCGCCGCTCTGACCCCCGACGACGACGCAGCGCTGGCCACCTGGCTGGCCGACCCGGCCGCAGCCAAGGCCGTCCATGAGGCGAAGGGGCCGCTTCTCGCCCTGTGGGCCCGGGGCTGGGACCTGGCGGGGCTGACCTCCGACACCCAGTTGGCGGCCTATCTGCTGCGCCCCGACCAGCGCGTCTATGACCTGGGCGACCTGACCGCACGCCACCTGAAGCGCGAGCTGTCGGCCGAGCGGGCCGACCAGGCGCCCTCGGACCAGCTCGCCTTCGACTTCGGGGACGCGGACGCGGGAGCCGACTCGATGATCCGGGCTCGGGCGGTCATCGATCTCGCCGGGGTGCTGGAGGCGGACCTCGCCGAGCACGGCGGCGCCGCGCTGCTCGCCGACGTCGAGCTGCCGCTGCTGCGCACGCTGGCCCGGATGGAACAGGTCGGCATCGCGGTCGACCTCGACTACCTGCAGTCGCTGCACGCCGATTTCGACGCGGCCGTCGCGGCCGCCGAATCGGACGCGTTCGCGGTGCTCGGGCGCCAGATCAACCTGGGGTCGCCCAAGCAACTCCAGGAGGTGTTGTTCGACGAGCTGGGGATGCCGCGCACCCGTCGCACCAAGACCGGTTGGACCACCGACGCCGAGGCGCTGGAGGGGTTGTTCGCCAAGACGGAGCATCCGTTCCTGGCGCACCTGCTGCGGCATCGGGATCAGATCCGGCTGCGGCAGACCGTCGAGGGGCTGCTCAAGTCGGTCGCCGACGACGGCCGGATCCACACCACCTACGTCCAGACGATCGCGGCGACCGGGCGGCTCTCGTCCACCGACCCCAACCTGCAGAACATCCCGATCCGCACCGAGGAGGGGCGCCGGATCCGCGAGGCGTTCGTGGTCGGGGCCGGCTATGAGTCCCTGCTGACCGCCGACTACAGCCAGATCGAGATGCGGATCATGGCCCACGCCAGCGAGGACGCGGGCCTGATCGAGGCATTCGGGTCCGGGGCCGACTTCCACTCGGTGATGGCGGCTCGCGTCTTCGGTGTGGACCCGGCGGACGTCACCGGCGCGATGCGCGCCAAGATCAAGGCGATGAACTACGGCCTGGCCTACGGCCTGAGCGCGTTCGGCCTCTCCCAGCAGCTCGGCATCCCGACCAGCGAGGCCCGGGGCCTCATGGACGAGTACTTCGAGCGCTTCGGCCACGTCCGGGACTACCTGGGCGAGATCGTCAACACCGCCCGCAAGACCGGCTTCACCGAGACCATCCTGGGCCGCCGGCGCTACCTCCCCGACCTGACCTCCAGCAACCGGCAGCGCCGGGAGATGGCGGAGCGGATGGCGCTCAACGCGCCGATCCAGGGCAGCGCCGCCGACATCATCAAGGTGGCGATGCTCGACGTCGAGACCGCGTTCGCGCGCGCGGGGCTGCGGAGCCGGATGCTGCTCCAGGTGCACGACGAGCTGGTGTTCGAGGTGGCCCCCGGCGAGGCCGAGGCGGTCGAGCGTCTCGTCCGCGCGAAGATGGCCGACGCCGTCGACCTGACGGTGCCCCTGGAGGTCAACGTCGGGATCGGCCGGTCCTGGCACGAGGCGGCCCACTAGACCCCCGTCGGCGATCCGGGACGGGCCGTGACTGGTCCCAGCCGGATCTCAGCGGCACCCTAGGCTGCGCACAGCGACACCGACCAGGGTCGGCGCGTGATCGTCTCCTCCCCGCCCGCGCCGCCAGTCCGCGGGAGCACTCCATTCGCCGCGCCCGGCCTCGCTGGTGGGGGCCGACCCCGCGTGGCGCCGGTCCCGCCGACCCCCAGCGATCGGGGTCACCTGAGGACGGCCAGCACCGTCTCGCGCGCCTCGCCGTCCAGCGACCAGGTGCCGGTGAGCAGCCCGAGCGCGCGGGCCGTGTCGAGGCCGTGCGCGTCGTCCAGGACCCGGGCGATCCGGACGGTCTGTCCGGCCGCGTTGGCGACGAGGGCGGTGCCGCTGCCCCGGACGGACATGCTGGGGTTCCCGCTGGACAGGGCGGCCTCGTTGTCGGCCTCCCGGATCACCCGGATCAGCTCGGCGATGTAGACCGGGTCGGTGGTGGCGTCGTAGACCCAGCGCGGGCCCAGCACGGAGTGGTTCAAGGTGCCGACCGACAGGGCGTCCTCGTCCGCCAGAGCGGCGGCCCGGTAGGTGAGCGGCACCTGGTAGACAGTCCCACCGGAGCGCACCAGGAGGGTCTCGAGACCGACCTCGCCGTCGGGATCGACGAAGCGGTAGGCGGCGATTCGCTCCAGGTCGTCACCGAGGCCGTCGTACCACGGCTGGGCGGGCAGCCAGCCCGCCAGCAGGTCCAGCTTGCTCGGGGAGAGTTCGGCCTCCTGGTGGACGATGGCGGTGCCGCTCATGGGACCCTCCTGGTGGGGTTGTCTGGCCACGAACCTACACCGAGGGCTCGCCGAGCCGGCAGTGGGGGAGCGTCCGCGGGGCACCGGTTTTGCTCTGGGTGAGGCCCCATCGGTAGGCTTCGAGTTCGGTGTGGTCTGTCCTGCTCCGGACCTAGGGGGCGGGACGCCGCGGGCCGCACTTCCACGACCACCATCAGTTATCGGAGCCCTACTACATGACCTCCACTCCAGAGGCTACCCAGATCGCGTTCGACGACCTGGGCTCTCCCGAGGCTTTTCTTGCCGCGGTTGACGCAACCATCAAGTACTTCAACGACGGGGACATCGTCACCGGCACCGTCGTCAAGGTCGACCGGGACGAGGTTCTCCTCGACATCGGGTACAAGACCGAGGGTGTGATCCCTTCCAAGGAACTCTCCATCAAGCATGATGTGGACCCCTTCGATGTCGTCTCCGTGGGCGACGAGATCGAGGCCCTCGTCCAGCAGAAGGAGGACAAGGAAGGCCGCCTGATCCTGT
>CAZBMH010000071.1:0-11991 GCA_964492685.1 uncultured Micropruina sp.
TGATCTTCGAGGAGTTCAAGGGCACCGGCAACATGGAGCTGCGGCTGCGCCGCGACCTGGCCGACAAGCGGATCTTCCCGGCCATCGACGTGGCCGCCTCCGGCACCCGCCGCGAGGAGATGCTCTTCGGCCGCGAGGAGCTTCAGATCATCTGGAAGCTGCGCCGCGTGTTGGCCAGCCTGGAGCCGCAGGCGTCGCTGGAGACGCTGCTGACCCGGATGCGCAAGACCGAGTCGAACCGCGAGTTCCTGATTCAGGTGACCAGGACGACGCCGTCGGTCAACGGCTGACCCTCCCTCCCGGTTGGTCGGTCTCGAAATTCGGGACGACGGGCGACCGAAGACGGGGATGTCGCGGGGGATTGGGGCCGGCTGGTCGCGTCGTCCGCCGAGGCGGCCGAGCGAACCGTCACCGACGGAGTCACCACGGTCACCGTGGTCGACAACCCCGGGGGCCCGACCCTGGGCTACGTCCAAGGCAGGGGGGTCTTCCTGTAACGTGGGTCGGCTGCGGCGACTGGACGTGACGAGGGAGGCCCGAGGATGGACGAGACCCTGACGTCCGAGCGCGCCCATCTGGCGGCCTCCCGCGTGGCCCTGGCCGAGATGCGGGACCACACCGCGTCGCTGGAGGCGCTGGCCGGCGACCGGTTGAGCGGGGAGTACCTCAAGCAGGCGCTCTACCGACGGATGATGTCCCTGCGCGATGACCCGAACGTCCCGCTCTTCTTCGGGCGCCTCGACTACCGGGCCGCACTGGGTGCCGAGGGCGACGAGACCTGCTACATCGGGCGCCTGCACGTCACCCGCGAGTCCGGATCAGAACCACTGGTCTACGACTGGCGGGCGCCCATTTCGCTGCCGTTCTATCAGGCCAGCCGCACCGAGCCCATGGGCGTGGAGTTGCGCCGCCGCTTCGGGTCCGCGAAGGGCACCCTGACCGCGTTCGAGGACGAGCGGCTGGGCCGCGACGACCAGGACGACCCGTTCGGGCACTCCTCGATCCTGGAGTCGGAGATCGAACGCCCCCGCAGCGGGCCGATGCGCGACATCGTGGCGACGATCCAGCCCGAACAGGACGTCATCGTCCGCGCGCCGCTGGAGCAGTCCTTGGTGGTCCAGGGCGCCCCGGGCACCGGGAAGACCGCCGTCGGGCTGCACCGGGCGGCCTACCTGCTCTACTCCTACCGGGAGCAGCTCGGGCGCAGCGGGGTCATGGTCGTCGGTCCCAACGCCTCCTTCCTCAGCTACATCGGCGACGTGCTGCCCGCCCTGGGCGAGATCGACGCGATTCAGGAGACGGTGGCCTCGCTGGTGGCCCGGGCGACCGGGGTCAGCGCCACGGGAAACGAGGCCGCCCCGCCGGCGATTCTGAAGGGCGATGGCCGCCTCGCCGAGGTGCTGCGGCGGGCGGTGTGGGGGCAACTGAAGGAGCCGAGCGAGACGCTGCTGGTGCCGCGCGGTTCCATCCACTGCCGGATCCCGGCGCACCGACTCGCCGAGGTCATGGACGAGCTCCGCACCCGGGGGGTTCGCTACCACGCCGGCCGGGACATGCTGGCCCAGCGGGTCGCCCATCAGGTGCTGTTGCGGCTGGAGGCGCTGGGGGAGTCCCCGGACGACCGGGTCCAGAACGCCGTGGCCCGCTCTCGCCCGGTGCGCGCCTTCGTTGATGCCCACTGGCCGGCGATCGACCCCGCCAAGCTGGTCCTGCGGCTGCTGACCGACGACGCGTGGCTGGCCCGGGCCTCCGACGGACTGCTGAGCGACGACGAGCGGGCCCTGCTCCGGCCGGCGCGCCGCCCGGCCTCGGTCCGCGCCTGGCGGCCCACGCCGGCCGACGTGGTGCTGATCGACGAGGTCACCGACCTGGTTACCCGCACCCCCAGCCTCGGCCACGTGATCATCGATGAGGCCCAGGACCTGTCCGCCATGCAACTGCGGGCGATCGGTCGGCGGGCCAGTACGGGTTCGGTCACGCTCCTGGGGGACCTCGCCCAGGCCACCACCCCCTGGGCGTTGTCGTCCTGGGACGACTCGCTCGCGGCACTGGGCCGCCCGGGTGCGCACGTCACCGAGCTCACCGCGGGCTTCCGGGTGCCCGGCTCGGTCATCGAGTACGCCGCGCGGCTGCTGCCCTGGATCGCCCCCGGCCTGACCCCGCCGCACTCGGTGCGGCGGGCGCGCGGCGACTTCGCGCTCGTGTCGGGCGGGCCAGGGGAGCTGGCGACGGCGGTCGAGGACTGCCTGGCCCGGGAGGGAACGATCGGGGTCATCGTCGCCGACGCGCAGCTCGCGGACGTGGCCGAGCGGCTGACCGGGGCCGGGGTGGGCTTTCGCCGGCTCGGCGCCGAGGGCGAGGAGTTCGACACCCGGGTGGAGCTGGTCCCGGCCGAGTTGGCCAAGGGGCTGGAGTTCGACCACGTGGTGTTGCTGGAGCCGGCGGCGATCGTCGAGGGGGAGCCCGACAGGGTGACCGGGCTGCGACGGCTCTACGTCTGCCTGACCCGCGCGGTGTCCAGCCTGGCGGTCGTGCACGGGCGTCCCTTGCCGGCCGAGCTGGCGGCCTGACCCTCACCGGTCAGCGGGCTCGGCGAACGCGGCCCTCGTCCCAGACCGGCTCGTCGGACTCGTAGACCGAGCCGTCGGAGCCGAAGACGAGGAACCGGTCGAAGCCGCGGGCGAACCAGCGGTCGTGGGTGACGGTCACCACCGTCCCGTCGAAGGCGGCCAGGCCGTGCTCCAGCGCCTCGGCCGACTCGATGTCCAGGTTGTCGGTGGGTTCGTCGAGCAGCAGCAGCGTGGCGCCGCCGAGTTCCAGCAGCAGGATCTGGAGCCGGGCCTGTTGGCCGCCGGACAGGGTCTCGTAGCGCTGCTCGGCGGCGTGGGCCAGCTCGTAGCGATCCAGGGCTCGCGCGGCCTGCTCCTGCCCCATGCCGTGGCGGTGCTCGTCGCCCCGGTGCAGGATCTCCAGCAGGGTGCGGCCCAGCAGCTCCGGGTGCCGATTGGTCTGGGCGAACCAGCCCGGACGGACCCGGGCCCCCAGCCGGGCGATGCCCGTAAAGCGCACCGGGTCGATGATCGCGTGGTCCACGGAGGTATTCCCCGGTTCCGGGGACGAGCCGCCCAGGGCCAGCAGCCGCAGGAAGTGGGACTTGCCGGAGCCGTTGGAGCCCAGCACCGCGACCCGGTCGCCGTACCAGAGTTCGCAGTCGAAGGGCTTCATCAGGCCGGTGAGCTCGAGGCCCTCGCAGACCACCGCCCGCCGACCGGTGCGGCCCCCGGTCAGCCGCATCGACACCTGTTGGCGCAGCGGGACGGCCTCGGGTGGACCGGCCGCGTCGAACTTCGCCAGCCGGGTCTGCGCCGCCTGATAGCGCGACGACATGCCGTCGTTGAACGCCGCCTTGACCTTCAGGCTCTGCACGAGGGCGACCAGCCGCACCCGCTGCTCGTCCCAGCGGCGGCGCAGTTCCTCGAAGCGCTCGAAACGTTCGCGCCGGGCCTCGGCGAATGTGGCGAACCCCTGCCCGTGGATCCACACGGTGTTGCCCGCGGCCCCGAGCTCGACGGCGGCGATACGCGTCGCCGCCCGGGCCAGCAGCTCCCGGTCGTGGCTGATCAGCAGCACCGTCTTCTGGGTGGCGCGGAGCTGGTCCTCCAGCCAGCGCTTCCCGGGGACGTCGAGGTAGTTGTCGGGCTCGTCGAGCAGCAGCACGTCGTCGGGCCCGCGCAGCAGCACCTCCAGCGCCAGTCGCTTCTGCTCGCCGCCCGAGAGCGTGTCGACCTCGCGCCACTTGCCGGCCTCGAAGCCGATCCCCAGCGCCGCCAGGCAGCACGCGTCGAAGATCACTTCCTGCTCGTAGCCGCCGGCGTCGGCGTACTCGGCCAGGGCGTGGGCGTAAGCGAATTGCACGGATTCGATGTCGGACTCCATCAGCTGAAGCTCCAGGCGGTCCACCTCGGCGGCGGCCTCGCGGATCCGGCCGGGGGAGAGTGAGAACAGCAGGTCGCGCACCGTCGAGGCGTCCCGCAGCGAGCCGATGAACTGGCGCATGACGCCCAGCCCACCGGAGCGGGAGACCGTCCCCTCCCCGGGCGCGAGATCACCGGAGATGATGCGCAGTAGGGTCGTCTTGCCGGAGCCGTTCGCGCCCACCAGGGCGGTGATGGTGCCCTCGCCGATGCGGAACGAGACATCGGTCAGCAGCGGGCGCCCGTCCGGGAGGTCGAGCGCCACCCCCGACAACTCGACATGGCCCATGAACGTGAGCATAGGCCGGGCGACAGGCGGTTTGGTTAACCCAGGTGGGTGCGGCAGAATGGACCCTCGGTGCCGGTTCACGCCCGAGGTCCATCCAACCTCCCAAGCGCTGGCGACCCGGCCCAGACACCCGAGGAGAAGAAGATGAAGCAGGGAATCCATCCCGAATACGTCGTGACCCAGGTGACCTGCACCTGCGGGAACACGTTCACCACCCGCAGCACGGCCAAGAACGGCACCATGCACGCCGAGGTCTGCGCCGCCTGCCACCCGTTCTACACCGGGAAGCAGAAGATCCTTGACACCGGCGGTCGCGTCGCTCGCTTCGAGAAGCGGTATGCCAAGACCACCGCGGTGGCCAAGGGCAAGTAGCCACAGCGGACGCCGGGGCGCCAGGACATCCCTGGGCCCCGGCGTCTCGTTCTCTGTGGATCGGTCTCACCACCACCCACTCCTGCAGGAGGTGCGGACGTGTTCGAAGCCGCCGAGCTTCGCGCCGAGTTCGCCGACCTCGAAACCGCGCTGGCCGACCCGGCGACCCACTCCGATCTCGCCCGGGCGAGGCGCATCGGGCGGCGCTATGCCGAGCTCACCCCCATCGTGAAGAACCTCAACGACTACGACCGGCTCCTGGCCGACCTGGAGGCCGCTCGCGAGCTGGCGGCCGAGGACCCGGGCTTCGCCGCCGAGGCCGAGGGCCTGGAGGCGCAGCTGGAGGTCGTGACCGGCAAGCTCACCCGGCTGCTGGCGCCGCGCGACCCTCACGACTCGCTGGACGCCCTGGTCGAGATCAAGTCGGGCGAGGGTGGCGAGGAGTCGGCCCTGTTCGCCGCCGACCTCTTCAAGATGTACGCACGCTACGCCGAGACCCGCGGCTGGCGCGTCGACGTGCTCGACTCCCAGGAGACGGACCTGGGCGGGTTCAAGTCGATCACGCTCGCCGTCAAGGCCACGGGCGCGCCCGACCCCGAGTCGGCCCCGTTCGGGGTGCTGAAGTTCGAGGGGGGCGTCCATCGGGTGCAGCGCGTTCCGGTCACCGAGACCCAGGGGCGGATCCACACCTCCGCGGCCGGCGTCCTGGTCATGCCGGACGTGGAGGATGAGGCCGAGATCGAGATCAACGACGACGACCTGCGCATCGACGTCTACCGCAGCTCCGGCAAGGGCGGGCAGGGCGTCAACACCACCGACTCCGCGGTCCGGATCACCCACCTGCCCACCGGCGTGGTGGTCACGTGCCAGAACGAGCGAAGCCAGCTGCAGAACAAGGCCTCGGCGTTGCGGATCCTGCGGGCGCGGCTGGCGGCGCACGCCGAGGAGCAGCAGGCCGCGGACGCCTCCGCCGCCCGCAAGTCCCAGATCCGCACCGTGGACCGCTCCGAGCGCATCCGCACCTACAACTTCCCGGAGAACCGGATCGCCGACCACCGCATCGGCTTCAAGGCCTACAACCTCGACGCCGTCCTCAACGGCGACCTCTCCGCCGTGGTGGAGGCGCTCGGAGCGGCGGACCTCGCAGAACGGCTGGCCCGACACACATGAGCACGATCCGAAACCTGCTGGGCTGGGCACAGGAGCGCGTTCCCGCCGCCGATGCCCGCCTCCTCCTGGCCGACGCGCTGGGTGTGCCGCTCTCACACCTGCTGCTGGCCCCCGAGCCCACCCCGGTCCAGATCGACCGCTTCGCCGAGCACGTCGCCGCCCGCCACACGGGTACCCCCGTGCAGTACCTGACCGGCCGGGCGCCGTTTCGGACGGTCGAGGTCGAGGTCGGCCCGGGAGTCTTCATCCCGCGGCCCGAGACCGAGGTGATGACCGGCTGGGTGCTCAGGCAGCTGGCCACGATCACCGACCGGACCCCGATCGTGGTGGAGTTGTGCGCCGGTAGCGGCGCGATCTCGCTCGCCATCGCGTGCGAGAACCCCGGGGCGGAGCAGTACGCGGTGGAGCTGGACGACCTGGCCGTGGAGTACGCGGCCCGCAACCTGGCCGGCACCGGCGTGGAACTGCGCGGCGGCGACATGGCGGTGGCCTTCCCCGAGCTCGACGGCGACGTCGACGTCGTGATCGCCAACCCGCCCTACATTCCGCTGGACGTCTTCAGCACGATCCCGGCCGAGGTCCGCGACCACGAGCCGACGCTGGCCCTGTTCTCCGGGGACGACGGGCTGGACGCGCTCCACGTGGTCGCCGAGGTGGCGGCCCGGCTGCTGCGGCCCGGCGGCGTGGTGGCGGCGGAGCACGCCGAGGTCCAGCATGAGAGCGCCCAGCAGGTGTTCGTCGACCAGGGTGCTTTCGACAGCGTCCGCGACCATGTGGACCTCAACGGGCGGCCGCGATTCGTGACCGCCCGCCGCCTGGGACAGGTGGCAGGATGGCAGCCGTGACCCCCGCCGCCCAGCGCTTCGACACCGCCGCCCAGCCGATCGAGGCCCTCGAGGCCGCCGAGGCGGCCGTCCGGGCCGGACGCTGCATCGTGCTGCCCACCGATACCGTCTACGGCATCGGCGCCGACGCGTTTTCCGCCGCGGCCGTCCAGGGGTTGCTGGACGCGAAGCAGCGCGGCCGCGACATGCCGCCGCCCGTGCTCATCGCCGAGGTCTCGATGCTGCGCTCCCTGGCGCGCGGCCTCACCCCCGAGGGGCTGGCGCTGGCCAAGGCCTTCTGGCCCGGGGCCCTGACGCTGGTGGTCAACGCCCAGAGCCAGCTGCAGCTGGACCTGGGGGACCGGCGCGAGACGATCGCCGTCCGGGTCCCCGATCACCCGTTCACCCGCGAGCTGCTGCGGCGCACGGGTCCGTTGGCCGTGAGCAGCGCCAACATCAGCGGCCGCGACGCGGCGCTGAGCGTGGACGAGGCCGTCGAACAGCTGGGCGATGCGGTCGCTGTCTACCTGGACGCCGGGACCGCCGCCGGCCCGATTCCCTCCACCATCGTGGACCTCACCGGCACGCCGCGGATCCTGCGCGAGGGGCGCCTGGCCGCCGCGGACCTGGCCGCCATCGTCGGGGAGCTCGTCAGCACCGATGCGTGAGTACATCCTGGTCCTGTTGGTCGCCGCGGCGGTGACCTACCTCCTGGGTGGGCTCTGCCGGCGGCTGGCGTTCCGGTTCAACGCGGTCGCCCTCGTCCGGGACCGCGACGTGCACACCAAGCCCGTGCCGTACTTCGGCGGCATCGCGATGCTGGCGGGGCTGACCGCCGCCCTGCTGCTGGCCTCGCAGCTTCCGTGGCTGGGGAAGTTCGAGCTGGTCGCCCACGACAGCGCCGCAGTGCTCATCGCTGGGGTGGTGATCTGCGGCGTCGGCGTGCTGGACGACATGGTCGAGCTGAACGCGCTGGCCAAGATCGCGGGCCAGATCCTCGCGGCGGGCATCGTGGTGCTGAACGGCGTCAAGGTCTATTGGATCCCGCTGCCCGACACCATCATCTCGCTGGACGACGCGACGGCCACGATCCTCACCGTCGGGTTGATCTTCGTGTGTGTCAACGCCATCAACCTCATCGACGGCCTGGACGGGCTGGCCGCGGGTGTGGTGGCCATCGGTGCCGGGGCCTTTTTCACCTACGCGTACTGGCTGAGCTACGAGCAGGAGCTGGTGCGCGCCACCACGTCGAGCCTGATTACCGTCGCCACTGTCGGCGTCTGCCTCGGCTTCCTGCCCTACAACGTGCACAAGGCCCGGATGTTCATGGGGGACTCCGGCGCGATGCTGCTCGGCTTCCTGCTCGCGACCGCGATGATCAGCCTGACCGGCCAGCTCGATCCGTCGCGGATCAACGCCTCCGGCAGCGGACTGCTCAACGCGTACCTGCCCCTGGCGCTGCCGGTGGCGGTGATGGCGTTCCCGTTCGGCGACTTGGTCCTCGCCTACGTCCGGCGGACGATGGCGGGCAAGCTCTGGTATCAGGCCGACAAGCAGCACCTGCACCACCGGATGCTGGACCTGGGGCATAGCCATCGCCGGGCCGTCTTCCTGTTCTGGTTCTGGTCGGCCCTGCTGGCATTCGGCGCGGTGATCGTCGGCGCCACCAGCAGCCCCTGGGCCGTCGTCGGCCTCGTGGTCGGCCTCGGGGTGGCCGCGGCGCTCACCTGGTCGCCGCTGGCCCAACGGGCGCCAAGCGAACCCGAGGAGGACTTCTCCATCGAGCGGCCGCACCTCCATGGCTAGCGCGTCCGGGGTGCGGGCCCGCCGGCTCCTGGCCGCGGGGGCGACCGGGGGGCATGCGGCAGCCCTGATCGTGGTGCCGCTCCTTTTCCTAGTGGGGGGCCAGCTCGCCGGCGTCACGTCCCTGGTCACCGCGATCGGCGTGCTGGCCTTCATGGGCATGGGCCAGTTCGTCCAGGTGCGGATGGCCGACCGGGATCCGCAGGCCCTCCTGATCGCCTCGCTGGTCTCCTACGCCATCCGGGTGAGCGTGCCGACGGTGATGTTGATCGCGCTGCAGGCCAATGCGTCGCGGTTCAGCTTCGATCGCAACGCGGTGGCGCTGACCACCGTCGCCGTGGTACTGGGCTGGCTCGCCTTCGAAGTGGTCGCGTTTCAGCGGCTGCGGATACCGGTTTTTGACGAGCCTGAGCCACCGTCCCACCCCGGCGAATGAAGGTGGCTCGTCTGGGCCATCTCCGGTAGTCTCCCTCGTGCCATGGATGAGCAGCGGGGCATCGATCAGGGCATGACCATCATCAGCTACCTGGTTGCTGGTCTGCTCGTCTACGGCGGCGCTGGGTGGCTATTGGACTGGTGGCTCGAATCGGGCTTCTTTTTCCCGGTCGGACTCATTCTCGGCGCGATCACTGGTATGTATGTGGTCATCCGACGTTACGGACGGATGACATGAGGTCGGAGGTGCGATGCGGCTGCTTGGCCTGATCATCCCCCTGGAGGGTGCCGAGGGTGGCGAGCACTGGCCCCCTGGGGTTCACAGCTTTGACCCACGGCCGCTGTTCCCCGGTGCCGGCATCGACTGGGTGAGCAACAACCTGTTCCAGGCCGTGCTCGGCGCGGTTCTGGTGATTGCGGTGTGGATCTGGCTCGCCAACGGCCATCAGGTGGTGCCCACGCGCAAGCAGTTCGTCGGCGAACAGGTGTACAACCTGCTGCGCAACAGCATCGCCCGCGACATCCTCGGCCACGACTACCGCAAGTACCTGCCCTACCTGGTGGCGATGTTCTCCTTCATCCTGGTGAACAACCTGTTCGGGCAGTTCTTCCTGTTCATGTTCCCGACCTTCTCCCGGGTCGGCTACGCCTACGCCCTGGCGATCATGACGTTCCTGCTCTACAACGGGGCCGGGATCGCCAAGTACGGCCTGGTCGACTACCTCAAGCGGATGACCATTCCGCCGGGCGTCCCGGTGGCGCTGTGGCCGATCATCATCCCGCTGGAGTTCGCGTCGAACTTCATCGTGCGGCCGATCACCCTGGCCCTGCGTTTGTTCGCCAACCTGTTCGCGGGCCATCTGGTGGTGCTGGTCTTCGTGATGGGCGGCACCCTGTTGGTCCAGCAGGCCAACGCCATCTACATCATCGCCGGAGGCGCCGCCTTCGTGATGAGCTTCGCGATCTTCGCCCTGGAGATCTTCGTCGCCTGCCTGCAGGCCTACATCTTCACTGTGCTCACCGCGCAGTACGTGGCCTCGGCCATCGCCGAAGAACACTGATCTACCGAAGAACACCTGACCTACCTCAGCAACGAAACCCATCCGAAAGGACAAACAATGCTTCCGATCATGGAGATCAGCGGCTCCCTCAACATGCTCGGCTACGGCCTGGCCACCCTCGGCCCGGCCCTCGGCGTGGCGTGGATCTTCGCCTCCGTCATCAACGGCACCGCCCGCCAGCCCGAGGCTCGTGGCGCGATGATGGGCACCGCGTGGATCGGCTTCGCCGTGGTCGAGGCGCTTGCCATCATCGGCATCGCCCTCGCCTTCGCCATTCAGTGAGAAACCTTCAACCATGAAGGTTCCATTCGAAGGCGACATCCCGCTGATCCCGGCCCTGCCGGAGATGATTGCCGGGTTCGTCCTGTTCCTGATCGTCTGGTGGGCGATCTCGAAGTTTGTGGTGCCCAAGTTCGAGGAGACCTACGCCCTGCGGGCCGAGGAGATCCAGGGCGGCATCGAGAAGGCGGAACGGGCCCAGGCCGAGGCGCAGCTGGCGCAGTCGCAGTACAAGGCGCAGCTCGCCACCGCCCGGGACGAGGCCGCCCGCATCCGCGAGGAGGCCAAGGCCCAGGGCGCGGCGATCATGACCGAGATGCGGTCCCAGGCCCAGGACGAGTCCGCGCGCATGCTCAGCAGCGCGAAGACCCAGATCGAGGCGGAACGCTCCCAGGTCATCGGACAGCTCCGCTCCGAGGTGGGCGGACTGGCCACCGCCCTGGCGGGTCGCATCGTGGGGGAGTCCCTCACTGACGATGCCCGGGCGCAGCGGACGGTTGATCGGTTCATCGCCGACCTCGAAGGCCAAGGCGCGGAGAAGGCATGAGCACCACGACCGAGGCGCGGCTGAGCGAGCTCGACCGGGTCACCGACGGCCTCGCGGCCGACGCGTCCCTGGCCGGTGAGCTCTTTGCGCTGGTGGACGTCATCGACGCCCAGCCGGCGCTGCGGCGCGTGCTGACCGATCCGAGCATCGCCGAGAACGGGCTGTCCGAATTGGTCGCCTCGGTCTTCGGGCCGCGGGTGTCCCCGCGGGCCTGCACGGTCCTGATCGAGGCGGCCTCGCGCCGCTGGGGTGGGGGCTCCGGCCTCGCCGCGGCGCTGGAGCGCCAGGGGGTTCGGGCGCTGCTGTCGGCCGCGCAGGCGGCCGGCGCGCTCGACCGGGTCGAGGAAGAGCTGTTCGGCTTCGGGCGGGTGGTGGACGGGGATCGTCCGCTGCGGGCCGCCCTGGGCGACCGCAACTCCCCGCTGGAGGGCCGGCAGCAACTCGTTGCCGAGCTGCTGGCCGACAAGGCCGAGCCGGTGACGGTGGCGCTCGCGCGCCGCGCGGTGGCCGCCCGGTTGCGGACCTTCGACCTGACGCTGGCGGAGTACCTCCAGCTGGCGGCGCGGCTGCGCGCGCGCACCATCGGCAAGGTGGTCGTGGCCCAGCCCCTGTCCGCCGAGCAGCAGCGACGCCTGCAGACGGCGCTCAGTACGCAACTGGGACGCGACATCGCTCTCCAGATCACCCTCGACCCTGAGGTGCTCGGCGGCGTCCGGGTCACCGTGGGCGACGAGGTGATCGAAGGCACGGTGGCCACGAGGCTCGCCGCCGCCGAACGACAGATCAGCCAATGACGAGATACGAACAGAACAGGTGCGCAGCATGGCGGAACTGACCATTCGTCCCGAAGAGATCCGGGACGCGCTCGACCGGTTTGTGACCAACTTCACCCCGGCCACCGCGGAGCGCGACGAGATCGGCACCGTGGTGGTGTCAGGTGACGGCATCGCCCGGGTCGAGGGGCTGCCCTCGGCCATGGCCAACGAGCTGCTGCAGTTCGAGAACGGCACGCTCGGCATCGCGCTGAACCTCGACGTCCGCGAGATCGGCGTCGTGGTCCTGGGCGAGTCCGAGGGCATCGACGAGGGCTCCTCGGTCCGTCGGACCGGCGACATCCTGTCCGTGCCCGTCGGCGACGGTTACCTCGGACGCGTGGTCGACGCCATGGGCACCCCGATCGACGGCCTCGGCGAGATCGCCGGCATCGAGGGCCGCCGCCCGCTGGAGCTGCAGGCCG
>CAZBMH010000072.1:0-11764 GCA_964492685.1 uncultured Micropruina sp.
GCGGCCTTGCGCATCGCCCGCTTCAACACGTAACGCGGATCGGCGAACGACGGCGTGCCGTCGGGGAGCCGGATGTCGCAGAACATGCGGGCGGTCCCCTGCTGGGTGCCGCGCCAGGGAAGCAGCTGGAACGTGGACGGGTCCGGGTGCGCCACCATGTCGGCCTCCGACACCCGGGCGAAGCCCTCGATGGCCGAGCCGTCGAAGCCGATGCCCTCGGAGAAGGCGCCCTCGAGCTCGGCCGGGGCGATCGCCACCGACTTCAGGAACCCCAGCACATCGGTGAACCAGAGTCGGACGAAGCGGATGTCGCGCTCCTCCATGGCCCGCAAGACGAACTCTGTCTGCTTATCCATGCCGCCCAGTCTGCCGTCCGGATTGTTTCAGCGGGGTTACATCGATCACTGAGACGCCAGGAAGGGCCGTCCGCCGCGTCGGGGTGCCCGGGTTCGGGGGGCTGGCTTCTCGGTGTAGGGGAAGCGGGCCGCTGCCCGGGGCCCGGACGGCGGGACGGGCGGGCCCGTGACGCCGCGCAACGGCGTTCAGGGACGGGGGTCGTCCTCGTCCTCGTCGTCGTTCCAGCGGGGGTCGTTGTCCCAGTCCTCGTTGCGCTCGGCCACCTTCGTCAGCGCGTGCGCGGCCTCGTCCGGGGACGGGTACGGGCCGAGCCGGACATCCTCGCGGCAGCCCTGGTAGGGCTCCACCGCGTGATGATCGAGGCACCAGTACCACTGCCCTTCGGCCATGCTCGTCTCCTTCCGCTCCGGTGCCTCCACTCTGGTGCCCCGCGGGGCGGCGGGCAACCCTCGGCAGCCGACGATGACCGAGGAGCTATTCCAGTAGTAGGATAGCGCCATGCGCACCCCTACCCACGCCGAGACTGCCCTCCTCGGACTGCTGGCCGAGGCCCCTCGGTACGGCTACGAACTGGACCAGCTGATCGAGCAGCGCGGCATGCGCGCGTGGACCGAGATCGGCTTCTCCTCCATCTACTTCCTGCTGTCCAAGCTGGAGCGGGTGGGCTGGGTGACATCCCAGGTCAGCCCGGGCACCCGCGGCCCCGGACGCAAGACGTTCACCCTGACGCCCGCCGGCCACGGGGCCCTCGCCGAGGCCGCGGGTCACCTGCTGGCCGACCCGTCCCGCGCCTGGCCGTTCCTGCTGGGCCTCGCCAACGCCCCGGCCCTGGACGACGCGGCGCTGCGCGGGGCGATCGCGGAACGTGAGGCGGCGCTCGAGCGCGCGGCGGGCGAGATCGAGGAGGCCGCCGGTCGGGCGGACGACGCGTGGTTCGTGACGGAACTGTTCGACCACGCCCGCGCGATGCTGCAGGCCGAGGCCGCCTGGGTCGCGGCCTTCGCCGGACGACTCGAGAGCGCCGCCGCCCTACCCACCACGCCCCCGCCGAAGGCGTCGCCGCTGCGGGCCAACCAACCGCGACTGGCAGAGCTCCCCCGCCTCACCATGGCCGTCGTTCGCAGCATCGGCGACCCGGACGAGGTCGGTCCCACGGTCTTCCCCCGGCTCTACGGGTCGGTCTACCCGCTCAAGTTCCGGTTGAAGAAGGAGGGCGTGGCCTTCGCGGTGGCCCCCGTCCGCGCCCGCTGGGGCCTCGGGCCCGAGGACGCCGCCAAGCCGCGCGCCGAGTGGGTCGCGGACTGGGCGATCCCCGTCCCGGACGGCACCACCGCCCTGCCCCACAAGCCGGGGGTCGAACCCGCCGCCGTCGAGGTGTGGGAGTACGGGACGGTCGCTGAGATCCTGCATGTGGGGCCGTACTCCGCCGAGGGACCCACGATCGCAACCCTGCACGCCTTCATCGAGGAAGCGGGGTACCGGATCGCCGGACGCCACGAGGAGGAGTACCTCACCCGTCCCGGAAGCGCGCGGCCCCGCACGGTCATTCGCTACCCGGTCCGCCCCCGCGGCTGAGGCGGCTCGGCCGCGCCGTGGAGCGCACTAAGATCGCGGGCGTGACAGCGATCAGGCCCTACCCGTTGACGCCGCGGCGCGCCGTCCCGAGCGAGATCACCCGCCCGCATTACGTCGGCCGACCGGCACCGAAGCGCTACACCGGGTCGGACGTGCAGACGCCCGAGACCATCGAGAAGATGCGGATCGCCGGACGCATCGCGTCCCGCGCCATGCACGAGGCGGCCAAGGCGATCGCCCCCGGCGTCACCACCGACGAGCTCGACCGGATCGGCCACGAGTACATGCTGGATCACGGCGCCTACCCCTCGGCCCTGGGGTACCGCGGCTTCCCGAAGTCGATCTGCACGTCGGTCAACGAGGTGATCTGCCACGGCATCCCTGACGCGCGCCCGCTCGAGGACGGCGACCTGGTGAAGATCGACATCACCGCGTTCAAGGACGGCGTCCACGGCGACAACTGCGCCACCTTCTACTGCGGTGAGGTCGATCAGGCCTCCCGCGACCTGAGCGAACGCACCCAGGAGGCGCTCAACCGGGCCATCAAGGCCGTGCGTCCCGGGCGCCAGATCAACGTGATCGGGCGCGTCATCGAGGCCTACGCCAAGCGCTTCGGCTACGGCGTCGTCCGCGACTACACGGGGCACGGAGTCCACTCCGCGTTCCACTCCGGCCTGGTGATCCCGCACTACGACGAGCCCGCCTTCGACACGGTCATGGAGGTGGGGATGACGTTCACCATCGAGCCGATGCTGACCCTGGGTGACTACCGGTCCAACGTGTGGAGCGACGGCTGGACCGTGGTCACCAACGATCGCAGCCGCTGCGCCCAGTTCGAGCACTCGCTGGCCGTGACCGAGGACGGCGCCGACATCCTCACCCTCCCCTAGGCCGGCCGCCCATGTCTCAGCCCGGCTGGTATCCGGACCCCGCGGGAACCCCCGGCGGCTACCGCTTCTGGGACGGGACGACCTGGTCGTCGGAGGTCCGGGGAGGCCCACCGGCCCCGGACGGGGCCTCGACCACCCCCAACCCCGGGACCCCGACGCCCCCCGGCCGGACGGGGCGGCGGCCCTTGGCCCTCGCGGTGCTGGGACTCCTGGTGGTCCTGGCGCTGATCGTCGGGGCCGTCGTCCTGGTCCCCCGGCTGCTGGGGGCAGGCGACCCCGCAGAGCCCCCGCCGAACAGCTCCAGCCCGACCGTCTCGTCCTGGGACGAGAGCCCCCTGCCCACACCCACCCCGACACCGACGCCCAGCCGAACCACCACACCCACCCCGTCGGCGGCCCAGCCGCGGCCGTGCCCCACCGCCACCCAGGCGGTTCGGGGCGGGCGCCTCTACGGCGGCCTGCTCAGCGTGGAGACCATGAACGACCGGCGCTGGCACCCGGCTCCGGTCGCCGGCACCTTCTGGTCGCTGTGCGCCACGGGCATCGAGCGGGAGATCAAGGACTCCTGGACCAGCAACGTCATGCTCACCACGATCTCCCCCGCCGCCGCGGGCGGGACGCTGCGAGAGCTGGCCGACCTCATCGCGCTCGATTCGGCCATCGCCTTCTACTCCGAGGGCACCAGCGGCGTCGAGCAGGTTTCCAGCAAGGCGATGACCGTGGACGGCCACGACGCCTGGCGCCTCCGGCTACGGGTGCTCGTCGACACCTACGGGCCGACCATCCCCGGGGATGTGGTGGACATCGTCGTGGTGCAGATCGGCGAGGTGCGCTGCGCGCTGCTCACCTTCGCCACCATCGGCGACGCCGAGACCCAGCGTCAGGTGGACGCCTCCCGGGCGACGCTGCGCGTGGAGAACTGACCGGCTCCGGACTCCCGCACGACGACTACGCTCGGGGACGCGGCGACGGTGCCGCAGACACCTCCCGGAAGGTCATGGCCATGGACGACGACCCCCGACGCCACGTCACGCTGAGGCGAACCGAGTTCGGCACCTTTGAGGCGACCAACCCCCGCGGCGGCACCATTACCCTCGGCGAGGGTGGGGACGGCACGCTGTTCACCCCGGTCGAGTTGTTGCTGGCCGCGATCGCGGGCTGCAGCGGCGTCGACGTCGACTACATCACCTCGCGCCGGGCCGAACCCGAGAGCTTCGAGATCGAGGCGTCCGGCTCCAAACTCACCGAGGGCGGCAACCGGATGGGCGACCTCGTCGTGGAGTTCCGGGTGAGCTTCCCCGAGGGGTCGGACGGGGACGCCGCACGCCTGCGGGTCCCGCTGGCGATCAAGCGATCCGCCGAGTCGTTGTGCACGGTCTCCCGCACCGTGCAGCTCGGAACACCCGTCGTGATGCGCCAAGCCTGACCCGTCCGGGTCGGCCGCCGGGGGGTGATTCAACTCTCAAGGAGACTCTCGACCCACCCTTGAGGGCCGCCGCGGCAAAACGCCTTGTCATACGGCATTTGGCATCGGGCGCTCGGTGACCGGAGTCTCAAGGGCGGGGTTGTCAGCCCCGAATCACCCCCGGTAGGAACCCCTTGTGACTTCCCCCACACGCCTGGTTGCCGGGCTCCTGGCCTTCGCCGTCGCCCTGGGTTGCGCCCAGGGCGCCACCCAGCCGAACGCCCAGGCCCTCGAGGCCCGCACCTCGGCGCAACAGGCGTTCCTGGACAAGGTGCGTGTCGCCGCCCAGGATGCACAACGGACCTACGGGATCCCCGCCTCGGTGTCGATCGCCCAGGCCGTCCTCGCCTCCGACTGGGGTCGCTCCAAGGCTGTCGAGCTCGGGACCAACTACTTCGGCACCCGGTGCGGCGCGTCGCTGACCGCCCCCGGCTTCGCGAGCCTCGCCGACGCCCAGGTGGGCAAGCCGTACGTCCTGGGCGCCGAGACGTCGCCGTACCAGACCGACCCGCCGAAGTTCGACTGCTCGGAGCTCGTCGAGTGGGTCTATGCCCGCTCCGGCAACAAGATCACCGACCTGGCGGCGTCCCAGTACCAGGTGACCAAGCCGGTGACCGACGCCCCGAAGGCCGGCGACCTCGTCTTCCTCCGCAACAACCCGGCGCGCTCCAACGGGATCGGCCACGTCGCGCTGTTGACCAAGAAGCTGTCCAACGGCGACTGGCGGATCATCGAGGCCCGCGGCCGCGACTACGGCGTGGTGCGCTCGACGCTGTCCTACTGGAAGCAGCGCAGCTACTACGCGGGGCTGCGCCGCTACTCGTCGCTGAAGCTCGCAGGGGTGGCCGGGATCGTGAACTCCCTGACCACCTACCAGTTCCAGGCGGGTTGCTTCACGCTGACGACGACGACCGGCGCCACCGTGAAGTACCGCAGCTATCGCTCCACCGCAGCCGCCTTCGCCGACCGGGCGGCCACCATCGCCGTGCAACCCGAATACAAGGCGGCGCGGGCGGCCACCGGCTCCATCGACGCGTTCGTGGACGCGATCGCCGCCGTCGATCGCCCCGGGTCCGCCGCCGCCTACGCCAAGCAGCTCAAGGACCTCATCGCGCGCCAGGGGCTCACCGGCTACGACGTGGTCCCCCTCACCGTCGTCCTGAAGGCCGGCGACGTGGGCGCCAAGGTGACCGCGCTGCAGTACCTGCTGCGGGGAGCCGGACGGACCGTCTCGATCAATGGCCGCTTGGACACCCAGACCGTCGCGGCGGTCAAGGCGCAGCAGAAGGCCAAGGGGCTCACCGTCGACGGCGAGGCCGGGCCCCAGACCCTGCGCAGCCTGTTGGTCACGCTGAAGTCGGGCGCCACCGGCTCTCGAGTCAGCGCGTTGGGCGCCCTGCTGACCCTGGCGGGCCAGAAGGCCTCCGGCTCGTCCTTCGACGCGGGCATGCTCGCCGCGGTGAAGGCCTTCCAGGCGAGCACCGGCCTGCCCCCGAGCGGCACCACGGACGGGAACACCTGGTCGAAGCTGCTGATGCTGCTCGAGCCGTCACCGGTCCCCACGATCTCGGGCACCCCCAAGGTCGGCGAGACCCTGACCGCCGTCACCGGCAGCTGGGGCCCCGGCACGGTGGCCCTCGGCTACCGCTGGTACCGCAACGGCGCGGCCATCGACGGCGCCACCGCGGCCACCTACGCGGTCGCCCCCGCCGACGCCGAGCAGGTGCTGACCGTCCGCGTGACGGGCTCCCGCGCCGGGTGGACGAGCGTGACCCGGACCAGCCTGCCCACCGCGGCAATCACCCGCGCCGCCCTGACGGCGACGCCGACCCCGACCATCACCGGTACCGCCGCCGTCGGCAAGACCCTCACCGCCGTGCCGGGAGGCTGGGCTCCCGCGCCGGTCACGCTCGCCTACCAGTGGCGGCGTGACGGCACCGTGATCGCCGGGGCCACCGGGGTCAGCTACCCGGTCGCCGCCGTCGACCTCGGCACCCGCCTGAGCGTCACCGTCACGGGGAGCAAGCCCGGGTACACGACCATCGCGAAGACGTCCAGCGCGAGCGCCGCGGTCGCCAAGGGCACGCTGACCGGCACCCCGAAGCCGACGATCACCGGCACCGCCAAGGTGGGGCTCGTGCTCACCGCCGTCCCCGGTGTGTGGGGCCCCGAAGGGGTGGCGCTGGGCTACCAGTGGCGCCGTAACGGCGCGGGCATCACCGACGCCACCAACGCGACATACCGCCTGGTCGCGGCGGACCTCGGCGCCACGATCACGGTGACCGTCCGCGGTTCCAAGGCCGGCTACACGACCGTCAGCACGACGTCGGCCGCGACCGCGACCGTGGCGAAGGGCACCCTGACCAGCACGCCCACCCCGACCATCAGCGGCATCCGCAAGGTCGGCAGGGTGCTGACGGCGAAGCCCGGAACGTGGGCGCCGTCGGTGGTCACGCTGCGCTACCAGTGGTTCCGGGGAACAACGGCCATCACCGGCGCGACCAAGGCGTCGTACACCCTGACGTCGCGCGATCAGGGCAAGAAGATCACCGTGCGCGTCAAGGGATCCAGGGCCGGCTACCTCACCGTGTACCGGCGCGCGTCGACCACGATCGCCTGATCCGCGAGGGGCCCCGGGCCGGTCCGTTTCGGGAGGCGGACCGGCTCCGGGTCACCAGGTTTCGGATGTGCAGGTCACCGTGACCTTGAAGGGGGTCAGCTCGCCCTTGGACGAGGATCCCTCGGTCACGGTCGCCTTGCCGGAGATCCGATAGGTTCGCCCGTCGACGCTCAGCACCGCCGTCGCGTTCTTGACCTTCGCCGTCGCGTCGTAGGCGAGCGTGCGCGTGACGCCCTCGCTGTCCTCACCGAGCTCGGCATCCACCCGGGCGACCCCCTTGGCGTCGGGCTCCAGGGTCACCGTCACGGCCACGGTCTGGAAGAACTCGTTCTTCGGGTCCTCCAGCGACAGTGTCGGCGCCCCGGCGACCCGCTGACAGGTGCCGGTCATCACGCTGCTGACCTCCATGAACAGCCCCATCGTCCCCTTGGCGCTCACCGACGGGCCGTCCGTCGCGGACGGGGAGGGGGTCGGGGTGGCGCTCGTGGTGGGCGCCGCGCTGGTCGCCGTTGCGGACGGGCTGGCCGCGACCGACGTCGGTGCCGCGGAGCTCGGGCTCGGCGTGGCGCCCGCGGTGCAGCCGGCCAACCCGAGGGCCACCGCCAATGCGGCCAGCCCCGGACGCAGCGCGCGGGCGCGGAAGGACGAGGACGGGCGGACGAGCGCGGGGACAGTCATGTCGTCCATGCTGCCGGGTCGTTCAAGGCGGCCGCCCACGACGCGCCCGCCGCGCCCGAACCCGACCCGGCTCAACGCCAGCGCACGGGGCTGCCGTCCCCGCGGGCGCACAGAGCGATACCGGCTCGCCCGTGGCCCCGGGGGCCGGAGAAGGCGCCAGGAGCCGGCGCCCCGCCGCCCGGCAGCGGCGGACTGAGATTCATCGTCCAGGAACCCGGGGAGAAGACGGATCGAGCCGAGCGATGGATCGAAGGACGCCCGCGAGGTGGTCGGATTCGTGCCAGACGCTCACGAACTCGGATCCCTCGCGGGAGAGGAACTCGCGCACCGACTCGGCGTCGTCCGCCACCGATCCGATGTCGAGGTCTGGCTTGTGATTGATCTCTGCCGCCTCGCCCAGCGGAACGTTCCAGTAGAAGTGCTCTGGGAATCGGAGCTCGGGACCGAACTGGGCTTCGACCTCGTCCAGCAATTTGGCGATCGCCGCGCGCACGTCTGCGACGGCGACGCCTGAGGTGGGCGCGGCAGCTGCCTGCGCTGCCATGTGGTCTTCCTGGGGGCGCCTTCGCCCTGACCGACCATTCACGACCAACAGCATGCCAGCGCGGGATGCCGAGCAGCTTGCCAACGCCAGCTGTGGGGACGACTCGGCCTGTAAGCCGGATTCTGTTTTCGGCCTAGTGGCCGAACTTGGTCATGTTGGCCTTGCTGCGAAACCGAACTTGACGAGGCTTTCTCTGTTTGGCAGGTTGGCGGCGTTTGGGGCGCTGCAGATTCTGCGGTCTCCCTGAGGACTCCCACGCCCTCAGGGACCGACACCAACTCCGCGTTCCGGGCGCTCCCCCAAGCCCTCCGTCCGGTGCCGCCGCAGCGATTGCTTGAGTGGCTGCTCTCAGCGCCCACCCTCGAGCCACTGACCATGTCCATCACTTGTTCATGAACCCGACCAAGCTGAGCAGCCGATCGCCACACCTCCGGCGAAACGACCGGACGCCTGCCGCGACGTTCTTGCTACGGCTCGACGCTTCTGCGTTCCAGTTCGGCCTCAGCTTGCCGCGCTTCTCCCGCCACATCCGGGCGGCCTTCGGGTCTCGTCCGGTCCCTGGGGATGCGGCGTTACGGGCGGAGGCCGGACACGACTTCGGGGATTTTCCGGACGCCCCGGCGGGCTCCAGCCACGCTGGAAAGAATCTCGCCTAGTCAGAGCCAGAGTTGGGGACGAGTCGGTCTGTAAGCCGGATTCTGTACCCCCTCGCGGGGGCGGCGATCATCCATCTGCGACCGACGTTGCCGCCGGCCTTCGCGGTTGCCCGCGTGCGACCTACCCGGGCGCCTCGCGCGAGCAGCGCTCAAACGGCGTCCGCGGGCCGAAGCCCTTCTTGGTCTTGCTCCGGGTGGGGTTTACCGAGCCACCCCCGTCACCGAGGGTGCTGGTGGTCTCTTACACCGCCGTTTCACCCTTACCCGCCGGTCCCCGGCGCACCGGGGCCTTGGCGGGCGGTCTGTTCTCTGTGGCACTGTCCCGCGGGTCACCCCGGGTGGGCGTTACCCACCACCCTGCTCTGTGGAGTCCGGACTTTCCTCGGCTTGCGCCGCGATCACCCGACCGACTCGTCCGCTGGCCAGCCTACCGAAGTTGCGGACGCGGGGTCCCGGAGGGCCAGGTCGCTGCCCGCGCGCTGTTCACAAGGCCCCACAAGGCTCAATAATCATCCCGGTGGGGGCGGATGTCCCCCGAGGTTTCGCTGTGGGGAGTGACGCATGACCAGTCCGACCGACCCGGCCGGGCCTGAGGGGCCCGAGATCGTCCACGAACGCACGCGCTGGGAGACCGTCACCCGTCCCTACCGGCGCAACCCCGGTGGCCTGTGGTGGCTGGCCCTCCTCGGCGTCCCGCTCGTGCTCGCATTGGTCGGCGCGCTGACCGGGCAGCAGTTCGCGCCCGCCACCGCGGCCACGGCGACCCCGGTCGCAAGCCTGAGCACCCCGGCGGCCCCCGCCTCAGCGAGCGCCACCACCCCCGCGGCCCCTGCCATCGAACCCGTCGGACTCACCCGCAACGGAGACACCGTCACCCTCTCGGGCAGCGTCCCGGACGAGGCGACCAAGACCGCGCTCGTCGAGCTCTTCCAGCTCACGCTGGGCAGGGCCCCCAGCGTGGTCGACTCGCTGGAGGTCGCCGTCGGCGCGACCGCGGTCGACCCCGCGGCGCTCACGCCGATCGCCATCGCCATGCGAAGCCACCCCGACCTGAGCGTGACGCTCGAGGGCACCACCGCCACGCTGACGGGAACGGTGTTCGCGGACGAGCAGGCCGGCCTGGGCGACATGGCCACCCAGGCGTTCCCCGGTGCCACCGTGGACGATCAGCTGACGGTGGGCACGCCCGCCTACTGGTGCGAAACCGCCGCCAAGGCCGACATCGTCGCCGTCATCTCGTTCGAAACCGGCAAGGCCAAGGTCACCACGGCGGGGGCCGCGGCGCTGAACAACATCGCCGACACCGCCCGCAAGTGCCCCACCCTCACGCTGCTCGTCGCCGGCAACAGCGACAACGTGGGTAGCGCCGCGGCGAACAAGGCGCTGTCGCTGCTGCGCGCCAAGCAGGTCGCCGCGATCCTGGTGACCAAGGGGGTCAAGGCGCGCGCCATCACGACGGTGGGCAACGGCTCCACCGATCCGATGGCCAGCAACTCCACGGCCACGGGCCGGTCCCTGAACCGACGCGTCGACGTCACCATCAAGTAAGGAGCGGACGTGACCGCCTTTGTGATCGACTTCCTCTGGTACCTCGTGGCCTTCGCCCTGGGTGCCCTCGTCGCGTGGCTCCTGGCGCACTCGACGATCAGCGCCACCGATGCGGACGAGGCCTTCGCCGACCTGCCCGGCTCCCGCGAGACGGGGGCCCGGCGATGAAGTGGTTCCTGCTGCTCCTGGCGTTCCTGCTGGGCGCGCTCATCACCTGGTTCTGGATGGTGCGACGAGTCTCCCGGAAGGTTCCGCGCACCGAGCGCACGACCGCCGGCGGGCGTGCCGGGGGCGGGCTGGCCGGCGCCGGTGCGGTGAGCACCCCGCGGCGGCTGCAGGTGGACGAGGACGGGCCCGCGTCCGGCTTCGTCCCGGGCTTCGTGGACCGCGACGACCTGGTGAGCGACCCGGCCGACGGCCTCGCCGACGACGCGGTTGACGCCGAGGTGGACGCCACCCTGGCCGCCATGGAGGGTGGGGACCCCGGGCAGGGGTCCGCAACCGAGGCCGGAACGGACGCATCGGACGGCGGACACACCAACGAGGCGACCGACGACCCCGAACCCGAGGATCCGAACACGACCGGGCCCGCCGCCGCTGCTGCGGCCGCGCTCGTGGCGCCGGACGGGGACGTGGACAGCGGACCGGGGGGCGTCCGCCCGCCCGGGGACGATGCCAACGGCGATGACCATGGCAATGGCGATGGCGCGGTCGCCCTCGCTGGCGACGTGGGATCGACGGTCGCCCACGCCGCTGCCGGGCACGGCGTCGCCGACGAGCCGGGCGCGGCCGAGCAGTCCGACGCGGCCGAGCAGTCCGACGCGGCCGAGCAGTCCGACGCGGCCGAGCGGTCCGCTGTGATCGAGACGTCCGACGTGGCTCAGCCCCGCGAGGACGGCTCCGGTGCCGAAGAGTCCGGCGTCGCCCAACCGATGACCGGCCCGCACGACGCGGCAGTCGGTGAGACCTCCGCCGAGGCGCCGTCGATCGAGGATCCGGTCGACGCCGCCGCCGACGTCCCGGACGCACAGGCCTCCCCGGCCGCGGTCGCCGCGGGATTCGCGGCGGGGCCGTGGCCCGGCTCGGCGAAGACGGCCGCGGGCGATCCCGCGCCGGAGGGCTTCGACATCAAGGGCAACGGCCAGTCGATGCTGTTCCACACCCCCGACAGCCCCTGGTATGCCCGCACCAAGCCCGAGGTCTGGTTCGACACCGAGGACAACGCGGAGGCCGCCGGGTTCACCCATTGGAAGCGGCGGGGCGCCAAGCCGAAACCCGCCGCGGTCGCGGGCCCCTACGCCGGGTCCGTGCTCAGCCTGGAGGACGGCAGCGGCCCCGACGGGTTCGCGATCAAGGGCAACGAGCAGTCGCAGCTCTTCCACACCCCCGACAGCCCCTGGTACGCCCGCACCAAGCCCGAGGTCTGGTTCG
>CAZBMH010000073.1:0-11625 GCA_964492685.1 uncultured Micropruina sp.
GACTCGGTCGTCGAGACGATCCGCGGCCAGCGGGTGCTGGCCGTCCTCCTCGGCGGCGTTCTCGGCGTGCTGCTGGTCGTCGGTGCCGCGCAGGTGTCGCTGGGCACGATGGTGGGCCTGGACCAAGCCAACGCCGACGGCAACATCCCGGGCCTGGCGAACATCCTCTTCAGCCGCTACGTCTTCGCCTTCGAGGTCACCAGCGCGCTGCTCATCACCGCCGCCGTCGGCGCGATGGTCCTCGCGCACCGCGAGCGCCTCGAGCCCAAGGCCACCCAGGCCTCGATGGCCGCCCAGCGGGTCCGCGACTTCACCGAGTCCGGCCGCCCGCTGGTCCCGCTGCCCTCGCCGGGCGTCTACGCGCGCCACAACGCCGTCGACACCCCGGCGCTGCTGCCCGACGGCACCCCCGCGGAGGCCTCGGTCGCCCGCGTGCTCGCCGCCCGCGGCACCGTCCGCTCCGCCCCGGCGCTCGCCGACGACATCACCGCCGTGCAGCGCACGCTCGGTGACGTCGACGGCCCCTCCGGCGGCGCGACCGGCGCGGCCGACACGAGCTCGGGCAGCGGGCACAACACCGAGAACCCGGCTGCTGCGGAGGGCGACCGATGACCGACGTCAACGCCTACATCGGCCTCTCGGCCGTGCTCTTCACGATCGGCGCCATCGGCGTGCTCGTGCGCCGCAACGCGATCGTGGTGTTCATGTGCGTCGAGCTCATGCTCAACGCCTGCAACCTCGCGCTCGTGGCCTTCGCCCACCAGCACGGCAACCTCGACGGGCAGATCGCGGCCTTCTTCGTGATGGTCGTGGCCGCCGCCGAGGTCGTCGTCGGGCTGGCCATCATCATGACCATCTTCCGGACCCGTCGCTCGGCCTCGGTCGACGACGCGAGCCTCCTCAAGTACTAAGGCGGACGATGTTCCTCTTCGCAGAAGGCGACCACGCCATCCCCGTGGTCGACCCCGTGAGCGCGGCCGACGCCGGTGGCGTCTTCCCGCTGCTGTGGTTGGTGATCGGGCTGCCCCTGCTGGGCGCCACGATCCTGCTGCTCGGCGGTCGACGCACCGACAGGTGGGGACACCTGCTCGGCACCGCGATGGCCGTGGGCTCGTTCGTCCTCTCCACCCTGGTGCTCATCGGGCTCATGGGCCGCGAGGAGGGCGACCGCGCGGTCGCCCAGCACCTGTGGGACTGGGTGACCGTCGGTGACTTCTCCATCGGCTTCGACCTGCTGGTCGACCCGCTGTCGATCCTGTTCCTGATGCTGATCACCGGCGTGGGCTCGCTCATCCACGTCTACTCCATCGGCTACATGGAGCACGACCCCCGCCGCCGCCGGTTCTTCGCCTACCTCAACCTCTTCGTCGCGGCGATGCTCATGCTCGTCCTGGCGGAGAACTACCTCGGCGTGTTCCTCGGCTGGGAGGGCGTCGGCCTGGCGTCGTACCTGCTCATCGGCTTCTGGCAGCACAAGCCGTCCGCGGCCGCCGCGGCCAAGAAGGCCTTCGTCATCAACCGCGTCGGCGACATCGGCATGAGCCTGGCGATCGCGATGTTCTTCGTGACCTTCGGCTCGGCCAGCTTCACCGTCATCTCCGCGAACGCCTCGGGTGCCGGGGAGGGCACCATGACGGCGATCGGCTTCCTGCTGCTGCTCGGTGCGGCCGGCAAGTCCGCCCAGGTGCCGCTGCAGGCCTGGCTGCTGGACGCGATGGAGGGCCCGACCCCGGTGTCGGCGCTGATCCACGCGGCCACCATGGTGACCGCGGGCGTCTACCTGGTCGTCCGCTCCCACAGCATCTTCGAACTGAGCACGGTGGCCAGCACGGGCGTCGTGATCGTGGGCACCGTGACGCTGCTCGCCGGCGCCTGGATCGGTACCAGCAAGGACGACATCAAGAAGGTGCTCGCCGGTTCCACGATGAGCCAGATCGGCTACATGATGCTGGCCGCGGGCCTCGGCCCGGCCGGCTACGCGTTCGCGATCTTCCACCTGCTCACGCACGGCGCCTTCAAGGCCAACATGTTCCTCGGGGCCGGTTCGGTGATGCACGCCATGAACGACGACGTCGACATGCGCCACTACGGGGCGCTCGGCCAGTTCTGGAGCAAGACGGTGCTGCCGATGACGTTCTGGACGTTCGGCATGGGCTACCTCGCGATCATCGGGTTCCCGATGACGTCGGGCTACTTCTCCAAGGACCACATCATCGAGGCGGCCTTCGGCCAGTCGATGGTCATCGGCTCGCTGGCCCTGCTGGGCGCGGGCGTGACCGCCTTCTACATGACCCGCCTGATGTTCATGACGTTCTGGAGCGCCAAGCGCTGGGAGCCGGGCGTGCACCCGCACGAGTCGCCCAAGGTGATGACGATCCCGCTGGTGGTGCTGGCCGCGCTGTCGGTGGTGATGGGCGTGGTCATGAACGGCTGGATCCAGGAGTGGCTGGAGCCGTCCACCGGGGCGCACCCGCACGAGGTGGAGTGGATCCCCAGCCCGATCGGGCTGCTGACCATGGCCGTGGTCGCCGTCGGTGTGGCGATCGGCTGGTACGTCTTCGGGCGCTCCCCGATCCCGGCGGTCGCCCCCGCCACCGCCAACCCGCTGGCCATTGCCGGGCGCAACGACCTGTTCGGCGACGCGCTGAACGAGGCCGTGGTCGTCCGTCCGTTCATGAGCCTGTCGCGCGGCGCGGTGCTGACCGACGACCAGGGGGTCGACTCCCTGGTGAACGGGGTGGCCCGGATGTTCGGCGGGCTGAGCCTGCAGGGACGCAAGATGCAGACCGGGAACGTCCGGTCCTACGCGCTGACCATGGTCGCCGGTGCGGTGTTGGTCGGTGCCGTGTTGATCCTCGGGCAATGGGCCTGAGGGAGGAGGAGAGATGACGTTCCCCTGGCTCACCGTGCTGGGCCTGATCCCGATCGTCGGTGCCCTCGCCCTGTGCCTTCCCGTCAAGGGTGCCGCCAAGACGATCGGCATGGGCTTCTCCCTGGCCACGCTGGCCGCCGCGCTCGGCGTCGCCGGGCTGTACCTGGGCGGCACCGACGTGACGGTTCAGGTCCCCTGGATCACCACCTTCGGCGCCTGGTGGGCGCTGGGGCTGGACGGCATGGGCCTGGCCATGGTGCTGCTGACCGCGATCCTCACCCCGGTGGTGCTGCTCGCCGAGGGCAAGCTGGCGACGGCGGCCCAGGCCGGCGCGCGCGCCTACTTCGGCCTGGTGCTGCTGCTGGAGGGCCTGGCGCTGTTCGTCTTCATGGCCGACGACGTGCTGCTGTTCTACCTCTTCTTCGAGGCCACGCTGATCCCGATGTACTTCCTGATCGGCGTCTACGGCGGCGCCCGCCGCCGGTACGCCGCGCTGAAGTTCCTGCTGTTCTCGCTGGCCGGCGGCCTGGTGATGCTGGCCAGCGTGATCGGCCTCTTCGTGTGGTCGACGCGCCTGGGCGGCACCCCGAGCTACCTGCTCGCGGATCTGGCCCGGCTGCCGTTGGGCGTGGAGCTGGGGCGCTGGCTGATGCTGGGCTTCCTCATCGCGTTCATCATCAAGGCGCCGATGGTGCCCTTCCACACCTGGCTGCCGGACGCCGCCGAGTCCGCGACCCCCGGCTCCTCGGTGCTGCTCGTCGGCATCCTGGACAAGATCGGCACGTTCGGCATGATCAAGTTCTGCCTGGGGCTGTTCCCCGAGGCGAGCCGCTGGATCGCGCCGGTGATGATCGTCCTGGCCGTGATCTCGATCCTCTACGGGGCGGCCGCCGCGGTGGGGAGCCAGAACCTGCTCCGGCTCGTCTCCTACACCTCGATCAGCCACTTCGGCTTCATGGTGCTGGGCATCTACGTGTTCACCACCCAGTCGATGGGCGGCTCGATCTTCTACATGCTGAACCACGGCTTCTCCACCGCCGCGCTCTTCCTGGTGATCGGCATGCTGATCCGGCGCCGGGGGGCCGCGGGGGTCTTCGACTTCGGAGGCGTCCAGAAGCCGGCCCCGGTGCTGGCCGGCGCGTTCCTGATCGCCGGCCTCTCGTCGCTGGCGCTGCCGGGCCTGTCCAGCTTCGTCAGCGAGTTCCTGGTGCTGGCCGGCGCCTGGTCGCGGGAGCCGTGGCTCACGGCGGTCGCCGCGCTGGGCATGGTGCTGTCGGCGGTGTACATCCTGCTGATGTACCAGCGGACGATGACCGGGCCGGTGACCGAGCAGACCGAGGCGCACATCAGGTCCGACCTGTCGATGACCGAGCGCCTGGTCATGATCCCGATCCTGGGGCTGCTGCTGGTGCTGGGCGTCGTGCCCGGCCCCGCGCTCTCGGTGATCGAACCCACCGCCAAGGCCGCCATGACGCAGATCGGGGCCGTTGACCCGGCTCCGGTGGCCGTGAAGGGAGAGAAATGATCCTCGAGATCGCCGCGCCGACCATCGAGTTCCGGGCGCTGGCCCCGGTGCTGCTGGTGCTGGCCGCCGCCTGCCTCGGGGTGCTCATCGAGGCCTTCGCGCCGCGGGTGCATCGCTACTTCGGCCAGGTCGTCCTGCTGGTGACCTCGACGCTCGTCGCGCTGGGGTTCCTGATCGCCAACTGGCGCCGCGGCCTCGGCGGGCCGCAGGCGATGGGGTCGATCATGTTGGACGGGCCGACGTACCTCAGCTGGGGTGCGCTGCTCGTCTTCGGACTGATCGCCCTGCTGGTGTTCGCCGAGCGCCGGGTGAGCGGCGGCGTCTCCGCCTTCGCCGCGTCCGCGGCCACCGTCCCGGGCAGCCCTGCCGAGGCCGAGACCTCGGCCGCGCGTTTCGAGCACACCGAGGTCTTCCCGCTGGCGCTGTTCGCCATCGGCGGCATGATGGTTTTCGTCGCGGCCCAGGACCTGCTCACGCTTTTCGTGGCGCTTGAGGTCTTCAGCCTCCCGCTCTACCTGCTCTCGGGCATGGCGCGCCGCCGTCGGCTGCTGTCCCAGGAGGCGGCGCTGAAGTACTTCCTGCTGGGCGCCCTCTCGTCCGCGTTCTTCCTGTTCGGCGTCGCCCTGCTCTTCGCCTACAGCGGCACGTTCGACCTGACCGGCATCGCCGTCGCGGTCGGCACCCCGATCATGGGCCGCGGCCTGTTGATCACCGGCCTGGGTCTGCTCGGCATCGGGCTGATGTTCAAGATCGGCGTGGTGCCCTTCCATTCCTGGACGCCGGACGTCTACACCGGCGCCCCGACGCCGGTCACGGGCTTCATGGCCATCTGCACCAAGTTCGCGGCCGTGGTGGCCACCCTGCGCGTCTTTTACGTCGCCCTCGGTGGCGAGCGCTGGACGTGGCAACCGCTGCTGGCGCTGCTGGCGGTGCTCACCATGGTGGTCGGCGTCGTGCTGGCGCTGACCCAGACCGACATCAAGCGGATGCTGGCCTACAGCTCGATCGCCCACGCGGGCTTCATCCTGACCGCGGTGGTGGGGGCCAACGCCGGCACGGCGACGGCCGGGCTGTCCAGCGTGGGGTCGATCATCTTCTACCTGGTGGCCTACGGGTTCGCCACCATCGGCGCCTTCGCGGTGGTGACCATGGTCCGCAACAACATCGGCGAGGCCAATGCCATCGAGTCGTGGTCCGGTCTGGGCAAGAAGCAGCCGGTGCTCGCCGGCATCTTCGCCTTCTTCCTGCTGAGCTTCGCCGGCATCCCGCTGACCGGTGGCTTCATCGGCAAGTGGGCCGTCTTCGTGTCGGCCTGGCGCGGCGGCTACTCCTGGCTGGTCATCGTCGCCGTGTTGATGAGCCTCGTCGCCGCGTATTTCTACCTCAAGGTCATCGTCGTGATGTTCTTCGGCGAGGAGGCGGCCGGCGTGCAGGCGGCTCAGGCGAGCGCGTTCACGTGGATTCCGATCGGGGTGGGCGCGTTCGCTACGCTCGTCCTTGGTCTCGCTCCGGGTCAGTTGCTCGATCTGGCGAGCCTCGCGGGAACGTTCCTGCGCTGAGGGAAGGAAGCCGTTGAGCCTCGACTATGGAGTGGACGCCGAGTTCGCCGACCTGGTCGCCGCGCGCCTCGAGGCCATCGAGTCGCGGCTGCGGGAGTCGGCGTTCGCCCGCACCCCCTTCGTGACCGATGCCGCCGCGCACATCATCAACGCCGGCGGCAAGCGTTTCCGGCCGTTGCTGGTGGTCCTGGCCTCCGAGCTGTACCCCGGGGCCGACCCCGATCAGGTGGAGCGGGCGGCGATGGTGGTCGAGCTGACCCACGTAGCGAGCCTGTACCACGACGACGTCATGGACGAGGCCGAGCTGCGCCGGGGTGCCGTCAGCGCCAACCAGCGCTTCGGCAACAGCGTGGCGATCATGATCGGCGACTTCCTGTTCGCGCGGGCCTCCTCGATCGTGGCCACCCTGGGGACCGACTACGTGGCCCTGCAGGCCGACACGTTCGCCCGGCTCGTCCAGGGCCAGATCGCCGAGACCCGCGGCCCCGAGGACGAGGACGAGGCGCTCGCGCACTACCTGGGCGTGGTGGCCGACAAGACCGGGTCGCTCATCGCCACGTCCGCGGCGTTCGGCGGCATGGTGGCCGCGGCGCCGCCGGAGGTCCTCGCCGCCCTGGGGGCCTACGGCGAGGAGATCGGGGTCGTCTTCCAGCTCAGCGACGACATCATCGACATCGCCAGCGACGTCACCGGCAAGACCCCGGGCACCGACCTCCGCGAGGGGGTGTCGACGCTGCCCACGCTGATGGCGCGCGCCTCCACCGATCCGGCCGACGAGCGGCTGCGGCAGCTGCTGTCGGGCAGCATCGAGGACGCGGACGAGCTCGCCGAGGCCCTCGCGCTGATGCGGGCGCATCCGGCGCTGGCCGAGGCTCGGGCCGAGATCTCCCGCCGCGCCGACCTCGCCAAGGCACATCTGGCGCCGCTGCCCGAGGGCGAGGCCAAGAACGCCCTCCTCGCCCTGTGCGACCAGGTGGTGCAGCGCTCCGCCTGATCGCGCCCCCGGTCGTGGCGCTTGCCGGTCGAAACGCCACGCAACCCGCCCGCGGCTCGGTAGTCTGCGGCCACCTGATCGAAGGGACTCACATGTCACGCCCGCACGTCGTCATCATTGGCTCCGGCTTCGGAGGCCTGTTCTCAGCCCGCGCGCTGGCGCACGCCGAGGTGGACGTCACCATCATCAGCAAGACCACCGCGCACCTGTTCCAGCCGCTGCTGTACCAGGTGGCCACCGGCATCCTGTCCTCGGGCGAGATCGCTCCGGCGACCCGCGACATCCTGCGCAACCAGAAGAACGCGCGCGTGCTGCTGAGCGAGGTCACCAAGATCAACCTCGACTCCAAGATCGTCATCGGCGAGAAGCTCGGCAAGCAGACCATCCTGAAGTACGACTACCTGATCGTCGCCGCCGGCGCCGGGCAGTCCTACTTCGGCAACGACCACTTCGCGACCTTCGCCCCCGGCATGAAGAGCATCGACGACGCCCTGGAGCTGCGGGCCCGGATCTTCGGCGCGCTCGAGATGGCCGAACTGAGCCAGGACGCCGAGGAGATCAAGTCCCTGATGACGTTCGTCGTCGTCGGGGCCGGGCCGACCGGCGTCGAGCTGGCCGGGCAGATCGTCGAGCTGTGCCACAAGACGCTCGTCGAAAGCTTCCGCACGATCGACACCCGGCAGTGCCGCGTGCTGCTCCTGGACGCCGCCCCCGTCGTCCTGCCCCCGTTCGGCGAGAAGCTGTCGGCGGCCGCGAAGAAGGAGCTGGAGCGGATCGGCGTCGAGATCAAGCTGAACGCCATGGTGACCAGCCTGGACGGGACCGGCCTGGACGTGAAGCTCAAGGACGGCACCACCGAGCGCATCCAGGCCACCTGCAAGGTGTGGGCCGCCGGTGTGCAGGCCAGCCCGCTCGGCAAGACCCTCGCCGAGCAGTCGGGGGCCGAGCTGGACCGCGCCGGCCGCGTCGGCGTCGAGCCCGACCTCACGCTTCCCGGGCATCCCGAGGTGTTCGTCGTGGGCGACCTGATGAGTCTCGACCGGCTGCCGGGCGTGGCGCAGGTGGCGATCCAGGGCGGCCGCTACGCGGCGAAGAAGATCATGGGGCAGGTGTCCGGGAACTCCGTGACCGAGCCGTTCAAGTACCACGACAAGGGCTCGATGGCGGTGATCTCCCGCTTCGGTGCGGTCGCCAAGATCAACGACAAGATCCAGCTGAGCGGCTTCCTGGCGTGGGTCGCCTGGCTGGCGCTGCACCTGATCTACGTGGTCGGGTTCAAGAACCGGGTGACGACGCTGCTGCATTGGATCATCACGTTCCTGGGTAGCGGCCGCTCGGAGCGGGTCACCACCGAGCAGCAGCTCGTGGGCCGGCTCGCGGTCAAGCAGCTCGGCTCCGAGTTCGAACCCACCATCAGCGGCGCCTTGGACCCCTCGAAGATCAAGCACTGACGGCAATGGACGCCCCCTCGGCGAGGGAGCTGACGCGAGCCATCGGCGCCGGGGAGCGCACGGCCCGCGAGGTCACCGAGGCAGCCCTGCTGGCCGCGGCCGAGCGGGGCCCCGCGGTGGGGGCGTTCGTGGTGCTCGCCCCGGAGCGCGCGCTCGCGGAGGCGGACGCGATCGACGCCCTGGTGGCGTCCGGGGCACCGCTGCCGGCGCTGGCGGGGGTGCCCTGTCCGATCAAGGACCTGAACCCGGTGGCGGGCGTCGGCTTCCAGGCCGGCAGCGCCGTCCTGGCGGGCAACGTCGCCGAGGTCGATGACGGCATCGTCACCCGGCTGCGCGCGGCCGGCACGATCATGCTCGGCAAGACCACCACCCCCGAGTTCGGCTTCCCCTGCTACACCGAACCCGAGAACCAGGCCCCGGCACGGACCCCGTGGGACCTGACCCGCTCGGCCGGCGGCTCAAGCGGCGGCGCGGCTGCCGCAGTGGCGGCCGGGCTCGTCCCGCTCGCCCACGCCTCGGACGGGGGCGGGTCGATCCGCATCCCGGCCTCGGCGTGCGGGCTGGTGGGCCTCAAGGCGAGCCGCGGCCGGGTCTCGCCGGGCCCGCTGCGCGAGGCCGGTGCCGGGCTGGCGACCGAGGGGGTGCTCAGCCGGGACGTCCGTGACACGGCGCTGGCGCTGGATGTGATCAGCGGGCCGCTGCCGGGCGACACCTATTCCTGCCCGCCGCCGGCGGGGACGTTCCTGGCCGCCTGCGATCGTGAGTTCCCCGGACTGCGGATCGGGCTGCTCACCACCCCGGTGATCGCGCCCCACGCCCCGGTGCATCCCGCCTGCGTCGCCGCGGCGGCCGCGGTCGCCGAGACGCTGGCGGGCCTCGGGCATCGCGTGTCGGAGGCGCCGGTGCCGTTCCCGGCGGAGCGCTGGGCGGCGTTCGAGGCGCTGTGGAGCGTCGGCGCGCTGTCGATCCCGCTGCCCGAGGGCGCCGAGGACCTGCTTCGTCCGCTCACCCGGTGGCTGCGCGAGGTCGGCCGCGGCGTGACCGGGCTCGGCTACGCGGACGCGGTCGCCGCCGTCCAGCGGCTGACCCGCGAGGTGGCCGATGCCTGGGCGGACGTCGATGTTGTGGTGACGCCGACGCTGGCGCAGCCGCCCGCGCCCCTCGGTGCGCTGCGCGACGACGACGACCCGGCCGCCGACTTCGCGGCCCAGATGGCGTTCACGCCGTGGACCAGCATCGCGAACCTGACCGGTCGCCCGGCGATCTCGGTGCCGACGCACACGGCCCTGATCGGCCGGGTGACGCTGCCGATCGGGGTCATGCTCACCGGGCGCTTTGCCGCCGAGGAGACGCTGCTGTCGCTGGGCGCGAGCCTCGAGGACGTCGGGTTCGCCCGCCCCCTGGCGGCCGGCCCGCTCGGCTGACTCGGGCGCCCGCGCTCAGCCGGTCAGCACCCCGGCCAGCACCGTCAGCCCACGTCCCAGGGTCTCGGCGCTGACGCCGCCGTAGCCCAGGACGATGCCGCCGCCGGTGGCCGGCGAGCGCGACCAGTACTCCGACATGCCGGCCACCAGCACGCCCCCGCTGCGGGCCTCGGTCAACACGTCCTGCTCGGGACGACGGCACTCGACCACGGCGTGGAGCCCGCCGTCCATCGCCATCACCGTCACCCCCGGCAGGCCGGCGAGGGCGTCGGCCACCAGGCGCCGGCGTCGGCGGTACTCCCGCCGCATCCGCTGGGTGTGCCGCCGCAGCTCGCCGCTGGCCAGGTAGCCGGCCAGGGCCACCTGCGTGGCCTGGGAGACCGGCTGGCCCAGGTCGGCCCGCGTCGCCAGCAGGGGGTCCATCAGGAGCCGGGGGGCCACCAGGAAGCCGGCGCCCAGGCCGGGCCCGATGGTCTTGGCGAAGGTGCCCAGCGTGACGACCCGGCCGGTGTCGGGATCGTCCAGGGCCGCCAGCGCGGGCAGCGGGGCCGAGGTGTAGCGCAGCTCGGAGTCGTAGTCGTCCTCGACGATCCAGACGCCCTGGGCCCGGGCCCACTCCAGCAGCGCCAGCCGCCGGGCGATCGGCAGCGACCCGCCGAGCGGGTACTGATGACTGGGCGTCACGATCACCACCCGCGGCGCCGCTGCCCCGGTGGGGAGGTCGTCGCAGACCAGACCGTCGGCGTCGGTGGCCAGCGGCAGCACGCGCGCGCCCAGCCGGCCCGGGACGCGCCGCAGCGAGGGGTAGCCCGGGTCCTCGACCCCGACGCTGAGCCCGCCGCCGAGGGTGTGCAGCAGCAGCGCGAGACCGTCGCGGGCCCCGGCCGTCACCAGCAGCTGGTCGGGCCCGCGGAGGACCCCCCGCATCCGCCGCAGGTGGTCCGAGAGCTCGTGCCTCAGCCCGGTCATCCCGGCCGGCGGCAGGGCGGACGGGGGCTCGGCGGCCGCCCGCCGCCAGGCCGCGCGCCACGCCGCGTTGGCGATCCCGGCCGTCCACGGGCGTCCCGGGCGCAGGTCGACCGGCGGCGGCGTCCCCCGGTGACGGGGGCCGGCGGGCAGCGTGGGGACCACGCTGGGCGGGTGCACGGTGGGCAGCCCCGGGTTGACCACGGTGCCCCGCCCGACGCGCGCCGCCAGGTACCCCTCGGCCAGCAGCTGGTCGTAGGCGGCCACGACCGTGCCGCGGCTGACCGCCAGCCGCTGCGCCAGAGCGCGGGTCGCCGGCACGGGCTCGCCGGGAGAGAGGATGCCGCGGTTGATGCTGCGGCGCAGCTCGTCGGCCAGCTGCCTCGGCAGCGGGCGCGGGTCGTCCCGGTCCAGGGAGACCGTCAGGGTGACATCGGCGGCGGTGCGCATAGTGGTCCATCAAGACTCGTCCATTCCGGCTCTCGGAATAGTCCATTATCACCGGTTGACTGGGACCATGACGAACTTCACTGGAACGCCCCTGGTCAAGCGCGGTCTCGCGGACATGCTCAAGGGCGGGGTGATCATGGACGTGGTCACCCCCGAGCAGGCCCGGATCGCCGAGGACGCCGGCGCCATCGCCGTGATGGCCCTGGAGCGGGTTCCCGCCGACATCCGCGCCCAGGGGGGCGTGGCGCGGATGAGCGACCCCGACCTGATCCAGGGGATCATCGACACGGTCAGCATCCCCGTGATGGCCAAGGCCCGGATCGGGCACTTCGTGGAGGCGCAGGTGCTGGCGTCGCTGGCCCTGTCGCCCGGTCCGGCCGTTCC
>CAZBMH010000074.1:0-11458 GCA_964492685.1 uncultured Micropruina sp.
AAGGTCTGGGTGACGGTGTACCTGGACGACGACGAGGCCTTCTCCTACTGGCGCGCCGTCGGCATTCCCGAGCATCGGATCCAGCGCCGCGGCCTGAAGGACAACTACTGGCACATGGGCATCCCCGGCCCCGGCGGTCCGTGCTCCGAGATCTACGTCGATCGCGGCCCCGAGTTCGGCCAGGACGGCGGGCCCGTCGTGGACGAGGACCGGTTCCTGGAGATCTGGAACCTGGTGTTCATGCAGAACGAGCTGTCGGCCGTCCGCGCCAAGGACGACTTCGACACGCGCGGCCCGCTGCCCAAGCCGAACATCGACACCGGCATGGGCCTGGAGCGCGTCGCCTACCTGCTCCAGGGCGTCGACAACATGTACGAGATCGACGAGGTCTACCCGGTGATCGCCAAGGCGTCGGAGCTGTCGGGCAGGCGCTACGGCGGCGAGCGCGGCGACGACGTCCGGATGCGGGTGGTGGCCGACCACGTCCGCTCGTCCCTGATGCTGATGACCGACGGGGTCACCCCCGGCAACGAGGCCCGCGGCTACGTCCTGCGTCGGCTGCTGCGCCGCAGCATCCGGGCGATGCGGCTGCTGGGCGTCAACGATCCGGTGCTGCCCGAGCTGCTGCCGGTGAGCCGCGACCTGATGAGCGCCTCGTACCCCGAGGTCAGCGATCAGTGGCAGCGGGTCTCCCAGATCGCCTACGCCGAGGAGGAGGCGTTCCGGCGCACCCTGGCCTCCGGCACGCAGATCTTCGACCTGGCGGCCACGCAGACCACCGGCGGGATCCTGGCCGGCGACAAGGCCTTCCAGCTGCACGACACGTACGGGTTCCCGATCGACCTCACCCTGGAGATGGCCTCCGAGGCCGGCCTGCAGGTGGACCAGGTCGAGTTCCGGCGACTGATGCAGGAGCAGAAGGACCGCGCCAAGGCCGACGCGCGCGCCAAGAAGGGCGGCGCGGTCAACACCGACGCGTACCGGAGCCTGCGCAGCGCCGGCGAGACCCCCTTCCTCGGGTTCACCGACCTCAAGGTGTCCTCCGCCGTGCGGGGCATCGTCGCCGACGGCGAGCTGGTCACCTCCGCGCGCCCGGGCGACGTCGTCGAGGTGGTCCTCAACGAGACGCCGTTCTACGCCGAGGCGGGCGGGCAGGACGCCGACTCGGGCGTGCTCACCGGCTCCGGGCTCTCGCTGGACGTGCTGGACGTGCAGCGCCCCATTCAGGGCCTGGTCGTCCACAAGGTGATGGTCACCGAGGGCGAGCTGACCACCGGCTCCCGCGTGGTCGCCGAGGTCGACGCGGCGGCGCGCTTCGCCGCCTGCCAGGCGCACACGTCCACCCATCTGGTGAACGCCGCCCTTCGGCAACTGCTGGGGCACGGCACCCACCAGGCGGGCTCCTACAACAAGCCCGGCTACCTCCGCTTCGACTTCAACGCGGCCGGTGGCCTCAGCCCGGCCATGAAGACCGAACTGGAGGACGTGGTCAATCAGGCGATCCGCGACGACTTCGAGGTGACCGACCGCGAGCTGCCGCTGGCCGACGCGAAAGCGCTCGGCGCGCAGGCGATGTTCGGCGAGAAGTACGGCGCGATGGTGCGGATGGTCGAGCTGGCCGGACCGTGGTCTCGCGAGCTGTGCGGCGGCACCCACGTGGCCCGCACCGCCCAGATCGGCCTGGTCAACCTGATCGGCGAGCAGTCGGTCGGCTCCGGCATCCGTCGGGTCGAGGCCCTGGTCAGCAAGGACGCGTTCGACCGGTTCGCCGGCGAGCGGTCGCTGGTCGCGCTGCTCTCGGACACGCTGAAGACCCAGCCCGACCAGCTCGCCGAGCGGGTCGACAAGCTGCTGGCCCAGCTGAAGGCAGCCGAGAAGGAGATCGAGGGCTTCCGCAGCCGCGAGCTGCTCGCGGACGCCGGCAAGCTCGCCCAGCAGGCCGAGACCGTGGGCGGGGTCCAGCTCGTGGCCCGGCAGCTGTCCGGCGTCGGCGGGGGAGACCTGCGCACGATCGCCAGCCAGCTGCGCGGCTCGTTCGGCGGCGTGCCCGCCGTGGTGGCCCTCGTCGGCGGCACGGACACCAAGCCTGTCCTGACCGTCGCCGTCAACGACGCGGCCCGCGCCCTGGGGGCCAGGGCCGGGGCGCTGGTGGGCCTGGGCGCCGTCCAGCTCGGCGGCCGGGGCGGCGGGTCGGACGACCTGGCCCAGGGCGGCGGCTCCAACGCGGCCGGCGCCGGCGAGGCGCTCGCGGCCGTCCGTGACGCCGTCGCCGGGTTGCATGGCTGACCTACGCCCCGGCGTGCGCCTTGCCCTCGACTGGGGTCAGGCGCGCATCGGCGTCGCCGCGTGCGACCGCGACGGCCTGCTGTGCTACCCGGTGGAGACCATCCCGGCGCGGCCGGACCCGGCGGCGCGACTGGCGGCGCTGATCGCCGAGTACGAGCCGGTGGAGGTGATCCTCGGGCTGCCGCGCACGCTGGCGGGGGCCGAGGGGATCGCCGCCGGCGTCGTCCGGGAGCAGGCGTCGGCGGCCCTGCCGGCCGACGTGCCCGTCCGGGTCGTGGACGAGCGAATGACCACCGTCACCGCCTCCCGGCGGCTGACCGGGGCCGGACGGAACGCCAAGAAGCAACGTGCCATCATTGACCAGGCAGCCGCCGTGGCAATCTTGGAGCAGGCCCTGGCCATCGAACGAGCCACCGGCCACCCCGCCGGCGAAGCCTTGCGGCCGCACGCCGACTGAGGAAGGACGCAGCGCATGGAGAACCCCTTCACCCGACAGTTGAAGGACCCCGAGACCGGAGAGTGGGACCGGCGCGAGATCTGGGCGCGGGTCCGCGGGGTGTTCGCGGTGCTGCTGTCGGTCGTCCTGCTGGTGGGCGGCGGCTACCTCGCCGTCAGCAAGGGCAAGGAGGTCTGGGAGTCGGTGCGGACCGTCGAGGACTACGCCGACGAGGACGGGACGGCGGACGTCACCATCACGATCCCGGCCGGCACGTCGCTGTCGAAGATCTCCGACATCCTCGTCCAGGCGGACGTGGTGAAGACAGCCAAGGCGTTCGACCGGGCGGCTGCGGCCAGCGCCGACGCGAAGAAGATCCAGGCCGGGCAGTACAAGTTGCGCACCCAGATTCCCGCCAAGACCGCCCTGGCGATGCTCCTCGACACCAAGAACCAGATCCACAATCGCTTCCAGGTCCCCGAGGGGCTGCGGCTGTCGCAGATCCTGCCGCTGCTGGTGAAGGCGACCGGCGTGCCGGAGAAGGAGTTCAAGAAGGCGCTGAAGGATCGCGACGCGCTGGGCGTGCCCGCCTGGATGGGCAAGAGCAACGAGGGCTTCCTCTTCCCCGACACCTACGACATCCCGGACAAGCCGACCGCGGCGAACGTCCTGAAGCTGATGGTGGACCGCTTCAATGACGTCGTCGCCAAGGTGGAGCTCGAGCAGAAGGCGAGCGACCTGGGCCTGTCGCCGTACGAGGCGCTCACCCTGGCCAGCATCGTGGAGCGCGAGGCCGCCACCCAGGAGGACCGGGCCAAGGCCTCCCGGGTCTTTCTCAACCGGCTTGACATCAACATGCCCCTCCAGTCCGACGCGACCGTGGCCTACGCGAACAAGATCACCGGCCGAGTGACCACCACCCCGAAGGAGCGGCTGCTCCAGTCGCCCTACAACACCTACTTGCACAGGGGCCTGCCGCCAGGCCCGATCACGGCCCCGGTGCAGAAGGCCCTCGAGGCCACGCTCAATCCCGCCGAGGGCAGCTGGCAGTACTTCGTCGTGATCAACCTGGACACGGGCGAGACGGTGTTCAGCAACACGGCTGACGAGCACTACGCGGCCGTGGAGAAGTTCCGGACGTTCTGCCAGTCCAGCGACAAGTGCTGAGCGGGCGCCGCTGCGCCGTCCTCGGGTCGCCGGTGGCGCACTCGCTGTCGCCGGTGATCCACCGGGCGGCCTACGAGTGGCTGGGGTTGGACTGGCGCTACGACGCGGTCGAGGTCGACGAGGCCGGCTTCGACGCCTTCGTCGACTCCCTGGACGGCTCGTGGCGCGGCCTGAGCTGCACCATGCCGCTCAAGGAGGTGGCCGCCCTGGCCGGAACCCCGGACGAGGACGTCGTGCTGACCGGCGCCGCCAACACGGTGCTGCTGGACGCGCCGCGCACCGTACACAACACCGACATCCCCGGCCTGATCGACGCGTTCCGCGCGGCCGGGGTGAGCGAGGTGGCGCATGCCGCGATCCTGGGCAACGGGGCCACGGCCCGCTCGGCGGTCGTGGCGCTCGCCCGGCTCGGGGCCCGCGGGATCACCGTGCTCGGCCGCAACCCGGAGCGGGTCGGCCAGCTCATCACCTGGGCCCGGGGCGCCGGGCTGCCGGCGTCCCCGGGCGCCTGGACCGAGGGGGTGCCCGGCGAGGCCGAGGCACTGGTCTCCACGGTCCCGGCGGACGCGGCCGCCACCGTGCTGCCGGCCTCCGACCCCGCGCCCGAGGGCCGGCTGCGCGCCGTCTTCGACGTCATCTACCACCCGTGGCCGACCCCGTTGGCCGCGGCGGCCCAGGCGAGCGGGGTGCTCACGTTGAACGGGCTGGACCTGCTCGTCCATCAGGCGGCCCATCAGCTGAAGCACATGACGGGGCAGCTGGTGCCGGTGTCCGTGCTTGAGTCTGCCGTCCGGGCAGAGGTACAGCGCCGCTCCGCCACATGACAGACTCCCTCCCATGCTTCGCTACCTCACCGCAGGCGAGTCCCACGGTCGTGGCCTGGTGGCCACCATCGAGGGGATTCCGGCCCACGTCTCGCTGACCACCGCCGAGGTGGCCGAGGCCCTGGCGCGCCGCCGGCTCGGGTACGGGCGCGGCGCCCGGATGAAGTTCGAGGCCGACGAGGTGACGCTGCTCACCGGCGTCCGGCACGGCCAGACGCTGGGCTCCCCGATCGCGATCGTCATCAACAACAGCGAATGGGCCAAGTGGGAGACCGTCATGGCTCCCGACCCGGTCGACGCCGAGGAACTGGCGGCCCAGGCCCGCAACGCCGCGCTGACGCGGCCGCGCCCAGGGCACGCGGATCTGGCCGGGATGCAGAAGTACGACCTGGACGATGCCCGCCCGGTGCTGGAGCGGGCCTCGGCCCGGGAGACGGCCGCCCGCGTCGCCATCGGCCGGGTGGCGATGAACTTCCTGCAGCAGGCCTACGGCATCACGGTGATCTCGCATGTGGTCGGGCTCGGCGGCGTGAGCGCCCCCGAGGGGGTGGTGCCGACGTTCGCGGACCGCGACGGCGTGGACGCCGACCCGGTGCGCTGCGTCGACCCGGCAACGTCGGTGGCGATGCAGGCGGCGATCGAGGCCGCCAAGAAGGACGGCGACACCCTCGGCGGGGTCGTCGAGGTGCTGGCCTACGGCCTGCCGCCGGGCCTCGGCTCCCACATCCAGGGCGACCGCCGCCTCGACTCGAAGCTGGCCGGGGCCCTGATGGGCATCCAGGCGATCAAGGGTGTGGAGGTCGGCGACGGCTTCGCTCTCGCCGCCGTCCGCGGCTCCGCCGCCCACGACGAGATGGTGCCCGGGCCCGACGGCGTGGAGCGGCTCAGCAACCGCGCCGGTGGCACCGAGGGCGGCATGAGCAACGGCACGGTGCTGCGGGTGCGCGCCGCCATGAAGCCGATCGCGACCGTTCCCCGGGCGCTGCGCACCATCGACACCGCCACCGGCGGGGTGGCCGCCGCGCACCACCAGCGCTCCGACGTCTGCGCCGTCCCGGCCGCCGGGGTCGTCGCCGAGGCCATGGTGGCGCTGGTGCTGGCCGAGGCCTGCCTGGACAAGTTCGGCGGCGACTCGCTCGCCGAGACCCGCCGCAACCACGCCGGCTACCTGGCCCGCCTCGCCGAGAGGAACCTGCGGTGATCCCCACCTCGGTGGCCATCGTCGGGGCCCCCGGCGCCGGGAAGTCGACGGTCGGTGCGCTGCTGGCCAAGCGCCTGGGCGTGCCGCACGTCGACGTCGACCACCGCATCGAGCAGCAGCAGGGCAAGCCCATCCGGGAGATCTTCGCGGACGAGGGCGAGCCGTTCTTCCGCGACCTGGAGACCCGCGCCACGCTGGCGGCGCTCGCCGAGCCCGGCGTGGTGTCCCTCGGCGGGGGAGCGGTGATGACCCCGGCGATCCGGGAGGCGCTGGCCGAGCACGAGGTGGTGTGGCTGAAGGTGTCGGTGACCGGCTCCACCCGCCGCATCGGCCTCAACCAGGCGCGGCCGCTGCTGCTGGGCAACATGCGGGCCCGGCTGATTCAGCTCCTCGCCGAGCGCACCCCGATCTACCAGGAGGTCGCGACCGTGAGCGTCGACACGGAGAAGAAGTCCCCGGCCCAGGTGGTGGACGAGGTCGTGGACCAGATGCGGGGGGCCTCGGCATGACGCATCTCACCGTGGACGTCCACGCGGAGCAGCCCTACCAGGTGGTCATCGGCCGGGACGCGTCGCCGCTGCTCCCCGGCTACCTGGCCGGCTGCCAGCGGGTCGCCATCGTCCACGCGGCCGACCTGGCCGGCCAGCTGCCGCGCCTCGTGGCCGGGTTGGATCAGGAGGAGATCACCTACCTGGAGGTGCCCGCCGGGGAACAGGCCAAGACCGGGGAGGTCCTGCTGCGGTGCTGGGAGCGGCTGGCGGCGGCCGGGTTCACCCGCTCCGACGCCCTGGTCGGCTTCGGCGGCGGCGCCGTCACCGATCTCGCCGGCTTCGTGGCCGCCACGTGGCTGCGCGGCGTCCGCTACGTCTCGGTGCCCACCAGCATCCTGGCGATGGTCGACGCCGCCGTGGGCGGCAAGACCGGGATCAACCTGCCGGCCGGCAAGAACCTGGTGGGCAGCTTCTACGAGCCGTTCGTCGTCCTGTGCGACCTGAACTACCTCGCCACGCTGTCGACGCCGGAGCGGTCCTCCGGGCTGGCCGAGGTGATCAAGGCCGGCTTCATCGCCGACCCGTTCATCCTGGGTCTCGTCGAGGACGACCCCCAGGCGGCCCTCGACCCGTCCGGCGTGGTGCTTCCGGTCCTGATCCAGCGCGCCGTGGCGGTCAAGGCGGCGGTGGTGAGCAGCGACCTGCGCGAGCGCACCCTGGTGGGCGGCGAGGTGGGGCGCGAGATCCTCAATTACGGCCACACCCTCGGGCACGCGATCGAGCGCCACGAGGGGTTCCGGTGGCGCCACGGCGAGGGGGTGAGCGTCGGCATGTGCTTCGTCGCCGAGCTCAGCCGCCGGCTGGGACGCCTGGACGAGGCCACCGCGCTGCGGCACCGCCGGGTGCTGGCCTCGGTGGGCCTCCCCACGTCGTACCCGGCCGCGGCCTGGCCCGCGCTGCGGGAGACGATGAACCTCGACAAGAAGACCCGGGGTTCCTCGCTGCGCTTCGTCGTCCTGGACGCCCTGGCCCGCCCCACCATCCTGAGCGACCCGGACGAGGCCGTGCTGGCCGAGACATTCGCCGCCCTCGGGGCGCGCTGAGATGTACACGCCCCGGCACTTCGCGATGCCGCCTGAGCTGCTGGCGCGGGTGCTGGCCGCCCCCGGCGCCGGGGAGTTGGTGACCGCCGGCCCCGACGGGCCCGTCGCCACCCACCTGCCCTACGCCCACCGGCCGGCCGCCGAGGGCCTCGGGTCGCTCGTCCTCCACGTGGCGCGCAACAACACCCAGTGGCGCCACCGGGGCCGCGCGCTGTTCCTCATCACGCTGGCCAGCGACTACGTCTCCTCGCTGTGGTACCCCTCGGCCCAACGCGACGGCAAGCTCGTCCCCACCTGGGACTACGCGACCGTCCACCTCAGCGGCGAGCTGGTCGCGCACGACGACCCCGCCTGGACGAGGAACGCCGCCGACCTGCTGATGGGGCGCCACGAGGCCACGCTGTCGATGGAGCAGATGCCGGCCGACTACGTTGCGGGCCAGCTGCGGGCAATCGTCGGCCTGGAACTGCGCATCGACGCGATCGAGGCCAAGGCCAAGCTCAGCCAGAACCGGCTGCCCGAGGACGTCCTGGGCGTCATCGAGGGCCTCCGCGGGGCGGGCGCCGAGGGCACCGCGGACCTCGTGGCGGAGTTCGCGCTCCCGGCGGCGGAGCGTCGGGCGGCCCTCATCGCCGACGTGGCGGGGCGCCGCGGCCGCCTGCAGTAGGATGGGCGGTCGCAAATCAAATGAGGAGTAGGACGTGGCTTCCACCAACGACTTGAAGAACGGCATGGTGCTCGACCTGGACGGTCAGCTCTGGCAGGTTCTCTGGTTCCAGCACCACAAGCCGGGCAAGGGCAACACGGTCGTGCGCACCAAGCTGAAGCACATCCTCTCCGGCAAGGTGGTCGATCGGACGTTCAACTCCGACACCAAGGTCGACACAGCCAACGTGGACCGGCGCGAGATGCAGTACCTGTATCACGACGGGGACGGGTACGTGTTCATGGACACCTCCACCTACGACCAGCTGACGATCCCGGACGAGACCGTCGGCGACGCGAAGAACTACATGCTGGAGAACCAGCTGGCCACGGTGGCGCTGCACAGCGACAACCCGCTCTACATCGACCTCCCGACCTCGGTCGAGCTGGAGATCACCTACACCGAGCCGGGCCTGCAGGGCGACCGGTCGACGGGTGGCACCAAGCCGGCGACCGTCGAGACCGGGCTGCAGATCCAGGTCCCGCTGTTCATCACCACCGGTGAGCGGGTCAAGGTCGACACCCGCGACGGCAGCTACCTCGGTCGGGTCTGACCCGGTGGCCGCACCCATTCGGATCACCAAGCCGGACGGGACCGTCCTCGAGCTCGTCGAGACCCTGCCCGCCGAGGACCTGCACGGAGGTCGTCGTCCGGCGCGGCTGAAGGCCCGCAAGCAGGCGCTCGACCTGCTGTACGCCATCGAGCTGCGCGGGGACGAGGCCGCCGAGGTGCGCGCCGACTTCGCCGCAGACACCGAGACGGAGCTTCGTCCCTTCGCCCGCGAGCTGATCGAGGGCGTCCAGTCCCGTCGTCGCGAGATCGACAACCTCATCGCCGGTTCCCTGAGCGAGGAGTGGACGTTGGACCGCATGCCGCGCATCGACCGCTGCCTGGCCCGGCTGGCGATCTACGAGCTGCTGGCCGGTGAGGTGGCCGCCGAGGTCGCCGTCGAGCAGGCCGTGAGCCTCGCGGCGGAGCTGTCCACCGACGATTCGGCCGCGTTCCTCAACGGCCTGTTGGTGGCGGTTCGGGGCCAGCTAGGCTGACGCCACGGGTGAGAACCAGTCGTCAATTGCCACGCCCGGGGACGCTCACTGGCACCGATCCCGACGGAAGTGGCGGGATTGATCCGTCGTGGACCGAGCGAATGATGTAGGACGCCGCGTTCGAACTATTCGTGCCGTCATATTCGTCGGAGCCCGATTCGTACACGACGTAGACCCGTCCGCCAGCGTAGGTAAGCCCCTCGGACATGTTGGGCGCCGTCACGAGCCTCCCGATGTCCCAGTTTCCGTCGTACGCAAGGTGTCGTGGCCAAACGATAAGGTTCGAGCGGTTGTCCCGGCCATACGACTGTGACCAGATCAGTCTGCTGCTGGTCACCACACAGCCCTGCGCCTTCGAAGGGGTATACCGATCCTCAGCGTAAGTGAGTTGCCCGGTGCTGCTCACGGTGTATCGGTACATCCAGGAGCGGTGGTCCGGATCAAAGTGGCCGACCCAGAGGTCCCCGTCCCCGTCGCTGCAGGCATAGCTGTTCGCCTTCACGGGGAAGCGCTTCAACGTAGCGATGGTCGAGTAGTCGGCTTGGTTCAACACGGAGCGGTCATAGCGAACGACGTACTCGCTGGTCCCATAGTTGCGCGTGATCCACAGGTATTTTGAGGTGATGGCGACCCCGCTGACGTGCCCGACGAAGTCCAGCCGCAGTGTTTTGACGCGAGCCCGTGTCGTGCGGTCGATGATGTCGAGGATGCTGTTCTTCGTCTCGTTCGAGTCGTAGTACGACACGATCAGGGTGTCGGCCGAGGTGTCGGCCGCGATCCCCTGGGGCACCCAGTCGGTGTCGGTGTGGGGCAGCACCTGCGCCCCGACATCGAAGTAGCTGTAGTAGTAGTTGAGATCGTCGGGTGCCGCCTGGCTTGCGGGGGCGCCCGCCATGGCCAACGCTGGGCACAGCAGGAGGCCGACGGCCAGCCTGAGCGTGAGGGGTCGTTTCATGAGTGCTCCTTTGGGGATGGGTGCATCGCCCAAGCTAGCAGCCTGCTCCCTGGGTCGTGGGCCGGCCGACTGACTGGCTTTGATAGGCTCCTCCAAGTTTGAACTCGCCCGCCCGGGTGGGGAGAGGATGTTATGCCCACGAGTGACTTCGCGCACGAGCAGATCCCGGCATTGTTGGTTCTCGAAGACGGTCGCTCGTTCCGCGGGGTGTCGTTCGGTGCTCCCGGCGAGGCGTTCGGGGAGGCGGTCTTCTCCACCGGGATGTCCGGCTACCAGGAGACCCTGACCGATCCCAGCTACCACCGCCAGATCGTGGTGGCCACCGCGCCGCACATCGGCAACACCGGCTGGAACGACGAGGACGACGAGTCCTCGCGCATCTGGGTGGCCGGCTACGTCGTCCGCGATCTGTCCCGGATGCGCTCGAACTGGCGCTCGAACCGGTCGCTGGATTCCGAGCTGCGGGCCCAGGGCGTCGTGGGCATCGCCGAGATCGACACCCGCGCGCTCACCCGCCACCTGCGGGAGCGCGGCGCGATGCGGGTCGGCATCTCCACCCTGGAGCTGGACCCGGCGCGGCTGCTCGAGCGCGTCACCCAGGTAGCGCCCATGGCGGGGGCGAACCTCGTCGCGGACGTGACCGTCGGCGAGGCGACCGTGGTGCCGGCCGTGGGGGAGCGGCGCCTCACCGTGGCTGCCATCGACCTGGGCATCAAGGACATGACCCCGACCCGCATGGCCGAGCGGGGCATCGAGGTGCACGTGCTGCCCGCCGACGCGACGCTGCAGCAGATCGTCGAGCTCGGCGCGGACGGCGTCTTCTTCTCCAACGGTCCCGGCGACCCGTCGACCGCGGACGGCCCGATGCGGCTGCTGCGCGAGGTGCTGGACGCGGGCATTCCCTACTTCGGCATCTGCTTCGGTAACCAGATCTTCGGCCGGGCGCTGGGTTTCGGCACCTACAAGCTGAAGTACGGCCATCGCGGCATCAACCAGCCCGTGATGGACCTGGCCACCCGCAAGGTGGAGATCACCGCCCAGAACCCCGGCTTCGCGGTCGAGGCACCCCTGACCGGCGACACCGAGACCCCGTGGGGGCTCGCGCGCGTCAGCCACGTCTGCCTCAACGACGACGTGGTGGAGGGGTTGGAGCTGCGGACCCCCGAGGGCCGCGTGCTCGGCTTCTCCGTCCAGTACCACCCGGAGGCCGCCGCCGGCCCGCACGATTCGGCCTACCTGTTCG
>CAZBMH010000075.1:0-11364 GCA_964492685.1 uncultured Micropruina sp.
AAGGGCCGCTCCGACAACGAGGTGATGCGGTTCTGCCAGTCGTTCATGACCGAGCTGTACCGGCACCTGGGCGAGTACACCGACGTCCCGGCCGGCGACATCGGCGTCGGCGGCCGCGAGATCGGCTACCTGTTCGGCCAGTACAAGCGGATCACCAACCGCTACGAGGCGGGTGTCCTGACCGGCAAGGGGCTGACCTGGGGCGGCTCCCAGGTGCGCACCGAGGCCACGGGCTACGGCACGGTCTTCTTCGCCGACGCGATGCTCCGGCGGGTCGGCGACCGCTTCGAGGGCAAGCGCGTTGTCGTCTCCGGCTCGGGCAACGTCGCCATCTACGCCGTCGAGAAGGCGCAGGAGCTGGGCGCCACCGTGGTCGCGGTCTCGGACTCGTCCGGGTACGTGGTCGACGATCGCGGCATCGACCTGGCCCTGCTGAAGGACGTCAAGGAGATCCGGCGCGGACGGATCGCGGACTACGCCGACCAGCTCGGCTCCCGGGCCGTCTTCGTGGCCGACGGCTCGATTTGGGACGTGCCGTGTGACGTGGCGCTCCCCTGCGCCACCCAGAACGAGCTGGACGAGTCGGCCGCGCTCACCCTGGTGCGCAACGGGGTCAAGCTGGTCGCCGAGGGCGCCAACATGCCGACCACCCCCCAGGCCATCGTCGGGCTGCGGGACGCGGGCGTCCTCTACGCCCCGGGCAAGGCGTCCAACGCCGGCGGCGTGGCCACCAGCGCGCTGGAGATGCAGCAGAACGCCAGCCGTGACTCGTGGAGCTTCGAGACCGCGGCCGAGCGGCTGGAGCAGATCATGAACGACATCCACGACCGGTGCGTCAACACCGCCGAGCAGTACGGCTCCCCCGGCGACTACGTGGTGGGGGCGAACCTGGCCGGCTACATCAAGGTGGCCGACGCCATGGTCGCCATGGGTGTGATCTGAGCCCTCCGATGCCGGACCACGCGAGCACCGGCATCCCCGGGCTGGACGACACGATCGACTCATTGCGGCTGGGCGACAACGTCGTCTGGCACGTGGACTCGATCGCCGACTTCCGGGCCGTGGTGCGCCCCTTCGTCGCCCAGGCGCTGAGCGAGGGGCGCCGGGTGGTCTATGTGCGGTTCGGCCCGGGAGACTCGGTGCTGGACGACCCGGACGGCGTCGAGGTGCACCACGTCGACCCCGACATCGGCTTCGAGCGCTTCGCCATCGAGGTTCGCACCACCCTGACCGAGATCGGGCCGCTGGGGTTCTACGTCTTCGACCCGCTGGTGTCGCTGCACGACGCGTGGCACTCCGACCTGATGGTGATGAACTTCTTCAAGGTGACCTGCCCGGCGCTGTTCGAGCTGGACACGATCGCCTACTTCGCCCTGTTGCGCAATCAGCACACCTACGCCACCATCGCCGGCATCCGGGAAACCACCCAGCTGCTGCTCGACCTGCACAACCTCGACGGGCGGCTCTACGTCCACCCGCTGAAGGTCTGGCAGCGGCACTCCCCCAGCATGTTCTTCCCCCACCTGCTGAGCGGCGGCGAGGCGATCTCGATCACGTCCTCGGTGGCCACCACCGAACTGTTCGCCACGCTGGCCCGGCGGATCGACCCCGCCGAGGCCTGGCAGCGGCAGGTGGATCGCGCCTGGCTGGCCCTCGAGGGGAGCGACCCCGACGCCCAGGAGGCGGCCCGGCTGACGCTGCTCGCGATGCTGGCTGGGACCCGGGGACGCATGGCGGCGCTGTGTGAGCGCTGGCTGCGCCTGGTGGACCTGCTCGCGGTCGCCTCCCGGATGATCGGCACCGGCCGGATCGGCGGCAAGAGCCTCGGGATGCTGTTGGGGCGCGCCATCCTCGAACAGGACGCGCAGGGGCGGTTCGCGGGGCGGCTGGAGCCCCACGACTCCTTCTTCGTGGGCAGCGACACGTTCATCTCCTTCCTGGTCGCCAACGACTTGTGGGACGGGTGGACCGATCACAAGCACCCGGCGTTGCAGGGGGCGGTCGCGGAGCGCCTCCATCAGCTGATCCCCCGCGGGGACTTCCCCGGTCCGCTGCGCGAGCAATTCCGGCAGCTGCTGGAGCACTTCGGGCAGGCACCGATCATCGTCCGCTCCAGCTCGTTGCTGGAGGACAGCTACGGCAGCGCGTTCGCCGGCAAGTACGACAGCGTCTTCTGCGCCAACCAGGGAACCCCGGAGGAGCGACTCGCCGCCTTTGAAGACGCCATCCGCACGGTCTACGCCAGCGCGCTGTCGAGCGAGGCGCTCCAGTACCGCGCCGACCGGGGCCTGATCGGGCTCGACGAACAGATGTCGATCCTCGTTCAGCGGGTCTCCGGCGACCACTTCGACGGCACCTTCTTCCCGCAGGTGGCGGGGGTTGCCAACTCCTCCAACCTGTACGCCTGGGACGCGGCCGTCGCCGATCGGGGCATGGCCCGCCTGGTGGTGGGCCTGGGAACCCGGGCCGTCGATCGGACGAGTTCCGACTTCGCCAAGATCGTCAGCCTGGCGCAGCCGTCCTCGTCCCCGATCGCCCCCGAGGACGCGGGCCGCTACAGCCAGCGCAAGGTGGACGTCCTCGACCTGCGCGCGAACCGGCCGGGCACCCTGTCGATGGACGAGGCGAGGGAGCGGGCCGCGGCGCTGGACTGGGGCGTCCTGGTTTCGCCGGATCGGGAGGCGGCGCGACGGCTGGCGACGCTGGGGCGCCGGGGGACGGTGCCGATGGTGGTCGACCTGAACGGCATCCTCGCCGGCGACGTCCCCGAGCTGCTCGCCGACATGCTGGCCAGGCTGGCCGAGGCCTACGACCACCCGGTCGACATCGAGTTCACGCTCAACCCCGATCGCGGGGTGCAGCGGGTCAACCTCGTGCAGTGCCGGCCGCTGCAGACGCGCGGCCGCGGGGGTGCAGTGGCGGTCCCCGCGCTCGACCCGGCCCGCTGCCTGCTGGCCAGCGACGGCTCCTTCATGGGGGGCAACGCCGCGTTGCCCCTCGACCTCGTCGTGCAGGTGCGCCCGGCGGCCTACCTGGCCCTGGGCGAGGCGCAGCGCTACGCGGTGGCGCGGCTCATCGGGCGCCTCAACCGCCGGCTGGACGGCCGGTCGGCGCTGCTGATCGGCCCGGGACGGTGGGGCACGCGGATGCCCTCGCTCGGGGTCCCGACCCACTTCACCGAGCTGAACCACTTCGCGGGCCTGGTGGAGACGACCTATGCCGAGGGCGGCTTCCGGCCGGAGCTGTCGTACGGGAGCCACTTCTTCCAGGAGCTGGTGGAGTCGGGCATCTTCTACGCGGCGGTCCTGGATCACCTGGGCAGCGGGGGGTTCCAGCCCGAGACGACGCTACGGTTGCCCAATCAGCTCCTGTCGCTGGATCCCACCGCCGGCGAGCTGGCCGACCTCGTGCATGTGGCCGCCACCCCCGGCCTGGTGCTCCACGCGGACGTGGCGAGCCAGCGCCTGCTGGTGCAGTTCGTGGGCTGAGCCGGCGATTTGGGCCGGGTGTCGAACCGCTGGTATCGTGGGCAACCGCGCCCGTTGTGGGTGCACTCACCAACACCCAGATGACGAAGGCTTGCACGTGGCGAACATCAAGTCCCAGATGAAGCGGATCAAGACCAACGAGAAGGCTCGCCTTCGGAACAAGGCCGTGAAGTCCGCCCTGCGCACCCACGTTCGCAAGTTCAAGGAGGCCGCCGAGGCCGGCGAGACCGACAAGGCGCAGGAGCTGGCCCGCAAGGCCTGCCGCGCGCTCGACAAGGCCGCCAGCAAGGGCGTCATTCACGCCAACCAGGCCGCGAACCGCAAGTCGGCGATCGCGACCAAGGCCGCCGCTCTCTGATCCACTCTCGTGACGACGCCGCCCCTCGGGGCGGCGTTTGTCGCGTTCAGCGGGCCCGACGGCCGCGGTGGCCGATCACCCGCAGCACGACCTTCTCCAGCGCGTAGCCGGGGTCGCCGCCCGCCCCCTTGATCTGCGCGTCCGCGACCGCGACGTCCTGGAGCGCGGCCGCGACGCCGCCCGACGTCCAGTCCCGCGCCTGCCGGGTCAGGTCCTTCAGCTTCCACGGCGGCAGGCCGATCACGCGGGCCAGGTCGGCGTCCCGCTGCCGGGTATCGCGCACGTCCAAGTACTTGCCGAGGTTTCTGAGGCTGGCCGCCAACGCGCTGGTGACCAGCACCGGGGCCACCCCGGTGGACACGGCCCAGCGAAGCTTGCCCAGCGCGCCCTCCAGATTGCCCATCATGGTGTCGTCGGCGACGGCGAAGCTGGTCACCTCGGCGCGGCCGCCGAAGTAGCGGCCCACCGCCGTCTGCGTGATGACGCCGTCAGTGGTGTCGGAAAGGAGCTGACCCACCGCCGCGCTGAGCGAGCGCGCGTCGCTGCCGACCGCGTCAACCAGGACGGCCGCTGTCGTGGGGTCGATCTGCCCGCGCTGCCGGCGGGCCTCGGTGATGACGAACTGCGGCAGCTCCCAGTTCTTGAACGCGGGGCACTCGTGCTGCTCGACCCTCGCCTTGCGCAGTCGATCCAGCAGCCCCTTGCCCTTGACCCCGCCGTTGTGGACCAGCACGAGGCACAACTCGGGGATCGGCTGCTCGGCCAGGGCCACCAGGTCATCGAACAGTTCCTGCGGCGTCTCGGCGAGTTGCTCCACCACGACGGTGGACGACGTGGCGAACAGCGAACCGCCGGTGGCCTCCGCCAAAGCACCCCGTTCGAGCCCCGCGCCCTGCAGCCGCACCACCGACGTCGTGGGATCCGCCGCGCGGGCGGCGCGCACCACCTCGGCGACAGCACGCTCGGCCAGCAGCGACTCGGGCCCGAACACGAGGGCCACGCTGCCGAACACCCCCCGAGAAGCCATGGGGACAGCATGCCAGCCGGCACCGACAAACCCGGCCCCGTCCCGACCTCACGGGGGCGACCGCTGGCTGGTGACCATCAACCGGCCGTCTTCGGCGCGCCACACCGCGATCGTGCCCTGCTGGTCGGTGCGGGCCAGCTGCATCCCGGCCTGCTGGACGACCCGCAGCGTGCGCCCCGCCGGATGACCGTAGCCGTTGTTGGCACCCACGCTGACGAGCGCCAGACCGGCCCGGGTCGCGGTGAGGAACGCGGGCTCCTGATGACCGGACCCGTGGTGCGGCACCAGCAGGACGTCGGCAGCCAGGTCGGGGGCGCCCGCCAGCGCGTCCTGCTGCCCGGCCTCCTGCACGTCGCCCGCCAACAGCACCCTGACTCCCCCCACCTCGGCCCGCAGCACGAGGGAGGCGTCGTTCTCGGCCGCCGACTCGCCCTCGTCGCCGCCGGAGATCTCCGCCGGCGCCCGGGCCGCCAGCACCGTGAGCGTGACCCACCCGGCGGTCACGACCAAGCCCGCGCGGCCCACCGCCAGCTCGGCGCCCACGCTGGCCCGGGTGAGGGACCGAAACCCCTCCTCCGGGGTGGTCGCCGCCGACGCCAGCAGGTGCTGCCGGGTGTCGCCGGGCACCACGGATGCCTCGCCCGTCACCGCCGCCAGGCCCCCACTGTGATCGGCGTGGAGGTGGGTGAGGACGACCAGCGGAACCCGCCGCACCCCCAACTCACGCAGGCAGCGCGTCAGCTCGGCCGGATCCGGGCCCGTGTCGACCACGACCGCGTCCTGCTCGCCCGCCCGGAGCAGGGTCGCATCCCCCTGACCGACGTCGCAGACGGCCACGACCCACCGCGGCGGCGGCCAGCCGGGGGCCGTGGGCGGCCGGATCAGGACCACGACCAGCAGCGCGGCCATGGCCCCAATCACCCAGGGCCGGAGCAGCGCCCGGTGCAGGAACCAGACCACGCCGAGACAGCCGAGGGTCAGCAGCCCCAGGCCGACCGGCGACGCCGGCCAGCGCAGGACGGAGCCCGGGAACGCCTCCCCCAGCCCGGCCACCCAGCACAGCCCCTGCGCGCACCAGCCCGCCAGCCAGCCCAGGACGCGGGCCACCCAGGGCAGGGGCAGCGAGGCGACGGCGGCCAGGAAGCCCAGCACGGTCGCCGGCCCGACGAACGGGGCGGCCGCCAGGTTCGCCAGGATCCCGACCAGGCTGATCTGGCCGGACAGGGCGGTGACCACCGGCTGTGTGGCCACCTGGGCGGCCAGCGGCACCGCGAGCGCCTCGGCCAGCCAGGGCGGCAACCAACGACCCAGGGCCTTCGCCCAGCGACCGGCCCACAGCACCAGGCCCCCGCTGGCGATCACGGACAGGGCGAAGCCGACCGAGCGGGCCATGTCGGGGTCCAACGAAACCACGACGAGCACCGCCACGCACAGGGCTCGCAGGGCGCCGCCGCCGGGCTGCCCCAGGGCGGCCAGCCCGACCAGCCCCATCGCAGCCGCGCGCACCACGCTCGGTTCGGCCCGGCACAGCAGCACGAAGGCGACGGTTCCGATCACGAGCGTGCCGCGCAGCCCCCAGCCTCGGACGCCCAGCCACCGGGCCGCCGACCGCAGGAAGGCCAGGAACAGGACCAGGTTCGATCCGGACACCGCCACCAGGTGCGTGAGCCCCGTCACCCGAAATCGCTCGACCAGATCCTCCGGCATCCGTGACGTGTCGCCCACCACCAGCGCCGGGATCAGCGCCCGCGGCTCGGGGTCCAGGGGCGCCACCGCCTCCCGCAGGCCACCGCGGACCCGCTCGACGCCGGCGTCCAGGGCGCCCGGGTCGGCCAGGACCACCGGGGGCTCCCGCGCGCGGGCCAGTGCCTCCACGCCGTCCCAGGGCTCCGCCGGGGCCAGCCGCGCCACCACTCGGACGACGGTGCCCGGCGCCAGGGCGGACCACGGCGCGACGCCCAAGCCGCTGGCCGACAGCAGGACCGGCCCACCGCCCACGAACCCGGCGCCCCGGCCCTCCACGGCGGTGACGATCGCCCGGGAGGCCCACCAGGCCGGGCGGGTGGCGCGCGCCGGCGACTCCCGCGCCCCGCCCACCAGCCGCGCCTCAAGCACCACCACGGCCTGCTCGCCGCCGAGGCGGGCGAGGGCGCTCCCCTCCCGGGCCCCGAGGCGCATCGCGCCGGTGGCCACGCAGATGAGCAGCACGACCCCGACCGCGATCACGGGCCACGAGCGGCGTCGCGCACCCCACCACAGGACGCCGGCGGCGGCCGCCGCCACCGCGATCAGCAGCCACGCCAGGCCCGCGGTCGCCACCCCCATGCCGACCCAGGCGGCCAGGGCCGCCGGCACCAGGCGGAGGTCGGTCCGCTCGGGGGCGGCGGGGACGGGACTAGACCCGGACATGGGGCGCGATGTCGGCATAGGTCTTCGGCCCGATCCCGTCGACCTCCTGCAACTCCTCCACGCGGGTGAACCGCTGGTGAGAGAGCCGCCAGTCCAGGATCCGCTGCGCGGTGACGGGGCCGACGCCCGGCAGCGTGTCCAGCTGGGTCAGGGTGGCGGCGTTGAGATCCAGCCGGCCCGCGCCCGTCGTCGCGCCCGCCCCCGCCGCGGTGCCGGTCTCGGCGGCCCCGCGCACCTCGCCGCGCGGGTGACCGCGCCGACCGATGATGATCTGGGCGCCGTCGGTGACCACCGCGGCGAGGTTCAGCTCGGCGGGAGCCGCCCGCGTCGTCAGGCCGCCGGCCGCCTCGATCGCGTCCTGCACGCGAGCACCCACCGCCAGCCGGACCACCCCCGGCGAGCGCACCTCGCCCAGGACGTGGACGAACATCGTCGCCGCCACGCCGGCCGTCGGCGCCACGGACCCGGTTGCCGAGGCCGCCGGGGTCGCGGCCGGGGGCGAACCGACGCTCGCCGCCGGCGAACTGGGCACCACGGCGACCGCCACCGGGACCGTCCGGACCTGGAAGAGCGACCACCCCACCCACAGGAACCCCGTCAGCGCCACCAGCGCGACCACGACCACGTGTCGTCGCCCGAAGGCCAGCCCCGGGGCCAGCCACCCGGGAAGGCCCGGCGCGGGCGCCTCGTCCGCCTCGTCCGCCATCGCCCCGTCCCCGGGATCGACCCGGCGGGGCGGAACCTCCTCGAGCAGCGCCTCCAGCCGTCGCCGGACGACCTCGCTGAGCCCCTCGGGTGCCCCTCGCCTCATCCTCATACCACCACTGTGGGAACCGACCGCCGCCGATCGCCCAGCCCGGGGCGTCCGGAGTGGGTCGGCCGGCGGGCTACCCTGGGCGGGACAGCGTCGAGACGAGGAGCGTCATGAAGTCGAACCTGACCCTGACCATGGCCGGTGAGAGCCAGTCCGCGGGCCACGGCTGCGGCTGTGGTTGCGGAACCGCCGAGGCGCCCCGGCTGCGGGTCACTGACCTGCCCAAGCAGATCCGTCACGGCGCCATCATCGGCGGCCTGGTGAGCCTGTCCTCGGGGGATCAGCTGGTGCTGGTCGCGCCCCACGACCCCAAGCCGCTGCTCGCCCAGCTCACGGCCGAGCACCCCGACGCGTTCGGGGTTCGCTACCTGGCCGACGGCCCCGACGAGTGGCAGCTGGAGTTCACGCGCCGTTGAGTCACCACACTCCTCCCCGGGCGCGGCTGCGGAGCCTCGTCCGCTGCGCGGGATGGCTGGCGGTGACCGTGCTGAGCGGGGCCTCGTTGGCCTGGGCGGTGCTCGCGGCGCTTCCCGAGTGGCAGCTCGTGCATCGGCGCGCGACCCTGTGGGTGTCCTTCGCCGCCGCCGGCGCCCCGGCTGCGCTGCTCTCCTTGATGGGGTGCCTACTGCTGGCTCGCCGACCCCGGACGCGCCTGGTCGCCCTGCTTCCCCTCGCGCTGATCGGTTGGCACCTGGCCCTGGGGTGGCAGGGACCGCCCCGCTCCGCCCCGGACGAGAGCTCCGGCCTCACCGTGGTCACGTTGAATCTGCAGTTCGGGAAGGCCGATCCCGCCACGACCGAGGCCGTGTTGGCCGCCCAACAACCCGACATCCTCGTCCTGGAGGAGATCACCGTCTCCTCGCTGGCCGACCTGCAGCGCCGAGGAACCTTTGCGGCCCTGCCACATGCGGTGGGGCTGCCCGGTCACGACTACAGCCCGACCAGCGGGAGCGACGCGAGCGGCACGATGATCTTCTCTCGCTATCCCTTGAGCCCGCTGAGCCCCCACGGCCCCGCCTCGCTGCAGACGGCACGAGTCGAGCGGCCCGAGGGTGCCCTTGTAGTGATCGCGGCCCATCCGGCGAACCCGGACAACGCGTGGGACCGGTGGCTGCCGGACCACGAGGCCGTGGCCGCCGAGGTGCGCGCCCACCTCGGTGAGCGGCTCCTCGTCGTCGGCGACCTCAACGCCGTCACCCAGCACGCCCCGCTGCAGCGGCTGGCGCGTGTCGGGGTCGTCGACGCCGCGACCGTCGCGGGGTCCTGGTGGCTGCCGACCTGGCCGTCCGACCGGCGGTTTCCGCCGCTGCTGGCAATCGATCACGTGCTGGTCGGACCGGGGATCGTCCCCGTCTCGGCCGACACCTTCCGGGTGCCGGAGACGGACCACCTCGGTTTGGTGACCCGCCTCCGGCTGCCGTGAATCGGCCCCGCGTCAGGCCGGGACGATGCTGACGAGCTTCGGGGCGCGGACGATCACCTGGCGGATCTCGCGGCCGTCCAGGGCTCGCTGCACGGCCGGGTCGGCCAACGCCAGCGCCGACAGCTGCTGCTCGCTCGCCTGCGGCGAGACGTCCAGCTTCGCCCGCACCTTGCCCTGGACCTGCACGACGCACACCACGGACTCGCTCACCAGCAGCGCCTCCTCGGGCGTCGGCCAGGCGGCCTCGGCGACCGAGGGGGCGTGCCCCAGGGTCTCCCACATCTCCTCGGCCACATACGGCGCGATCACCGAGAGCGCGACCGTCACAAACTCGACCGCCTCGCGGACGGCGGGGTCGCCCCCGCCGGCGCCGGAGTCGATGGCCTTGCGGGTGGCGTTGACCAGCTCCATGATGCGGGCGACGGCGACGTTGAAGCGGTGAGAGTCGAGCGACTCGGTCAGGTCGGCGATGGCCCGATGCGTGACTCGGCGCAGCGCCACGTCCCCGGTGCTCGGGGGCGTCCCGGGTGCCGACGTCACGTCCTGGGCGAGCCGGTGGGCCCGCTGCAGGAACCGCAACGACGACCCGGGCGACATGTCGGCCCAGTCGATGTCGTCCTCGGGCGGGCCCGCGAAGACGATCGTGGTGCGGATCGCGTCCACCCCGAAGGCGTCGATCTGGGCGCCCAGGTCGACGCCGTTGCCCAGGGACTTGCTCATCGCCTTGCCCTGGTTGATCACCTGGCCCTGGTTCATCAGCCGCAGGAACGGCTCGGTGAAGTTCACCAGCCCCAGGTCGAAGAGAACCTTGGTGAAGAAGCGGCTGTACAGCAGGTGCAGGATGGCGTGCTCCACCCCGCCGACGTACTGGGCCACCGGCATCCACTTGGCCACCTCGGCCGGATCGAAGGCCTGCGTGTCGTCGGTGGGCGAGCAGTAACGGAAGAAGTACCAGGACGAGTCGACGAACGTGTCCATCGTGTCGGCGTCCCGGGTCGCGTGCCCACCACAGGTAGGACAAGTGACGTTGACCCAATCGCCGGCGGCGGCCAGCGGCGACGTGCCCTTCGGCGACAGATCGGCGCCGCGCAGGTTGTCGGGCAGCAGCACCGGCAGCTGATCGTCGGGAACCGGGACCTCGCCGCACTCGCCGCAGTGGATGATCGGGATCGGGCAGCCCCAGAAGCGCTGCCGGCTCAGCAGCCAGTCGCGCAGCCGGAACGTGACGGCGGCCCGGCCGGTCCCGGCGGCCTCCAGCACCTCGTTGGTGCGGGCCACGGCCGACTTCACGTCGGTCAGTCCGGTCAGGGGCCCCGCGTTGACGTAGACGCCGTCACCCTTGGTGGCGATGCCCGACTCGTCGGGGTGCGGCTCCCCGCTGTCGAGGACGATGCGGACGGGCAGCCCGAACGTGCGGGCGAAGTCCAGGTCGCGCTGATCGTGACCCGGCATGCCCATGACGGCACCGGTGCCGTAGTCGGCCAGCACGTAGTCGGCGGCCCACACCGGCAGCTTCTCGCCGTTGACCGGGTTGATCGCATGGACACCCAGGAAGACGCCGGTCTTGGGGCGCTCGGACGACTGACGCTCGATCTCGGTCGCCTTCTTGGTCGCCTCCAGGTAGGCCTCGAAGGCCGCACGCTGCCCGGCCGCGCACAGTTCGTCGGCGATGGGGGCGTCGGGAGCCACCACGAAGAACGTGGCGCCGTAGAGGGTATCGGGACGGGTGGTGAACACCGTCACAGGTTGCTCGCGTCCCTCGATGACGAAGTCCACATAGGCGCCCTCGGAGCGTCCGATCCAGTTGCGCTGCATGGCCAGCACCCGGTCGGGCCAGCCGTCGGC
>CAZBMH010000076.1:0-11169 GCA_964492685.1 uncultured Micropruina sp.
TCGTAGGCCCGGAGTCGGATCCGGATCTTCTGTCCCGCCACTGGTTTTCCTTCTGTTCGTCGGTACGCTGCCCCGACCCCCGAGGTCGGGCGTGTCGGGCCGTTCTGGGCCGCACACACCCGTTTTCAGTGGTGTGGTAGGGCCCGGCGAACGACTCGCCCGCTCGGTGGCGACCGGTCTCACGTATCGGCACCCCCGTGGGCGTGCCACGGCGACCTGCCGCGGAGCAACCTGGCCATTCTGTCACGAAGCGGAACCGCTGGCCAAATCGCGGGAACCGGGCGCTACCTGGCCGTCTTAACGAGGCGAAGGGCGAGGTGGGGACACGCCCCCACGGCCTCGCGAGCCGCCCGCAGGAGATCACGCGGCACGTCGCCGGTGACGATCGGGTATCCCCATTCGTCAAGGGCAACCCGCTCGGGGAGCAACTCGAAGCACAACCCTCGCGCCTGGCACGCCGGCCAGTCAACCCGCAGCCTGTGGCTCATGCGGTCCGCTCCCATCCGGCCTCGGGGGCCACGCAACGCCCCTGGCGGTGCGCCCCGGCTTCCCCGGGGAACACACGCAGCACGGACGCCGCAAGGCGGGCGGTGCCGTCGGGGTGGGCGCAGGCGCCGCGGCCGGTGACCAGGCGCACCAGCTCAGCCACGCGCTCCGTCGAATCCCCGCCGCGGGCCAGGGCGGCCAGGGCGGCCGCCAGCGCCGGGAGGCCATTGACACACGGGCCGCAGCGGCCTGCGGACTCGGCGGCCAGGTAGCCGACGATCTCGGCCGTCCGCCGCAACGGGCAGGAGCCCGGGGCCAGCGGCAGGACGACACCGGCCCCCAACGAGGCGCCCGCGCGCTGCACATCGGACCGGGAGATGACGCCGCCCCGCAGTGCGCCGGCCGCGAGCCACGCGCCGTGGTAGCCGCCGACCAGCACGGGGGCGGCCAGCACCTCCTCGTTCACGACCCCGCCCCACGGCGTCCCGAGCGGCACCTCCTTGACGACCGGTCCTCCCGAGTCACCGTTGAACGTCAGCAGCGTGGTACCGGGCTCCTCGCCGGTGCCCAACGCGGCGAAACCGTCGGCTCCCAGGGCCGTGGCCACCGCCAGTTGGGAGAAGGTCTCGGCGTTGGACAGCAGCGTCGGGCGGCCGCGGTGGCCCCGGAACGCCTCGGGCTCCCACGCGGTGACGGGCAGGTTCGGGCGGCCCGCCATGAGCTCCAGGACGGCGCGCGCCTGTCCGGCGACGAACCGCGGCGAGGCGATGTGTACGCGCCACGTCGGGCCGGGACCTGGGCGCTCGGCGATGGCGGCGGCCACCGCGGCCCGGACAGCCGTGTGCTCCTCGGGAAGGACGAGATGGACCTCGTCGCTGCCGAGGGCGCCAGCGACCAGCTCCGCGCCGTCCAGGATCAGGTGGGGCCGGGTGAGGGCCAGCGCCGCGTCCTTGAAGCTGGCGGGCTCGCCCTCGCTCACGTTGACCACGACGACTGCCCGGCGTCGAGACGCCGTGGCCAGCTTGCGGGCGAAGGGGAAGCCGGCGCCGCCCCGACCGCGGAGACCGATGAGCTCGGAGAGCCGGACCAGCGCCGCCGTCTCCGTGGCGGGCGGGGCGGGCCACCGGCGCCGGTGGGCCGCCAGGCCGGGGCCCTCCTCGATGCCGGCGAGCAGCCGGGGTCCGACGCCGATCGCTACCTGGGGGGCCGCCGGCGAGGGGCGCAGCAGGATCGTGGCCATCAGGCGCGCACCGTCCGCCGAAGCTCCACGACGGCGCGTTGCACCAGGGCCACCACGACCGCGACGAGACAACCGACATTCACCCACAGCGACCAGGGCGTCCGCGAGTCGGTGCCGATGCCGACCCCGTGCAGGATGGCCACCGCCCAGGCGAGGTAGCTGGCCAGGTGCACCGCCCGCCAGGCGCGGGGCGAGAGTCGGTGCCGCAGCAGGCTGGTCAGCGTGACGGCGATGGTCAGGTCCAGCGCGAGCGCGCCCAACCCGAGCCAGACGGGGCGGTACGTCCCGCCCCAGGGGACGATCGCCTGCCACCAGGTGATGTCGACGTAGGTGTCGACGACCGCGCTCACCGCGTGCACCGCCAACAGGCCGACCGACAGCAGCCCGACGTTGCGGTGGAGGTGCTGGCCGACGAAGGCGGGCACCGCCCGGCCGGCGCGCCCGTGGCTCGCCAGGATGCCGAGGCAGACCGTCAGCGTCATCAGCACCAGCAGGACGATTCCCGTCCCCCGGTTCAGGAACCACAACATCGGCCCTTCGAGCATCACGATCGCCCCTTTCGGCTGTCGACGAGTTCGGGCGCCGGCCAGGCACCCACGCGCGTCACCACGCCGTCGCGGGAGACCAGCCTGGCCGCCACCCCGCGGGCCGCGAGCCAGCCGGGGGCCTCGGCACCCAGGATCACCGCGGCCGTCGCCGCCACGTTGGCCGCCGCCGCCGAGGGCCCGGTGGCACTGACGGTGCGCCAGACCTCGGCGGCCGGGCCGCCGGTGCGCGGGTCGACCAGGTGGTGCATCGTCGTCCCGGAGGCCGTCCACCGGCGTCGCCGGGTGCTGGAGGTCGCCAGGCCGCCGCCCGCGAGGAAGACGACCTCGTCCTCGCCCTCGTCGCGTTCCGTGATGCGGACCGGCCACGCACCGCTCGCGCCGGCGATGGCGATGTCGCCGCCGAGGCTCACGATGGCGCCGTCGAGAGCGCTGAGCGCATCGGCCGCCAAATCGGCGCCGAAGGCCTTGCCGCTGGAACCGAGGTCGAGGGCCGTGCCCTCCGGGATGCGGATGGCACCGTCGGGATCGAGCTCGATCGCGCGCCAGGAGTCGCGGACGACCGAGGTGCGTGCCGCCACGAGCCCGTGGCCGGGCAGCGTCTCGAAGCTCCGGGAGTAGCCAAGCGCCACCATCGTGGTTCCCAGCAGGGGATGGACCAGCCCGTCGCTGTGATCCGCCGCCCCCACAGCGACCTCGACCGCGTCCACCAGAAGCGGATCGACCCTCACCCAGGACCCGGCGGCCCGGTTCACCCGGCTCAGGTCGCTGTCCGGACGGAAGCGACTGGCGCAGCGATCCAGCCGTCGCCACAGCGGAACCACGATGGCCACCGCGTCGGCGATCGCCTCGACGGGTTGGACCGTCAGCTCGGCGTAGGTCCCCAGCGCCCGGCCGTCGGCGGCCCCGCGGGGCCGGTCGATCCTCACGATCCGCTGGACGTCGTCGTCCGGCGCACGACGCGCGTGATGGTCCGGGTGGGCTGCGCGTTGCCGCCCGAGGCCACGACCCCGCCGGTACCCGGCTTGGTGACGACCTTCACCTTCGTGCGGTAGGGCCGCTCGCGGGTCACCTCCACGACCGGGGTTGCCGCGGCCGCGCGCTTCTCCGCGTCCAGGCGGGCCTGCTTGGCAGCGGACTCGTTCTCGGCCACGGCCACCAGCGCCCCGGTCGCCACGAGCGAGCCCGAGGTGACCAGCCCGGTGCCAACGGCCACCAGACGGCGGTAGCGGGTACGGCTCGCTGGGTTGTACCGCATCGTTCCTCCAAAGGCTCTGGCGTCGGTTGACTCCACGATGACGGCGCGGCCAGCAAGCCTTCCTCATGCCCGTGTTAAGTCGCTGTTGAGCCACGCGACAACCCGGTCCCCGACGGGCAGCGTTGACGTCATGCAGCTGATCAATCTCGCGGTGGCGATCACCGCCGGGCTCTCGGGGACGCTGGGAGCCGGAATCGTCTATGAGCAGGTCCGTCAGCCACCCACGCCAGCGGCCATCGTTCCGGGCCAGGAGGTTCCGGTGGTGATCACCACGTACCTCGACTGCCGCCCGCCCGCGGTGCTGGATGGTGACGAGTGCGTGACCACCACGCGGATATATCGGCTGCCGAAGGCGACACCGCCACCACCGCCGCCGATAGTCCGGGTCGTGGTCGTGAACAAGCCGGCCCCGGCCCGGCATCACGACGACGACGATGACGACGATGACGACGAACACGAGGGCGGCGACGACGACTAGGCGTCCCCGCCAGCGCCCGGCGGCATCAGGGGCAACCGCACCGTCACTGCGGCCCCGCGGTGGTCCGATCCGGACACCGCCACGCTGCCGCCGGCGCGTTCGCTGACCCGGCGGACGATGTCCAGCCCGAGGCCCGTGAAGCCCACCCGCTGCTCGTGCCCGAGGCGCCGGGGTGCGGCGAAGCCCGGCCCATCGTCGTCGACCCGAAGCACCGCCACCCCGGGCTCGACGCTCAGCGTGACCCGGAAGCCGATCCCCTCCTCGGTGTGGGCGAAGACGTTGTCCACCAGGACGTCGATGATGTCGCGCACCTCGGTGGGGCTCAGCCGGGTCCACACTGGCCCCGGGACGAGGACGAGCTGGAGCACCCGCCCCTGATCCTCGGCCAGCGCCGCCCAGTACCCCACCCGCCCCGCGACCTCGGCGGCAACGTCCGCCTGGGTGGGGAGGTCGTCGCGGATGTCGCGGCGCGCCTCGCGGACCACCGCGTCGATCCCCTCCTGCACCGCCCCGATCAGCTGACCAATCCGCTCGGCGGTCGCGGGCGGCCGGAGCGCCTCGGCCTCCAGCCGCAGGGCGGTCACCGGGGTCCGCAGCCGATGGGCAAGGTCGCCGACGGTGGCCCGCTCGGCGGCCAGCAGCCCGGAGATCCGCTCGGCCAGGCCATTCAGGGCCCGTGCCAGCTCGACGGTCTCGACCGTGCCGGTCAACAGCGCGCGGGCAGCCAGATCGCCCTCACGCAGGCGATGGGCGGTAGCCGCCACCGCGCGGACCGGCTCGCTGACCGAGCGTCCCAGCCGGGAGGCGATCCACAGGGCCAGCAGGGTCAGCACGACGCTCAGCCCACCGATCAGCGTCCAGGCCTGCGGCACGCCGTCGTTGAGCTGCCCGGGGCTCACGGCGGAACGCACCACGAGGGTCCCCTCCTCGACAACCACGGGCACGTACACGCGACCCCCGGCCGCGTCGATGACCGAGAACGCCTCACCGGCCACCGCCCGCGTCACCTCGGCGTCGGCAGACGAGCCGGGCAGCGGCGAGCCCAGGGCCGGGCCCTCGGGGAGAATCACCGTGGTCTGTGCCGGCAGCCGCCGGTCGGCGGCCGCGACAAGGGACCCGAGGGAGGGCTGATCGTGCAGCCCCGACACGACGATTGCGACGCTGCGGGCCTCCTGATCCGCCATCGCCATCGCCCGGTCCTCGGCCAGCGTCCGCACCAGCAGCCCCAGCGGGATCATGAACGAGAGGACCACGGCCGTGGTCGTCAGGGCCACAAGCCAGGTGATCTGCCTACGCATCCGGCGCTCGATCGGCCCCCGGCGCCATCAACCGCACGCCGACGCCCCGGACGCTGTGAAGGTAGCGGGGCTCCGCGGCGGTCTCCCCCAGCTTGCGGCGCAGCCAGCTCAGGTGGACGTCGACGGTGCGGTCGGCGCCGCCGAACGGCTGCTGCCACACCTCCGCCAGCATCTCGCGCTTGGTCACCACGTCGCCGGCACGGGACGCCAGGAGGAAGAGCAGGTCGAATTCCTTCCTGGTCAGGACGAGGGGCTCCCCGTCGCGGCTCACCTCGCGCGTCCGGGGGTTGATCGACAACCCGCCGAGCTGCAGGATGTCGTCCTCGGTTCCCGCCCGCGGCGCGCGCCGCAGCACGGCGCGGATCCGGGCCGCCACCTCCTCGGTCCCGAAGGGCTTCACGACGTAGTCGTCGGCGCCGGCGTCCAGCGCCTTGATGGTGGTGCGGTCGTCGTCCTGAGCGGTGATCACGATGACCGGGACGTCGCTCACCCCCCGCAGCATGCTCAGCACGCGTAGCCCGTCGATGTCGGGGAGCCCCAGGTCGAGCAACACGATGTCCGGGTCCTCCTGGAGCGCCAGGGAAAGCCCACTCATCCCGTCGCCGGCCACGGCCACGGCCTCGCCGCGCTCGGTCAACCCCCGCCGCAGGGCGTTGCGGATCGACAGATCGTCCTCGACGATCAGGATCCGGGTCATGACGCCCAACCTACGCCAGGCGCCCGGCGAGCGGTGGCATCATGGCGGCATGATCCAGCTGCGCCGGCTCCCCCTGCTGCTGGCGGCCTGGGTCCTCGTGGTGGCGGGGACCTCGGCGGCGATCTGGTTCGTGATCGAGCGGGCCGGGGCCGCGGTCGCCCCCGCGCGCGGCGGTCAGGGGACCTCGTTCCCGGCGCTCCCCGCCACCACGGCGACCCCGACCACCTCGCCGACGGCAAGCGTGTCGCCCACCGCCCGCCCGTCGGTCACCGACTCCTGGCTGGGCACCGCCGGACGCCTGACGGTCTCCTGTCGAGGCTCCATCGTTACCCTGCAATCCGCCTCCCCCGCGGACGGCTACCGGTTGGAAGGCCGCAGGGGCGGCGGCACCGATCGACTGGAGGTCGAGTTCGAGGGGTCTCGCGAGACCAAGGTGACGGCGACCTGCAAGGCGGGCGCGCCGGTCTTTTCCAGCACCTCCGACTGACGCCGGACAGCTACCGGGGCGCCGGCTCCCAGACCCAGACCGGCAGCGGGTCGCCCCCACACGACTCGGCCAGCGGCCCCTGAAGCGCCCGCCGGTGAACCGCCACGCGAGCACCCGGCCCCGGCGGAACCGCGGTGTCGCCGCGGGCGTACCGCGTGGCGGCCTCGGCGGCCGCCGCCTCGGGGGACAGATGCGCCCGTCCCCGGTCGTGCCGCGGGCCGAGCGCCCCGGCGGCCAGCCGCCCTTCGGCCGCGGCGTCCAGGATCTCGGCGCCCAGCGCGTCGTCCAGCCGGGCCACCACGTGGCCGAGAGGGAGCACCACCGCGGTGGCGGCGAAGCGATGACCCGACAGGTGGCTGCACTCGTAGACCTGCCCCGGGAAGCGCGCGTCCAAGGCCCCCGCCACCCCGCGGCCCAGGGTGGCGCAGCAGCGATCGCGGCGCCCGTTGCTGCAGACCAGCAGCACCGGCTCCCGCTGCGCCGTCAGCCAGGGCACGGACGGCGGGCCGGGCTCGTCCAGGTCCAACCCCAGCAGCACCTCCGGGTCGTCGACGGTGCCGCTGAACAGCCAAGGGGTGTCGCCGCCGCCGGCGAGGAAGACCCGGCGCGGCCCGTCCGCGACGGCATGAGCCGCAGGGTGGCGCAGCAGCAGCGCCTTGCCGCCCGCCGCGGCGCACCGCGCGGACAGGACGGCACCGAGGGTCGGGTCGAGGCGCGACTGGGTGAAGGCGTCGCGACCCCAGGGTCCGGGCTGCTCGAGGGCCAGCCAGAAGCGGGCCGCCGGGGCCGTCCCGTAGGCCGACAGCTCGGCCCACTCCTGGGAACAGGTCATCATCGGGGCAACCGCCGCCACAGGGCGCGCGGCACGATCGGCGCCACCACGAACAGCGCCCGCAGCTGCCAGGGGATCCACACCTCCACGCCGACGCCCGCCCGAATCCTGCGAACGACGGCATCGGCCACCTGGTCCGGAGTGGAGGAGAACGGGGCGGGATCCATTCCGTCGGTCATCCGCCCGATCACGAAGCCCGGGCGGGCGATGAGCAGGTGCACGCCGCTGCCGTGCAGCGCGTCGGCCAGCCCGGACGCGAAGCCGTCCAGCCCCGCCTTGGCGGAGCCGTACACGTAGTTGGCCCGGCGAACCCGCTGCCCGGCCACGGACGAGAAGGCCACCAGCGTCCCGCGGCCGCGCGCCCGCATCACCCGGGCCAGCACGGTCAACAGCGACGCCTGGGCGATGAAGTCGGTGTGCAGGATCCGGACGACCTCGGCAGTGTCGCTCTCGGCGCGCCGCTGATCGCCCAGGATCCCGAAGGCCAGGACGGCGATGTCAATCGCGCCGAAGCGCTCCTCGATCCCCGCGATCAGGGCGTCGTGCTCGGCCACGGCGTCCGCGTCGAAGTCGATCCCCTCGACCCGGACGGCTCCCGCATCCAGGCAGCGCCGCCGCTCGGTCGTCAGGTCGCTGCCCGGTCGGGCCAGCAGCAGCACGGTGGCACCGGCGGCGAGCCGCTCGGCGATCTCGACACCGATCTCGCTGCGGCCCCCGAAGATGGCGACGACCGACATCAGGCCCCCAGGTCGGCGAGCAGCCGCCGGAGCCGGGCCAGCGAGGACTCCCGACCCAACACCTCCATGGACTCGAACAGGGGCGGCGAGACCCGCTGCCCGCTGATGGCCACCCGCAGCGGAGCGAAGGCGAACCGGGGCTTCAACCCGAGCCCGTCCAGCAGCGCGGCTCGCAGGGCCTCCTCGATGGCGGCGGCGGTGAACGCCGGCAGCGACTCCAGGGCGTCCAGCGACGCCGCCAGCACCGCGGGCGCGTCGTCGCCCAGGTTGGCGCGGGCGTCGTCGGCGATCACCAGCTGGGCGTCCGGCACGAACAGGAACCCGAGCGCCGGCAGGGCGTCGCCGAGCAGCACCATCCGCTCCCGGACGAGCGGCGTCGCCCGGGCCAGCAGCGCCAGCGCCTCCTCGGTGGGCGCCACCGCCCACTGGCCCGCGCGGGTCGCGTGCTCGGCGATGCGGGCCGCGAGGTCCTCGGAGGCGAGCGAGCGGATGTAATGCCCGTTCAGCCAGTCCAGCTTCTTCAGGTCGAAGATCGGGCCGACGGTGTTCACCTTGGCCCAGTCGAAGCCGGCGACGAAGTCGTCGAACGTCGCCACCTCGGAGTCCGGGTCCACCGGCGGATAACCCATGAGCTGCAGGAAGTTCAGCAGCGCCTCGGGGAGGTAGCCCTGCTCCCGGAACCAGGTGAGCCGCGCCGCCGGGTTCTTCCGCTTGGAGATCTTCGACTTGTCGGCGTTGCGCAGCAGCGGCATGTGGGCGAACGCCGGCGCCTCCAGCCCCAGCCACCGGTAGAGCAGCAGGTGCTTGGGGGTGGAGGAGATCCACTCCTCGCCGCGCACCACGTGGGTGATGCCCATCAGGTGATCGTCCACCACCACCGCGAGATGGTAGGTGGGGAAACCGTCGGCCTTGAGGATCACCTGGTCGTCGGGGCGGGGGGCATTCACCTCGCCCCGGATCACGTCGGTGAAGGTGAGCGGGGCGTCGTCGGGAATCAGCATCCGCACCACCGGGGTCGGCGAGAAGCCCGGCAGCAGCTCCCGCTCCTGGCGGGTCTTGCCGAGGCACAGCCGGTCGTAGCCGGTCACCGACGCCTTGGAGGCCTGCTGCTCGGCCCGCAGCGCCGCCAGCCGCTCGGAGCTGCACCAGCACAGGTAGGCGTGCCCGGACTCCAGCAGCCGCTCGACGAAGGGACGGTAGGTGTCGAGCCGCTCCGACTGCCGGTAGGGCGCCCAGGGCCCGCCGACGTCGGGGCCCTCGTCCCAGTCGAGGCCGAGCCAGCGCAGCATGTCGTAGATCTGGCCCTCGGAGTCGGCCACGTAGCGCGCGCGGTCGGTGTCCTCGATGCGCAGCACGAACTGGCCGCCGGTCTTCTCGGCGTAGGCCTTGTTGAACAGGGACATGTAGGCGGTCCCGACATGGGGATCGCCGGTGGGCGAGGGGGCGACGCGCAGGCGCGCCGGCGGCAAGGAAGCGTTCATGGCGGTGGTCAGCCTAGCCGCCGCCCGCCGCCGACGCCCGCCGCCCCTGGCCCGGACCAGCGAGGCGAACTAGCCTGGGGCCACCACTGCGAAGGGACCCCCCATGACCACCCAGGACGAGCGACCCGCGAGCCTGCCGCCGCTGCCGGACGACATCCGACGCGTGCTGTGCGTGGTGGCCCACCCCGACGACATGGAGTACGGGATGTCGGCCGTGGTGTCGCACTGGGTGCGAGGCGGCGTGGCCGTGGCGTATCTCCTGCTGACCGCCGGCGAGGCCGGCATGCAGCGACCACCCGGCGAGGTGGGCCCGCTGCGCTCGGAGGAGCAGCGCCGCGCGTGCGCCGCCGTGGGCGTCGAGCACCTGACCATCCTCGATCATCCGGACGGCCACCTCACGGAGGGGCTGGGGCTTCGCCGTGACATCGCCCGGGAGATCCGCCGGTTCACCCCCGACACCGTGGTCACCATGAACTTCGACTTCGAGGCCCCCTGGGGGCTCAACCAAGCCGACCATCGGGCCGCGGGGAGGGCGTGCATCGACGCCGTCCGCGACGCGGACAACACCTGGGTGTTCCCCGAGCTGGCCGCGGCGGAGGGGCTGCCCAAGTGGCACACCCGTCGCATCCTGGTCGGGGGCGGCACCCCGCCCACCCACGCGTTCCGGGTGGACGAGGCGTCCAAGGCGGCCGCGATCGCCTCGCTGTCCTGTCACGAGGCCTACCTGGCCGACCTGACCTGGCATCCCACCCCCGAGGACCTGCTCACCGGGGCCTTCGAGGGGCAGGGCCGCGCCGTCGGGCTGGACGCAGCCGTGCTGTTCCGGCTCTACGACCTGGGCTGAGTCTGGCCGCGGACGGGGTGCCCACGCCGGGCCGGTAGCCTTCTGCGCATGAGCGACGCCGGGGGCACCAACGACTTCATCCGCGACATCGTGCGCGCCGACCTCGAGGCGGGGACCTACCAGCGGGTACAGACGCGCTTCCCCCCCGAGCCCAACGGCTACCTGCACATCGGCCACGCCAAGGCGATCGTCCAGGACTTCGGGGTCGCCGCCGACTTCGGCGGCGTCTGCCTGCTGCGGCTGGACGACACCAACCCGGGTACCGAGGAGGCCGAGTACGTCGACTCGATCAAGGACGACATCGCCTGGCTCGGCTACACCCCCGGCGCGGTCGTCCACGCCTCGGACTACTTCGGCCAGCTCTACGACTGGGCCGAGCACCTGGTGGCGGCGGGCAAGGCCTACGTCGACGACTCCGACGCCGAGACGATCTCGGCCCAGCGCGGCGGCTTCGGCAAGCCGGGGATCGAGTCGCCGTTCCGCAACCGCAGCCCCGAGGAGAACCTCGACCTGCTCCGCCGGATGCGGGCCGGGGAGTTTCCCGACGGCTCCCGCTGCCTGCGCGCCAAGATCGACATGCAGGCCGAGAACATGTGGCTGCGCGACCCGGTGATGTACCGGATCCGGCACGCCCACCACCACAACACCGGCGACCAGTGGTGCCTCTACCCCACCTACGACTGGGCGCACGGGCAGTCCGACGCCCTGGAGGGGGTCACTCACTCGCTGTGCACCCTGGAGTTCGACAGCCACCGGGCGCTCTACGACTGGTTCCTCGACCAGTTG
>CAZBMH010000077.1:0-11160 GCA_964492685.1 uncultured Micropruina sp.
TCGTGGTGGACGAGTTCGGCGGCACCGCCGGGCTGGCCACCATCGAGGACATCCTGGAGGAGATCGTCGGCGAGATCGTCGACGAGTACGACCAGGAGGTGCCGCCTGCCGTCGAGACCGCCCCCAACCGCTACCGGGTGTCGGCCCGGCTGAACGTCCAGGACCTGGGCGAGCTGTTCGGGTTGAAGCTGGACGACGACGACGTCGACACCGTGCTCGGCCTCATGGCAAAGGAACTCGACAAGGTCCCGATCCCGGGCTCGTCCGTCCGCTGGCAGGGGATTGAGCTGACCGCGGAGCGGGGCACCGGGCGCCGCAACTCCATCCGCACCGTCCTGGCCACCCTGGTCGAGGACGAGGACCCGGCAGACCAGGCCGCCGAGGCGGCCGCACAACTGGCCGAATCCGCCAGGGAAGGCAGCTCATGAGTTTTCGCTCCGGCTTCGCGTGTTTCGTGGGGCGCCCGAATGCGGGCAAGTCGACCCTGACCAACGCGCTCGTCGGCCAGAAGATCGCCATCGCCTCGTCCAAGCCCCAGACGACCCGCCACGCCGTGCGCGGCATCGTCAACCGGGACGACGCCCAGCTGATTCTGATCGACACCCCGGGGCTGCACCGGCCGCGCACCCTGTTGGGGGAGCGGCTCAACGACCTCGTCCGAGAGACGTGGGCCGAGGTCGATGTTGTGGGCGTCTGCCTGCCGTCCAACCAGCGGATCGGCCCCGGCGACACCTATCTAGTGGGCGAGATCGCGGCGCTGCCCAAGCGGCCGACGCTGGTCGCACTGGCCACCAAGTCGGACCTGGTGTCGCCCACGCGGATGGCCCAGCACCTGATGAAGATCGCCTCCTTGGAGGAGGAACTGGGCATCCGGTGGGCGTCCATCATCCCGGTGTCGGCGCTGACCGGCGACCAGGTCGGCATCGTCACCGACGAGCTGATCAAGCTGCTGCCCGAGGGCCCGCAGCTGTACCCCGACGGCGAGATCACCGACGAGCCGACCGAGCTGCGGATCGCCGAGCTGATCCGCGAGGCGGTGCTGGAGGGGGTTCAGGACGAGCTGCCGCACTCGATCACCGTCACCATCGAGGAGATGGGGCTGCGGCCCGATCGCCCCGAGAACAAGCCGCTGATGGACATCTTCGCCTCGATGGTCGTGGAGCGGGACTCCCAGAAGGGGATCGTGATCGGCCACCGCGGCGAGCGGCTGAAGCAGGTCGGTCAGACGGCGCGGCTGCAGATCGCCAAGCTCATCGGCATGCCCGTGCACCTGGACCTGCGGGTGAAGGTGCTCAAGGACTGGCAGCGCAACCCCAAGTACCTGAACCGCCTCGGCTTCTAGCGCCGGGCCCGCCCTTTCCCTGCGAGGCGTCGGACGGCCGACGCGTACAGCTCCCGCCAGCCGTCCGGCTTGGGAAGCTGGTCGGCCGGGACGGGGTCGAGCTGGAGGATGAGGTGCGGTGGGATCCGTTGGCGCAGCAGCGAGGCGAGCCGTGGCCCCCGGTTCCACAGGGTGGGTTCCAGGCGCAGCGTGTCCCCGGAGCGGCTCACCAGTCGGCAGGCCCCGTCGGGGCGGAAGCTGGCGGCGGCCAGGTCCGAGAGCCCCAGGGTGAAGTCCTCCGTTGCGGTCCGGTAGGTGATGGTGCTCGCCCCAAGGCGGATGACGGGGGCGGCGCGAACCAGCAGTCCGCGCGGCCCGGCGGACCGGAAGGTGATGGCGCCTGGCTCCGGAGCCGGGTCGTCGACCGGTGTCCTGCGCAGGTCCGGTTCTGCTCCCAGCTCCGTCCCAGCGGGCGCCTGGACGATCAGGGTCCGCTGGACCTCGGCCAGCACGGCCGCCACGTCGGCGGGGGTGACCGCGGCCTGGGCGGCCAACCGGGCGTCGGCGTCCTCGTCCATCACGCCGATGAGGTTGAGTCGGGCCGCCGCCCAGGGCTCCGCCCGTGCGGTGTCTGGGGTTGCCGCCACCAGGCGGGCCACCTGCAGTTCGTCGGCCAGCTCCCGCTCGGTCGCGCCCGTGGCGACCAGCTCCGCCAGCTCGGCCCGCAGCACCCGCAGGCAGCCGGCGGCGCCGCGACGTTCGACGCGAACCAGGAGGCCGACAACCGGATCTGGCCCGGCGAACTCAGACAGCCCCAACACCTGGGCGCGCGGCCCGATTGTGCCCACGAGTGAGCGACGTGCGCGGCGGCGCCAGATGGCCAGCGCCGGTGCCACAGCGGGTCCCCGTGTGACCAGCCCGGAGAGCGTGACGGCGTCATCGAACCCGTCGACGATCACGGGGAAGGGCAGCGGCCGGGGCGTGGGGCGGGGGGTCGGGAGCCGCGGCCCCGGTGGCAGCGGGAGGCGCAGATTGGTCGGCACCGGGCCGTCCAGCGCCAAGGCGGCGTTCCCCGCGGTGAAGCGGGCGGCGAGCCAGGCCTGCAGCTGGGGCCCTTCCAGGCTGCCGACGGCGTAATCCCCCCAGGCGGTCAGGCCCGGGCCCGTGGCCCCGTAGCGGGCCGCCAGAACCCGGCCCAGGACGCTGACGGGGCGGGCGGCGCCCTCGGCCGCCAGCACCCGACGCTCGTGTGCCACCTCCTCCAGGGGAAACCGGCTGACCCGCCGGCACAGGCGGTTGAGGTGTTCGGCCACGGCGTCGGGTGGGCCAAGGACATCCAGCGACACCAGCAGCGGCGACGTTGATCCGTTCACCTCCACGGACGCCGGCGGCTCGCCGTGGAGGAACAGGTGCTCAAGAAGATGGGTGCTGCCCGCGGTGGTCAGGGTCTCGTCCGCGGCCCCGACGCGAAAGATCAGGGAGGCGGCCAGGCGTTGCCGGCCGGACGCTGTCCAGAAAACCTCAACCCCGTCAATGGACGTGGTGATAACCGGCACGTCAGCTCACCTCCGTCCGGGGGTCCATTGGCCGATCGGGACCGCCGCGCGACGTCGGATGTCGCAGCCGGGGACCGGCGGCCCTCTCCGGTTGTCCGGGCGGGCCGGGTGGCTCCGGTGGACCGCCGGTGACGCGCGCGGCATTCGCCAGAGCGACGATGATGACCAGCGCGATGAGGGCGGGGCCGGCCTGGGGCGGCATGCCGCTGTTCACGAACCACGAGATCCCCGCCAGCAGAACCACGACGCTGCCGAGCGCGACTGGTGGGCGTTCCGGGAGCAGCAGCCGTTCCACGGGCGAGAGCGCGGCGGGCACTTCGCCCGCGTCCCTTGGCGGACGTGGGATCACGCGGTCGGAGGGGACGACCCCGTCCAGCGCCCGGATAAGGTCGTCGCCCCGTGCGATGAGGCTGGGCTCGATGACGACCTGGTAGCCATCGGGGCGGATCAGCTGACGGGCCCCGTCCGGCCAGGCGAACATCGCCGCCACCTCCCGCAGCGGGATGGCGACGCCCACGGCGGCGCCGCGATACAGGACCCCCTGGGGCGAGAGGACGTGCGAGGGGGAGGCGCTGCTCTCGTTCACCAGGACCCCGCGCCGAAAGTCGAAGCGACGGCCCGCGATCCGCGCGTCCCGGGGACCGGCCTCCCACTCGAGTTCGGCCACGCTGGTGTGCGTTCCGCCCGGGACGCCCAGCATCACCGTGTCGATCATGCCGTCCACCAGATTGCTCACCGCGCTCGGATCGATGGCGAGCGTCTCGAGTCGGATGTCGAGCAGCGACGAGGGGGTCTCCCCGGCGAGGTGCTGGTGCGCCTGCCGCCAGGGCAGGTGTCGCTCGGCGGACTCGGGGGTCAACTGGGCGAGGGTGGCCCGGGCATCCTCGCTCAGTTCCTGCGGGGTGGGGCCGTGGCCGGCCAGGTCCATGATCGCCTCGAAGGCCCTCGCGATCGCGGCGTCCAGGTGGGGCGCGGGCACGTCGGTGTGAACCCCGATCAGGTCGTGATGGACGAACGGAATGCTGACCGGCGCGGGGCTGTACACCAGGCCGAGTTCGTGGCGTAGCGCCCGGGTGATCCTGGCGGTCAGCAGTCGGCCGGCGGTTCGGGCGGCCTCCCCGTGGGGGACGGTGGCCGTGATGATCATGTCGTGTGGGGAGGGGTGCGAATAGCCCGCCGGGTAGCGGGGCGGCCACGGAGTGGGGTCGACGGCCGGCCACCGGGGACCCGGCGGCAACTCCACCCTCAGGTCAGCGGGCAACCGCGCGTCCGAAGCCAGGACCGCATTGCCCGCGACGAAGGCCCGGCGCGCCGTCGCGAGCGCGAGGCCGGGGTCGAAGGCGCGCAGCCCGGCGTCGGGGAAGGCCACGAGGCCGGGCCCCTGGGCGCCATAGCGATTGAGCAGGGCGAACTCGACCGAGGACGCTTCCTGCGGGGGCTCGTCGGCGAGGAGCCGGGCCATGGTGCGCAGCTGATCGGGGTTGGGTGCCCGGAGCCGGGCGATGACGGTGGCGAGCAGGGGGCCCAGGTCGGCCGGGGGAGCCGTCACGTCAATGGCGAGGAGATGGGGGCTCAGCGAGAGCCCCAGCGAAGCGTAGGGAGGCGGGTCGATCTCGAGTGCGTACAGCCCCAGGAGTTCCAGCGTGCCGGTCGTCGGCAGCGTTTCGTCGGCCACCCCCGCGCGAACGATCAGGCTGATCCGCTGCAGCGGGCCGGGATCAGCGTCGGTGTAGAAGGCGGCGACGCCGTCGACGGTCGCGGGGGCGGGGGGTGCCATGAACCCATCCTGCCGGACCGGGCCATGGCGCGGGGTCACGGCGAGGGGGTGTCCTCAGCGGGTGTAGTACGTCTGGGTGCGGGTGGCCTGGGTGCCGTTCTGGCGGAAGACCTGGATCATCGCCCTGTTCTGCTGGTCGGTGGAGCCCACGTACTTCTCCACCCCGAGGCGGCGCAGCCGCTGCAGGCCGAGCAGGTGCAGGCGGGCACCGTGCCCCTGGGTGCGGCGTTCCGGGATGACGCCCATGTAGAGGATGGTCCCGGTCTTCGGCGCGTCCGACTGCCGCTGCGGGAGGACCGCGCCGATGACGCCGTTTCCGTCCGAGGCGATCACCCACTGGGTGGGATCGAACGCGTCGCCGGCGCCGTCGATGAGCGCCTGCAGATCGGACGTCGCCGACTCCGCCGTGGACGTCTCGAACGGGTCCCCCTGGGAGGCGCGCAGCAGCAGGGCCGCGAATTCCTCCACTCCGACGTCGGCGAGGGTGGCGAGGGACCAGCGGGCGGTCACCGGGTCCGTGGAGTTGCCCAGCGTCGTGAGGTTCCGCTCGACGAATACCTTGACCGTGCGCAACCGCCAACCGCCGGCGCGGGCGATCCGGTCGAACGCGCTGCCCGGGGACACGTCCCACAGCAGCAGGTCGGTGCCCTCGGGTGCGACGGCGCGGAGTTCGCCCCCCAGGGCGGTCGCGTCGGCGGACGTCACCGACGACCGATTCGTGAACACCCAGACGCCGTCGCGGGAGGTGTCGATGATCAGGCGGCTCCGCGGTCCGGTGGCCCCCATCACGCTCAGGGTCACGGTGTGTTCGTCGGTGTTGATGCTGTGCGCGACCGGGGCCGCAGGGCTCGTCATGCCCCCACGGTAGGCCGCGGCGGGCGGGGTGGGTAATTGCGATGCCGCAGGCCCCTCACCTTGCCGCTACGCGGGGGTCGGCGCCCGATCCGCGAACGCCCGGACGAAGACGGGCCGGTCCGCGGTGGAGGCGGCCTTGTCGAGGCGGTAGCCGTCCTCGGCGAACGAGGTCAGCGCGCCGGGGGTTCGGGCGCGATGGCGCACCAGCCACGAGGCCATGACGCCGCGGGCGTGCTTGGCGAAGAACGACATCACGCTGCGGCGGCCACGGGCGTCGGTGTCCTCGAAGCGGGGGCTGATGACGCGGGCGTCGAGCTCGGCGAACCGCACGGACTTGGCGTACTCCTGGGAGGCGAGGTTGACGACCACCTCGGCGCCGGGCGAGGCCGCGAGGTCCACGCGCACTATGTCGGTGATCGCGGCGCCCCAGAAGTCGTACAGGTTCGCGCCGCGGTCGGTGCGCAGCGGGGTGCCCATCTCCAGGCGGTAGGGCTGCATCAGGTCCAGCGGCCGCAGCACCCCGTACAGACCCGAGAGGATCCGCACGGTCTTCTGGGCCTCGGTGTAGTCGCGCTCGTCCCACCGGTCGCGCACCGCCATCCCGCGGTACACGTCCCCGACCATGGCCAGCAGGGCGGGGCGGGCGTCCTTCGTGGTGAACGGCAGCCGGAAGTCCGCATACCGCTGCGCGTTGAGGGCGGCGAGGTCGTCCGACAGGTGCATCAGGGCGGCGATCTCGGAGACGCTCTTGCCCCGCATGATCTCGATCAGCCGCTGCGACTCGTCCAGCAGCCGCGGCTCGGAGCGCTTCCGGGTGGGCAGCGGCGAGGCGTAGTCGAGCGACTTCGCGGGGGAGAGCAGCACCAGCATGGGGTGAGGTTAGCCGATGCTGACGAGGCGGTGTTCGACGTCGGGTTCGCGACTCGAATAGATGTTCGATTCTCTTGTTAAGAGGCGTTGTCAGGGGTAGAATAGGCGCATGGATATGGGGGAGTGGCTGTCTCGGTTCGAACCGGGCTTCTGCTTCTTCTCGACCGCTGACATCGATCCCGGCGAGCCGCCGGAGGAGCCCGATTGGGAGTCGATGGAGCTGGTGTCCAGCGAGCCCTGGCAGGTGTCTGATCGGCTCCTCCTGTCGATGGCCGCCTCGGCGCAGCGGGAGGTCTCGCGCGCCCAGGCCCAGTGGCTGCGGCTGCTGGGGGAGGTGGAGCGCCGCCAGGCCAGCCTGCGGGAGGCGTCGCTGCCGACGGCCTCCTGGTTGGCGATCACCAACTCGCACACGGTGCGGTCGGCGCGCGCCGACATCGCGTTGGCGACCGGGCTGGAGCAATGGCCCTCGGTCTCAGCCGCGTTGGCGGCCGGTGGGCTGTCGGCGGAGCAGGCGTCCGTGATCGTGCACGGCCTGGAACGGTTGCCCGAGGAACTGGACGCGGGTCGCCGCGAGGCCGTCGCCGAGCAACTGGTGGGCTTTGCCGCCGAGTTCAACCCGTCCGGGCTGCGCCGGCTGGTCAATCGTGCGGTCGAGGCGGTGGCTCCCGAGGTCGCCGAGGCGGCGGACGCGGCGGCGTTGGAGCGCGCGGAGCGTTCGCAGCAGCGATCCCGGTTCCTCTCTTGGCGTTGGGACGTCGACGGGGGCTTGCTGCTGTCAGGGAAGCTGCCGGCCCCGGACGGGGAGCTATTCGTGACCCATGTGGCGTCGCTGGCCGCCAAGCTGCGGGCCCGTGACGTGCTCGCGGGGGTGGGGACCGCGCTGTCCCAGGCGGCCGCGGACGTGCTGGCCCAGGCGGTGGCACATCATGCACCCTGCGCCTCCGATGCGCCGCCCTTGCTCGGGACGCGCGTGCTGGTGACGCTGGATTACGAGCGGCTGCTCGGGCGGCTGGCCGACCGGGGTCTCGTCGCGCTGCGCGAGGACGAGCCCCAAGGGGGCGCCACTGCGACCGGCCGAGGGCGCCGCGGCGCGTTCCTGGTGGTCTCCGGTGAGCCCGTCACCCCGGCCATGGCTCGCCGGCTCGCCTGTCACGCGGGCATCATCCCGATCGTGCTGGGCGGCGACGGCCAACCCCTGGACGTCGGCCGCGAGCACCGGCTGTTCACGGGGCCGCAGCGCGCCGCCCTCGCGGTCCGCGACGCCGGTTGCGCCTTCCCGGCCTGCGACCGGCCGGTCGGCGACTGCGAAGCCCACCACCTCGTCCCGTGGTGGGCTGGGGGACGCTCCGACCTGAGTAACGCCGTCCTGCTGTGTCGCCATCACCATCGGCTCGTCGAGCCCCAGCCGCAACGACCCCGGAACGCAATTGGCAGATCAGCTTCGACCTTCAGGGCAAGCCGGTGTTCGCCGCGCCCGCACGCGGCGGTGCGGGAACGCGGATCATCCGTCAACACCACCGGTACCGAACCTGACGGGCGGCTCCGCCCCGGAGACCTCAGCTGGTGCCGAGGGTCACCTGGACGGTGGTGCTCTGGCCGCCGCGGGTGTAGGCGAGGTCGACCTTCGTGCCCGGGGCGTAGTAGCGAACCGCGGCGATCAGGCCGTCCGAGGTGGTGGTGCGGAACTGGCCCAGCTGGGTGACCACGTCGCCCGCCTGTAGTCCGGCAGCAGCGGCGGCCTTGCCCGCGTCGACCGTCCCCAGGGTGACCCCGGTCGAGGTGGTCTCGCTGGCCAGCGAGCCTCCGGTGGCGACCTTCACGCCCAGCGCCGCGTCGGGGGACGAGCCGGTGTTGATCAGGTTCTGCGCCACCCGCACCGCCACGTCGGCGGGGATCGCGAAGCCGATCCCGATGTTGCCCGACTGCGACGTGGACGAGGAGGAGACCGTGGCGATCGAGGAGTTGATGCCCACCACCTCGCCGTTCAGGTTCACCAGCGGCCCACCGGAGTTGCCCGGGTTGATCGACGTGTCGGTCTGAACCGCCTGGTAGACCGCGTTGTCGTCGTTGCCCGAGCGCACGGGACGCGCCGTCGCCGACACGATGCCGCTGGTCACGGTGTCGCTGAGACCCAACGGCGCGCCCACGGCCACCACGGCCTGCCCGAGGGCGACCGAGCTCGAGGTGGCGAACCTCGCTGGGGTCAGGGAGCCGCCGTCGCTCACCTTCACCACGGCGAGGTCGGTGGACGGGGCCGTGCCGACCACGGTGGCCGGCATCGTCCGCCCGTCGTCCAGGGTGACCGTGATCGTGCTCTGGCCCGTGGTGGCGACGACGTGGTTGTTGGTGAGGATGTGGCCCTGGGTGTCGATGATGACGCCGGTGCCGATGTCGCCGGCCTGCTGGCCCTGCACCGTGATCGTGACCACGGACGGGCTGATGACGCCGGCCGCCGCGCCGATGCTGCCGTCGACGGCGGGCGAGGCGGGGGCCGCGGCGGTGCTCACGGTGATGGTTCCGCCGGGGGCGACCTGCCCGGCCGTCAGGACGTAGCCGCCGACTCCCGCGCCGGCGCCGATCACGGCGCTCAAGGCGCTGGTGGCGATGATGAGCGCCGCGCGGCCGGGTGCCCTGGCGGGCGTCGGCTGGGTGAGGGGAGGCGGCGTCGGCGTCGCGGGGTACCAGGGGGTTTGGCCGTAGCCGGGGCCGGCCGGCCCCGGGGTGTACTGGGGTGCTTGCTGTTCCGTCATCGACATGGCTCCAGGGTTCGTCAGCTCGCTGTGAATTCCCTGTGCAAAGCCTACGCGTTGCCCAGTAGTCCTCGATCGGTGCCGGCCCGGCGGGGCGAGGGGTGGCGGGCGCCGATATCCTCGCCGGGTGGCCAACACCGGCGGCGCCGAACGCACCCTCGATCCCGACGGCGGGCGCCGGTTGCTGGACCTGCGCCGCTGGCTGCTCTTCGCGAAGGTTCGGCTCCGGCAGAGCGCGCGCCGCGCCGGCCTCGCCCTCGTCCCGGTGCTCTGGGCCAGCGTCGCGGCCTTCGTCGCCTATCACGTCGCGCACGACCTCCTGGGCCACCCGTCGCCGTTCTTCGCCCCGGTCGCGGCGTGGATCTGCCTCGGGTTCACCCGCAACCAGCTGCCCCGCAACGTGGCCGAGCTCGGCCTGGGGGCCGTCCTGGGGGTCGGCATCGGCGAGGCGGTGTTCCTCCTGGTCGGCTCCGGCGGCTGGCAGCTCGGCCTGGGCCTGATCGTGGCGGCCCTCGCCGGGCGCATCCTCGACCGGGGCACCCTGTTCACGATGCAGGCCGGGGTCAACGCGATGGTCGTCATCGGGATGGGCAACCTCGCTGGGACCACCGGCGGCGTCGAGCGGATGCTCGACGCCCTCACGGGGGCTCTCATCGCCTTCCTCGTCAGCGTCCTGGTTCCACGCGACCTGGTCCGTCGGCCGCGCCGGTTCGTGGCGGGACTGTTCGCCGACCTGGCCACCCCCGCCGAGAGCCTCGCGGCCGCCCTGGCCGCCGACGACGCCGAGCAGCTGCTGGATGCCGACGCGCAGCTGCGGGGCGTCGAGGAGCTACTCGCGGACACCGCCGACGCGATCAACTCGGCGGTGCAGATCGCCCGGTTGAACCCCACGCTGCGCCGTGACCGGCCCGCCCTGGCCGAGCTCGGCCGCCAGCTGGCGCTGGCCACCCGGCTGACCCACACGCTGGAGCTGCTGCTGCGCCAGTCGCGCGGCATCCTGCAGGAGGCGGGCCCGCAGCCGGTCGTGGCCGGGCTGCTGCAGGACGCCGCCGTCGCCCTGCATGCACACGCGCACGAGATCGCCCACTGGCAGGAGCCCACCGAGTCGCGCCGCCAGGCGGCCGCCCTGGCGGAGGCGTGCTCGCCGACCGCCCTGGCGGCGGGCGACTGGCGCACGACCGTCCTGGTCTCGGTGATGCGCTCGGTGGTCATCGACCTGCTCCAGCTCTCCGGCATGTCGCGGGCGCAGGCGCGCGAGCTGCTGCCCGAGGTGGGCCAAGACGAGGGCCAGCCCGCCGAGGCGGTGCTCCCCGAGGACGGATCCAGCGAGGTCTGGCAGGCGGACGCCGGGTGACGCGACGGGGGATCTGTGGCAAGGTAGCGCCATGGCAGTGGTGAGCCTCCTCCTTGGCCGCCGCAGCGAGGCCTCGATTTAGTTCAGGCTTCCTCGTTGCGGTGTTCTTTCACGCGCCTGGACCTCCAGCCACCACGAACGAGGAACCATGACCACCTTTCCCACGCGCATCCAGCCGAAGCCCGTGCAACTGCCGTCGCCGATGCCGATCGATCGCTACACCCCCTTCGTCCCGATCGACCTGCCCGACCGCACCTGGCCGGCCCAGAAGATCACCCACGCCCCCCGCTGGCTGTCGACCGACCTGCGCGACGGTAACCAGGCGCTGATCGACCCGATGACCCCGTCCCGCAAGCGGAAGATGTTCGACCTGCTGGTGCGGATGGGGTACAAGGAGATCGAGATCGGCTTCCCGTCGGCGTCCCAGACCGACTTCGACTTCGTCCGCGGCCTGATCACCGGCGGGCACGTCCCCGATGACGTCACCATCAGCGTGCTGACCCAGGCGCGCGAGGACCTGATCGAGCGCACCGCCCAGTCGCTGATCGGCGCCCAGCGGGCCACCATCCACCTGTACAACGCGACCGCGGAGCTGTTCCGCCGGGTCGTGTTCGGCATCGATGAGGCCCAGTGCATCGCCATGGCCAAGCGCGGCACCGAGCTGGTGATGAAGTACG
>CAZBMH010000078.1:0-11050 GCA_964492685.1 uncultured Micropruina sp.
CATCCTTACCCAACACATCAGGCTGCCCAAACCGCAGCAGCAGACCCGCCGCGGGCAGCGACGCGATCGGCAACATCAGGGAACGTCCGAACTTCTGCAGCGGCGCAAGATTGAGCCGCCCGCCCACAGTGGACATGTCAGTCGTCACGATCTCTTTCCTTCCATCGGATGTGGATGCTGCCCAGCGCTCGACAGAGACATGTGCAGCTGATAACGATCTCCGCGGTACTTGGAGATCACGTACTCGACGGGCTCGCGACCCGCCTTGGAGTGACGCAGGAAGACCAGGAGCGGGGTGTCGGTCGAGGTCGAGAGGATCTCGGCGCACTCCGCGTCGATGCACTCGCCCCACAACGTCTGTTCGGCCTGATCCACCCACAGGCCGTAGTGCTCCCCCATCAACCGGTACAGCGAGCCCCCCACCAGGTCGAGGGTCCCGAGATCGGGAAACAGCCGGCAGGGGTAGTAGCCGTCCTCCAGCGCGATCGGCTCGCCGTCGGCGAGCCGGACCCGGCGAACCCTCCAGGCGCTCTCGCCCTCCGCCAGGTCCAGCGACGCCCGCGCCCGGGGTGGCGGCAGGGTGCGTGCCGCCGCCAGAAGCCTGGTCGAGGGAACCAGCCCACGCTGCCGCATGTCCTGACTGAAGGACGCGAGATGCAGCTGGCTCACGAGCCGGGGCTGCACGGCGAACGTCCCCTTTCCCAGGATCCGCTGCAGCAGTCCGTCGGTCACCAGCCCGTCGATCGCCTGCCGCACCGTGGCCCGGGAGACGCCGTACTGGAGCGCCAGCTCACGCTCGGAGGGGATCGACTGTCCGGGCACGGCGAGGCCGACGATCAGCTCCCGCATCTGCTGATGCTTGGGTAGCGGCCCGTCGGTGATGCTCACCATGTGGAGATCCTTATCTGGTCTGAACTGGTACGCACTGGTCTGTACCAATAGCAGAAATACTGCTACCGTCGTCCGCAGGTTGTCAAGCGTCCGCGTCGCGGACCTAGCGAGAGGACGGGCCCCCATGGCGTCCAAGGCAGAGAGGATCGTCGCCGCGCTCGGCGGCGCCGGCAACGTCGTTGAGATCGAGGCGTGCATCACGCGGCTGCGCACTGAGGTCAGCGACCCGAGCCGGGTGGACGAGGCGGCCCTCAGGGCGGCCGGCGCCTACGGCGTCATCTCCGCCGGCACCGTGGTGCAGGTCGTGGTGGGCCCCGAGGCCGAGAACCTCACCGACGACATCCAGGACCTGCTGTGACCGACGTCCTGGCGCCCTGCAGCGGGCGCGTGCTGGCGCTGGCGGACGTGGACGACCCCGTTTTCGCCGCGGAGCTGGTGGGCCCCGGCGCCGCCATCGAGCCCGCCCCGCTCGCCGAGACCGTCATCGCGCCGGTGGCGGGCACCATCGTGAAGCTGCACCCGCACGCGTTCGCCATGAGCGCCGCCGGGGGGTTCGCGATCCTCGTGCACCTGGGCATCAACACCGTTCGGCCGGGCGGGAAGGGATTCGAACTGCTCGTCACCGAGGGGGCCGCGGTCGCCGCGGGCGACGAGCTGATCCGCAGGAACCCGGGTGAGCTCACCGGAGAGAACCTGTTGCCCCCCGCGGTGATCGTCGTCCTCGACCGCGCCGGTGGGTCGCTCGGCTCACCGCTGGTGGGCCAGGACGTGGCGCGCGGCGCCGTGCTCTTCAGCGTCGACGACTAGGCGCCTGTCGGCCCCGACGGCCCAGCCGCCCAGGCCGCTCTCCGCGATGCCGGCCGATTGATGCGGTGCCCCGAGTTCATCGATTCGCGGAGTCCGTGGGGTGCCCTGACCCCACGGCGCACCTTCGTCGCCCGTGGCCGAGCGATCAGGGCGACGAGGTCAGCGCGGCCCGCAGGCGCGCCTCGTCCACGAACCACAGCGACAGCTGGCGTCCGTCAACGAAAGTCACCGGCACATGGTCGGTGAACTGTGCCCGCAGCGCGGGGTCGTCGTCCACGTCCCTGGTCGACCAGGACGAGCCGACCTCGGCGCAGACGCGGGAGACGACCTCCACCGCGTCGACGCAGAGGTGGCAGCCGGCGCGCACGAGCACCAGCACCCGAGGGGGGCTGGTGTCGCGTTCCATGTCAGTGGCCGTGTGGACCACCGGGAGGGGTCGAGCGCCTACTTGCCCGCGCGACGACGCTGAATGCGCGTCTTCTTGAGCAGCTTGCGGTGCTTCTTCTTCGCCATCCGCTTGCGGCGCTTCTTGATGACCGAACCCACTGGCAGACCTCTCGATGTCGGTTCGTCACCGTGACGAGCCGGGAAAATGCACATGTTCCGGGGGCATCCCGGAGGGAGCAGGCTGGACGACCCAGCCAAGTCCCACAGCTTACCGACTTGCCGATGCCGCGGCGAATCGGGGTGCTACCGGGCGGCCTGCGACAGGGCCCGGCTGCGGTCGCGGGCCGCCTCCATCGCGGTGATGAAGGCCGCCTTGACCCGGTGGTCCTCCAGCTGGCGCAGCGCCGCGGCGGTGGTGCCGCCGGGCGAGGTCACCTGCTCCCGCAGCACGGTCGGGTGGGTGCCCGACTCGCGCAGCAGGTGCGCCGAGCCGTACATGGTCTGGACGACCAGCAGGGTGGAGACGTCGCGGGGCAGGCCCAGCATGACGCCCGCGTCGATCATCGCCTCCACGACGAAGAAGAGGTAGGCCGGCCCGGACCCGGAGATCGCGGTCACGGCGTCCTGGTAGCGCTCTGGCACCGTGATCGCCTTGCCCAGCGCGCTCATGAGCTCTGTGGCATGCCCCAGGTCGCCCTCGCTGGCGTGCGAGCCCGCCGACAGGGCCGCCATCCCCTCGCCCACCAGGGCGGGGGTGTTCGGCATCACGCGGACGACGGGGGTGCCGGCGGGCAGGTGCTCCTCCAGCTGCGCGGTGGTGATCCCGGCGCACAGCGACACGACCAGCGCACCGGGGCCGAGCACCGGCGAGATCTCCGGCAGCACGTCGCTGACGTCCTGCGGCTTGACCACGAGCACCACCGTGTCGGCGCCGCGGGCCGCGTCGGCGTTGCCGGCCACGACGTTGACCCCGTGGGCCTGGTGCATCTCGGTGCGGCGAAACTCGCGCCGATCGGCGGCGGTGATGTCGGTGGGCGCCCAGCCCGCCTTGACCAGGCCGGAGACCAGCGCCTCGCCCATGACGCCGGCGCCGATGACGGCGAGCCGGGTCATCGCGCGGCCACGAGCTCGGCCACCTGGACCGCGTTGAGCGCCGCGCCCTTGCGCAGGTTGTCGCAGGAGACGAACAGCACCAGGCCGCGGCCCCCGGGGACCGACTGGTCGGTGCGGATCCGGCCCACGTAGCTCGGGTCCTGACCGGCGGCGGTTCGCGGGTTGGGCACGTCGTCCAGGGCCACGCCCGGGGCGGTGGCGAGCAGGCCCCGGGCCCGGCTGACGCTGATCTCCTCGGCGAACTCGGCGTGAATCGACAGCGAATGGCCGCTGTAGACGGGGACGCGCACGCAGGTTCCCGCCACCGCCAGCTCCGGCAGGTGCAGGATCTTGCGCGACTCGTGGCGCAGCTTCGCCTCCTCGTCGGTCTCGCCGGAGCCGTCGTCCAGCAGGGAGCCGGCCAGCGCGATCACGTTGTAGGCGATGGGGCGCTGGTAGGGCGCGATGTCGCCCGCCGGAACCGCGGCACCGCTCAGCGCCAGCACCGCCGGGTCGTCGATGGCGGCGATCTGGTTGGTCAGCGCGGCGACGCCGGCGATCCCGGAGCCGGAGACGGCCTGGTAGGTGGCGACGATGAGCCGCTGCAGGCCGGCCGCGTCGTGCAGCGGCTTGAGCACCGGCATCGCGGCCATCGTGGTGCAATTCGGGTTGGCGATGATGCCCTTCGGCGGGTTGATCGCGTCCTCGGGGTTCACCTCGGAGACGACGAGCGGGACGTCGGGGTCCTTGCGCCACGCCGAGGAGTTATCGACCACGATCGCGCCCGCCTCTGCCACCCGAGGCGCGAAGACGCGGCTCATCGAGGCGCCGGCGCTGAAGATGGCCAGGTCGAGGCCGGCGAAGTCGGCGGTCTCAGTGTCCTCGACCACGACCTCGCGGCCCTGCCACGGCAGGGTGGTGCCGGCGGACCTCGCCGAGGAGAAGTACCGAATCTGTTCGACCGGGAAATTCCGCTCCGCCAACAGGGACCGCATCACGCCGCCCACCTGACCGGTGGCACCAAAGACTCCAACACGCATGGGGTAGAGCGTAACCGAGCCGACGCCGCCCGCCGCGATGTCGCTCTCACCGGTCGGACCGCCCGTGCCCGGACGCCGGCCAGCGCGGCGGGATCGGGCCGCACCCGGGCAGCCGGTCAGAACCAGTCGGTGAGCGGGGCCAGCAGCGAATAGCCGACGAAGGCCACCAGATCGAGGACGACGTGGGCCACCACCAGGGGGCCGACCCGCCTGAACCGGAGGTACGCCCAGCCGAAGACCAGCCCCATGATCACGTTGCCCGCCCCGCCGCCGAACCCCTGGTACAAGTGGTAGGCGCCGCGGATGAGCGCGCTGGCGATCAGGACGGCCGGCACGGCCCAGCCGCGCTGCCGCATCCGGGTGAAGAAGTAGCCGACGATCACCACTTCCTCCAGCACGCCGTTCATGACGGCGAAGCCGATGAGCACCGGGATCGTCCACCAGTTCTCGGCCAGGTTGGCGGGGGCCACGATGGTGTTGAGCCCCAGCGCGCGGGCCGCGAAGTAGAACACGAGCCCCGGCAGGCCGATCCCCGCGGCGAGCGCGAGGCCCCAGCCCAGGTCGAACCGCTTGCGGGCCACGTCGAAGCCGATCCGTCGCCGGTCGCCGGTCAGTGAGAGCAGGTAGAGCGCGAGCAGGGCCGGGACCAGCGGAAACACGATGCCCGCCGCCTGGTAGGCCAGGTCGAGCCACGGGCGATCGGGCGTGACCGAGGAGTTGATGGTCGTCGTCTGCTGCCCCAGCGGCTCGGGGCGGGTCAGCTTCTCGGCGATGCTGAGCAGCGAGTAGACCGCCGACTGCCCGAGCGACACCCCGAGGACGAGCAGCACCTCCCAGCCGGGACGCGTCGGCACCGGGGCCACCCCCGCCGCCACCTCGGCGACCGGGTCTGCTGAGACCCCCGTTGTCGCATCACCCTCGATGGGGCCCGCGGGCTCAGCCATGGCCGGGCACCGCGAGCGCGAGGTTCGATCGGCTGTAGGCCAGCGCCGTGGCCAGCGCGGCCTCCCGCTCGGCGCGCGTGGGCAGCGCGCTGGTGTTCACCTCCAGGACGAGGTGGCCGCGGTAGCCGCCGGCCACCAGCCGCCGCAGCACCGCCGCCGCCTGCTGGTCGCCGTCGCCGGGCAGCAAGTGCTCGTCCTTGAAGTCGCCGCGACCGTCGGTGAGGTGGACGTGCGCGAGCCGCTCGCCCCAGTCGTCCACGAGTTGGAGGGAGCGCTGCCGGGCGGTGGAGGCGTGCGAGAGGTCGAGGGTGAGGTGGTCATAGTCGAGGACGCCGGGGTCCCACCCGGGCAGGTAGGCCTGAATCTCGGCGCCGCCCGGGGCCCGCCACGGGAACATGTTCTCCACGGCGAACGTCACGCCCGTCTCCTGGGTGCGGCGCCGGACGCCGGCGATGAAGTCGGTCGCGTAGCCGCGCTGCCACCGGAACGGCGGATGCACCACGACGACCCCGGCCCCGAGGCGTCGGGCCACCTCCGCGGCCCGGTCGAGCTTCCCCCACGGGTCGGTCCCCCACACGCGCTGGGTGACCAGCAAGCAGGGGGCGTGAATCGCGAGCACCGGCACCTCGTGGTAGTCGCGCAGCCGCTCCAGGGCGTCCGGGTCGGCGGCCACGGGATCGAGGCCGACCATCACCTCGACGCCGTCGAAACCGAGCCGCCGGGCCACCTCGAAACCCATGGCGGTGTCGTCGGGGTAGACCGACGAGGTCGACAGCGCCACTCGGGGCGTGGCTGGTGTTGGGGGCACCCCGCCATTGTAGGGACGGCCCCCCACGCCGCCGAGCCCCTCGTCGTCACTAATTCAACAACTGGCCAAGTCGACGCCGACAAGGGGCGATGCCCCCGATTCGCAATCCGGCGCACTCCATAGCAAGAATGGGGGCATGCATCTGGACCATCTGACGTTCGCGGTGGGACCGGCGGGGCTCAACGCAGAGGTCGCCCGCCTGGGCGAACTCTTGGGTGCCCGGTTCCGCGATGGCGGCTTCCACCCCCGGTTCGGCACCCGAAACAACATCCTGCCCCTCGCCGACGATCGCTACATCGAGGTCGTCGAGGTGCTGGAGCATCCCGCGGCTGACAAGGCCCCCTTCGGACAGGCGGTTCGCGCCCGTTCCGAGATGGGCGGCGGCTGGCTCGGCTGGGTGATTTCGGTCAACGACCTGGCCCCCTACGAGCAGCGGCTGAACCGCGACTCGGCCCACGGCTCGCGCCACTTCCCCGACGGTCGGCTCCTGGAGTGGGATCAGATCGGCGTCAAGGGGCTGCTCTCGGATCCCCAGTTGCCGTATTTCATCAAGTGGACCAGCGAGGAGGACGTGCTCCCCAAGGCCCTGCCCGGTGACATCGAGCTCGTCGAGATCGAGATTGCCGGCACGCGCGGCCGGGTCGAGGACTGGCTGGGCGGCACGGTCGACGAGACCTTCGACGGCGTCAGCCTTAAGTTCACCGCCCCCTACGGTCAGCCCGGCATCGAGGCCGCCAGCTTCAAGACCGCCAACGGGGTCATCCGCGTCTAGCGCACCGCCGGGCGCGAGCCGTCCGGACGAAACTGTCGGGGCAGCCCCCTAGGCTCACCGTCATGGCCAAGACCACGATGGAACATCGCTGCAGCGAATGCGGCTGGCGCACCACCCGCTGGGTGGGGCGCTGCGGGCAGTGCCAGGCGTGGGGCAGCGTGGCCGCCGCCACCGTCCGCAACGCCGCCACCGCCACCGGCGGGCCCGTGACGCGCGCGCTCCCGATCGGCGAGTACCCCCTGGGCGATGCGGCGGCGGTGCCCACGGGCGTCGGCGAGCTCGATCGGGTGCTCGGACGCGGCCTGGTCCCCGGCGCCGTGGTGCTCCTGGCCGGCGAGCCCGGGGTGGGGAAGTCGACGCTCCTGCTCGACGTTGCCAGCCGCTGGGCCCGCGCCGGCCGCCCGACGCTGTACGTCTCCGCGGAGGAGTCCGCCCCGCAGGTGCGGCTGCGGGCGGCACGCACCAACGGGCTGGCCGATCAGCTCTACCTGGCCGCCGAGACCGACCTCGGCGCCGTCCTGGCCCAGGTCGAGGCCGTCGACCCGAGCCTGCTGGTCCTCGACTCGGTGCAGGCCGTCAGCGCCCCCGGCGTCGACGGGGTGGCCGGCGGCGTCAGCCAGGTCAGGGAGGTTACCCAGGCGATCGTCCGGGTGGCCAAGAACCGCGGCCTGCCCGTCGTCCTGGTGGGTCACGTCACCAAAGACGGCAGCGTGGCCGGCCCCCGCCTGCTGGAGCATCTGGTCGACGTCGTGCTCTCGTTCGAGGGCGACCGGCACAACGGGCTGCGGATGGTGCGCGCCGTGAAGAACCGCTACGGCCCCGCGGACGAGGTCGGTTGCTTCGCGATGTCGGCCAGCGGCATCGAGGAGGTGGCGGACCCGTCGCGGCTGTTCACCTCGCCGCGCGAGGCGCCCGTTCCCGGCACGGCCTTGACGGTGACGCTGGAGGGACGGCGGCCGCTGCTGGGCGAGGTGCAGGCCCTGGTGGCCCCAACGGCGGCCCCCACCCCCCGTCGGGTGGCCCACGGACTGGACTCGGGGCGGATCTCGGTGATCCTCGCCGTCCTGGAGCGCAAGGCCGGCATCAAGCTCCACAACCGGGAGGTCTACGTCTCCACGGTGGGCGGGGCGCGGCTCGTCGATCCCACGGTCGACCTGGCGGTGGCCATCGCCGTGGCGTCGGCCGCCGCTGAGACGGCGGCCCCGCGCCACGTCATCGCTCTGGGTGAGGTCGGGCTGTCCGGCGAGCTCAGGCGCGTCCCGGAGCTCGAGCGCCGTCTGGCCGAGGCGCGGCGGCTGGGGTTCGACCTGGCGCTGGTGCCGGCGGGGTCGGGGGTTCAGGTGCGCGGCATCAAGGCGGTCGAGGCGCCGAGCGTGGCGGACGCCCTCGACGTGCTGCAGCTGCGAATCCGTGCGAAGCGGAGCCGTGCCGACCCCGGCGGCGGCGCGCGCGCTGGCTTCCGCGTGGTGTGAGCCGCGGGCGGCCTACTTCTTCTTGGCCGCCAGCGTCATCACGAACCGACCGGTGGCCTGCTCGGCGTAGTTGGCCGTGGCGACGTAGGTTCCGACGCCGAGGTCCTTGTCGACCAGGACGCAGCCGGGCTGCGAGCGCTGACCGGGCCACTCGATGGTGAACTCGTACGCCTTGCCCGCCTTGAGCGTCGTCTTCTTGACCGGCACCAGCTTGGGGCAGTCGGCGGTCGACCAGATCCGGTCGGTGCCGGAGGTCACCTTCAGCCCAAATGTCGAGCTCTTCAGATCCAGGATGCAGGAGACGGCGGTGTTGTTGCCGATCGACAGCTTGAACGGCTGCTTGCTACCGACCGCCACGGACCGGAAACCGGCGATTCCGACCTCGACGTTCAACGGGTCACACGCCTGCGGTCCGGTCGGCGACACGGACACGCTGGTCGACGGGGACGCCGAAACGCTGGCCGCCGCGGAGACGCTCGCCGAGGTCACCGGGGTGGAAACCGAGGGAGTCACGCTCGGCACCGCGACCACGCCGTCGGACTTGGGGAACAGCGAGCTGATGAACCAGACGAGCAGCACCGCGGCGAGGACCACCGCCCCTCGCCGGATCCAGTACGTCCGGGGGGTCTGCGGGCCGAGATCGAGGAGGGCACCCATGTCGCCAGGGTAGGCACGCCGGGCCCCGCCGCCGGGGAACCACGCCGTGCGGGGCGCCGCCAGTGCCGGTGGCCCTGGGGTAGGTTGCTGCGGTGCAGCCGCAGCGGATCGTCGCCGACGCGGCCGCCCGTCCGGGCGGGGCGCCGCGATGAGCCGCCCCCGACCCCCCTCCCACATCGTCGCCGACGTCGGCGCTTGGTATGCCGCCCACGCCCGCTCCCTGCCCTGGCGGGAGCCGGGAGTGACGCCCTGGGGCGTCCTGGTCAGCGAATTCATGCTGCAACAGACGCCGGTGCCGCGGGTCATCGGGCCGTGGCTGGCTTGGCTGGAGCGCTGGCCCACCGCGGCCGCCCTGGCGCAGGAGGAGCCCGGCGAGGCGGTCCGAGCCTGGGGGCGGCTGGGTTACCCCCGGCGGGCGCTGCGGCTTCACGCGACGGCGGTCGCGCTCGTCCGCGATCACGGCGGCGAGGTGCCCGCCGACCTGGCGACGCTGCGGACGCTGCCCGGAGTGGGCGAGTACACCGCCGCGGCCATCGCCTCCTTCGGTCATCAGCGGCGCGCGGTCGTCCTGGACACCAACGTTCGACGCGTCCTGGCGCGGCTGGCCGAGGGACGGGCGGCGGCCGCGCCCGGGCTGACCGTCGCCGAGCGCGAGCGGGCCGTCGCCTGGCTCCCCGACGAGCCGGCCGCCGCGGCGGCGTGGGCGGCGGCGTCCATGGAGCTGGGGGCCCAGGTCTGCACCGCCGCCAACCCCCGGTGCGGGCAGTGCCCGGTGGCGGCCGACTGCCGCTGGCTCGCCCTCGGGCGGCCCGTCGCTCCGGGCCCGGCGCGACGCGCGCAGGCCTACGAGGGCACCGACCGGCAGTGTCGGGGCCTGCTGCTCGCCCGGCTGCGCGGCAGCGCCGGCGCCGTGCCCGAGGCCGAGCTGCTCGCCGCCTGGCCCGATCGGGATCAGGCGACGCGCTGCCTGGGCAGCCTGGTCGCCGACGGGCTGGCCCGGCCACTCCGGGACGAATCCGGGTCGGCCCAGTACCGGCTGTGACCAGGGGCGTTCCGCGGGGCACGTACCCTGGAGGCCGCCCCAACGAATCTGAGGACGAGATGAGCTCATCACACCCCTGGCAGGACGACCCCTACGCGGCGTCCAACCCCGGCTACGCCGCCGTGCCGCCGACCGCGCCCCTCGACGTGTTCGGCACCGGCCATCCCGGGCAGTACGCGACGAGCGAGCCGGCGGGGTACGCCCCCAGCCAATACCAGGCTGGCTACACCCCCGCTCAGGCCGGCTACGCCCCGGCCCCGGCCTATGCGCCCGCAGCAGCGCAGCCCCAGGCGCCGTCCCCCTGGGCGGGGCAGGCGCCGCTCGCCCCCTACCAGCCGACCGCCGTCCAGCCCGGGATGGCCCTGCCGTACCACGGCATGACCGCGGCCCCCGACCATCCGAACTCGGGCCTGGTGCTGACGCTGGGCATCCTGGGCGTGGCGGGGATGTTCGTGGGGCTGCCGTTCGCCGGCCCGTTCGCCTGGTGGCTGGGCAGCCGCGCCCGCCGCGAGATGCGGGAGTCCCCCGGGCGCTACGGCCCCAGCTCGGGCGTGACGACGGGCTGGATCCTCGGCATCATCTCCTCGGTGGTGATGGCACTGCTCGTCGCGCTCGTCGTGGGATTCATCCTGCTGGTCCTGCTCCTGTCCCGATCCCCGGGCTAGCACCCCATCCACCCGCCCGAGAACGACGAAACCCCCGCGGTCACCCGCGGGGGTTTCGTGTGTCTGGGTCGCTCAGCCGGCCGTGCCGAGCTCCGCCGGAACGTCCGGCAGCGGGGCCTTGGGCACCCCGGTGAAGCTGAACGGCGACTCCGAGCCCTCGGGGGCGACGTCCACCAGGACGATCTCGCCGGGGTGCATCTCCCCGAACAGGATCTTCTCGGCCAGCAGGTCCTCGATGTCGCGCTGGATCGCCCGGCGCAACGGCCGCGCCCCCAGCACCGGATCGAAGCCGCGCTTGGCCACCAGCGCCTTGGCTGCCTGGGTGAGCTCGATGCCCATGTCGCGATCCTTCAGCCGCAGCTCGATCTCTCCGACCATCAGGTCGACGATCCGCTCGATGTCGGCCTCCGACAGCTGATGGAAGACCACGATCTCGTCGACGCGGTTCAGGAACTCTGGACGGAAATGCTGCT
>CAZBMH010000079.1:0-10949 GCA_964492685.1 uncultured Micropruina sp.
CCTGCCAGCTGCACATGCGGTCCTTCGCCGACGGCGCCACCATCGACGTCGAGCCCTGGCGTGCCGGCGGGTTCCCGGTCATCAAGGACCTGGTCGTCGACCGGACGGCGTTCGACCGGATCATCCAGGCGGGCGGGTTCATCTCGGCGAACACGGGGGCGGCCCCGGACGCGCACGCGGCGCCCATCGGCAAGCTGCAGGCCGACCGGGCCTTTGACGCGGCCACCTGCATCGGCTGCGGCGCCTGCGTGGCGGCCTGCCCCAACGGCTCGGCCATGCTGTTCACATCGGCGAAGATCACCCACCTTGCCATGCTTCCCCAGGGCCAGCCGGAGCGGTACACCCGCGTCAAGAGCATGATGGCGGCCCACGACGAGGAGGGGTTCGGCGGCTGCACCAACATCGGCGAATGCTCCGCGGTGTGCCCCAAGCAGATCCCGCTGGACGTGATCAGCCAGCTCAACCGCGACCTGATCGCGTCGCTGTTCAAGAAGGACGGTAAGTAGGACCATCCGTCGTCGAGGCCCCCACCGTGGTGGGGGCCTCGACGACGTTGTGAGGCCCCCGTTGCTGGTGGGCGCGATTTCGGGGCGGGCCGCCGACTGTGGCAGACTTAGCACTCGTTGTGCTGATGACCACTCCTGCCACAGGGGGTCGGTGGCGCGGCACCTTTCCCAAACACTTCACCACGAGGTGACCTGTGGCACCGACGAGGACATGACATGAACAAGCTGATCGCCGAGATCTCGCAGGCCGCCCTGCGCACCGACCATCCCGCCTTCCGCGCCGGTGATTCCGTCCGCGTGCACGTCCGGGTCGTCGAGGGCAACCGGTCCCGTATCCAGGTCTTCGCCGGCGTGGTGATCTCCCGGACCGCCAGCGGCATCGCCGAGGCCTTCACGGTCCGCAAGGTGAGCTTCGGCACCGGTGTCGAGCGCACCTTCCCGCTGCACAGCCCCATCATCGAGAAGATCGAGCTGGAGCGTCGCGGCGACGTGCGCCGCGCGAAGCTGTACTACCTTCGCGGTCTGCGCGGCAAGGCCGCCAAGATCAAGGAGAAGCGCGACAACTGAGGTGCGCTTCGGCGCGCCCCCTGAGAGGAGTCGTGTGACGACCCCGCAGTCGGACACCCCCCCGACGCACAGCCGTACCCTCACCCGGACCGTGGGCCTGTGGGCCCGGGAGCTCGCCATCGTGGTGGTCGGGGCCCTGATCGCCTCCACCCTGCTGCGCGTCTTCATCGCCCAGATGTTCGTCATCCCGTCCGGCTCCATGGAGTCGACGCTGATGGTGCGGGATCGCGTGATGGTGCAGAAGGTGATCGGCTGGCAGCGGGGCGACGTCGTGGTGTTCCGCGACACCCAGGGCTGGCTCGCCGCCCCCCACGAGGAGGAGAACCCGGTGCGTCGGGCGCTCATCTTCATCGGCCTGGCGCCCGACGAGAGCACCAATCACCTGATCAAGCGGGTCATCGCGGTGGCCGGCGACCACGTCACATGCTGCGACAGCCAGGGGCGCATCAGTGTCAACGGCAAGGCGCTGGACGAGCGCGCCTACCTGTACACCGACGCCAACGGCCAGCAGGTCGCCCCCTCGGCGGTCGACTTCGACATCGTGGTCCCCGCCGGGACGATCTTCGTGATGGGCGATCACCGCAACGACTCCCAGGATTCCCGCTGCCATCTCTCTGATGTCGACGTCGGCAAGAGCGACGGCTGGGCGGCGTTCATCCCGACCGCGAACGTCGTGGGCAACGCCGTCGCCGTCGTGTACCCGTTCAACCGGATCCATCTGGTGAACCGTGAGCCCGCCTTCGACGGCATCCCGGCCGGGCAGGACCCACCGGCCGCCCCGATCCTGGTCGGCCCACCGGTTCACTGTTAGGGTCACCCGCGTGGCCACCTTCGTGATGCGCCGCGACGCCGGCCTCTACGGTTACGAGCGTGCGTTGCGCCGTGCGGGCTTCGAGACGATCGCCGGGGCGGACGAGGCCGGGCGCGGTGCGTGCGCCGGCCCCCTGGTGGCCGCGGCCGTCATCCTCGGGTCCACCGCGGCCTCGCGCATCCCCGGGTTGAAGGACTCCAAGCTGCTGACCGCCACCGCTCGCGAGCGCTGCTACGACGAGATCCTCGCCCGGGCGCTGGCATGGTCGGTGGTGGTGGTGGAGCCGGGGGAGTGCGACCGCCTCGGGATGCACGTCGCCAACGTGAGCGCACTGCGTCGGGCGGTGCGGCGGCTCACCCCCGCCCCCGCCTTCGTCCTGACCGACGGTTTCCCGGTCGACGGGCTCGGGATGCCGTCGCTGGCCATGTGGAAGGGGGACGCGGTGGCGGGCTGCGTCGCGGCCGCGTCCGTGATCGCGAAGGTCACCCGCGATCGCCTCATGACAGCGGCGCACGACCAATGGCCGGACTACCGTTTCGATGTTCACAAGGGGTATTGCACGGCCCTGCACCAGCGCCACCTGGACGCCCACGGCCCTTGTGAGATCCACAGGCGCTGCTTCGACAACGTCCGCCGAGCGGCTAGGCTGGCAGCGCTATGAGCGCCGAAGACCTCGAACAGTACGAAGCCGACCTCGAACTCCAGCTGTACCGGGAGTACAAGGATGTTGTCGGGATCTTCACCTATGCCGTGGAGACCGAGCGCCGCTTCTACCTCTGCAACGCCGTCGACCTGAAGGTGCGCACCGAGGGCGGCGACGTCTACTACGAGGTGTCGATGGCGGACGCGTGGGTGTGGGACATGTACCGCCCGGCGCGTTTCGTCAAGAGCGCCAAAGTGCTGACGTTTCGCGACGTCTCCATCGAGGAGATCGCGCACAGCGACCTGAAGGTGCCCGACAACCTCTGATCACCAGGTTCAGCAGGGATCGGCCCGCGGAATGCCGGGCAGATAGCGCAGCCACTCCGAGTCGGTGAGCGGCGTCCCCCGGGCGGCGCACACCTCCTGCGTGGCCGCGGCCTGATCGACCAACCAGAGGCGCACATGTCCGTCGTCGCCGGCGGCCGCGAGCCGGCGGCCACCGTCGAGGAACCGGACGTCCCAGGGGCGCCCGATGTCGGCGGTCAGGGCCCACAACACGCGGTTGCTGTCGCCCAGGTGCCAACCCCACAGCACGTTGTCGGCGGTGGCGGCGGCCAGACGTTGACCGTCCGGGCTGAACGCGAGCCCGTACGCGGTCGCGTGGGCATCGTTCAGCTCGGCCACGCGGGTCGGGTTGCCCGGGTCGGAGGTATCCCACAGTGACACCCGCCCGCTGTCCTCGCCGACGGCCAGGCGGTCGGTTGCCGGGGAGAAGCTCAGGCTGATCGGCGCCGTCGGGAAGCCGGACAGCGTGGCGATCAGCTCCGGCTTCGCCGGATCGGCCACCGAGTAGAGCTCCACCCGGTTGTCGGCGAGCGCCACGGCGACCACCGTGCTCGTCCGGTCGAAGCACACCAGCTGCGGGTTCGGGGTGGGGAGCGTGGCGGTCAGCCTCGGTCGCGCAACGTCGTCCACCCGGTAGATCCCGGTGGTTGTCCCGCCGTAGGCGATGGCCGCGGCCAGCGACGAGTCGGGGGAGACATTGAGGTAGGCGGCGGTCCCGTCGAGGCCCTCGACGCGCCCCCGGAACGTGGCCCCCCGGTCGTCGAGCGACCAGGCCAGCACCGCACCGGCCCGCGTTCCGCCCAGCAGGTAGCGCCCGTTCGGCGCCACGGTGACCGCCCCGGCCTGGGTCTCCTCGGCCTCGAGCGTGGGCGGTGGCACCGCGACCCGCTCGTGGTTCGCCCCCCGCCACAGCGCGATGCCGTCGCGCGCCGAGCCGGCGGCCAGCCAGGTCGAGGCGGCGTCGGACGAGATGTTGTAGATCGGGCTCGCGGCCGCCCCCAGCAGCGGCCCGGCGGCAGGCCAGATCCGCAGGGCGCCGTCGGTGGCGGCGCTGACGGGGCGCCCGGAGACGAGGGCCACGCCGGTCACGATGGAGGGTCCGCTGAGGGTTCGCACCACGCTCCCCGAGGAGGGGTCAATGAGGCGGGCGGTCTGGTCGGAGCTGCCGGCGATGAGCAGTGAGCCGTCGGTGGCGAACGCCACGTCGTTCACCCAGCTCCGAAACCCGGTGGTCGCCGGTTGGGCGGTCGCGCCGTCCCCGGCCAGCGTCCAGCGCAGGAGCGCGCTGCCCCGCATGCCGGCGGCCAGCCTCGACCCGTTGACTGCGAGGCCCAGGACGCGCGTGGGGAGGCCGTCCACGAGCGTGGGGAGGTCGGGAAGCCTCGTCTCGGTTGCCCCGAGGCGCCAGCGGGCGATGCCCGAGGTCGCCCCGCCGACGACCAGGAGCCCACCGTCGCCCCACGCCAGGGAGCTGACGGCCGGGAACACGCCGCCCTCCTCCGCGTCCAGCCGCAGGCGCGAGGTGGGTGTGGGCTTGGCGGGGTCCGCCAGGTCGAAGACCTCGACCGAGCCGTCGGCCGACCCGAACGCGACGCGGTCGCCCGCCGGCTCGAAGCGCACCACGTACGCGGTGTTGTCCGCGGTCCGCGGGAGGTCGGCGACCAGGTGGGGCTCGGCGGTGACGTCCCAGAGCGAGCGGACGTCCGGGCCCGCGAAGGCGGCGAGGTAGCGCCCCGCGCGCCGGGTGACGGCGACGGAGAAGACCGGCGAGGCCGGCTGCACCACCACGAAGTCGACGCCGGGGGAGGTGGTCACCTCGTCCCCCCGCCACAGGGTGGCGTGACCGTCGCCGTTGGCCCGGACGACGACCGCCCCGTCGGGGCTGGCTCCCAGCGCCGACGTGGCCGCCCCCAACCAGCGGGTGGGGGCATCGATGGAGGTGGCGTCCAGCAGCGCCGACACGCCCTCCCGGGTGTTGCCCAGCGTGCTCGCGACGAGCGACATCTGCGCCTGCAGGCCCGGGTCCTGGGCCCGGATGGTGCCGGCCGCGATCGAGACTTGCCGGGACTGGGCCAGGTTGCGCTGCGACTGGGCCTCCTCGGCGTTTCGCTGTGACTGCAGATAGAGCAGCCCGACCACCATCGCGAGCGCGGTGGCCAGAGCCACGAGGCCGATGAGTCCGCCCCGTTGGCGCTGCAGCCGCTGGTTGGTCCGTCGTTCGACCTCCAAAGCCGAGGCGAAATGGTCGGCGCTTGCCGTCAGGAAGGCGTCCTCCTCGGCCGACAGCAGCGCGCGCTTGGCCGGATCCACCATCCAGCCGGCGAACAGTTCGAGGCGCTGCACGGGAATGAGCGAACCGGGATCCTTGCCGGTCTCGATCCACAACTGAGCTGCTCGCCGGAGCCGAGACAGGGCGGCCAGGTCGGCCTTGCTCTGCTCGATCCACGCGCGGAGGCGTGCCCAGTGGTCGAGCAGGGCGTCGTGGCTGATTCGCACCGAGCCGTCGGTGAGCGTCAGCATCCGGGCCTCCACGAACCGGTCGACCACGTCCCGCGTGGTCGCGGCGACGTCGCCGAGCGCCATGGGCTCGCGCAGCGGCCGCTCGCCCGCAAGCCGCACGAGCCGCAGGAACAAGGCCATGGCGGCCTCCTGCTGCGACGCGTCCAGGGAGCCGAAGACCGCCTCGGCCGCATCGTCGACCGCGGAGGCAACCCCGCCCGCGGCGTAGTAGTCCGCCACCGTCATGCTCGCCCCTCGCCCCGCGGCCCACGTGGCCAGGAGGGCCTGCGATAGCAGCGGGAGCGCGCCGGGGGCCACCGTGTCCCCGGGGGCCAGCTCGTCCAGGAGCAGCCGGACCAGGTCCGGGTCGACCCGCACCCCGACGGCGGCGGCCGGCCCCGTGACGACGGCGGTCAGCTCGGCCCTGGAGAGCCGGCTGACGAGGAAGGGGTGGGTGAGCGCGTCATTCAGGAGAGGCTCGGCGGAGGCCGCGGCGAACGCGTCGGAGCGAAGGGCGAGCACGACGATGCAGCGCTCGGCCAACGAGGCCACCCGGTCCAGCACCGTCGCGCGGACGCCCTCGGGTTCGGCCAGCACACTGTCGAATTGATCGATGATCACGATCGTCGTGTCGGCCGGAACGGACTCGAGTTCCTCGGGTCCGGTGAGTTGGGCCCGGTGGTCCTTCAAGTCACCGTCCACGCATTCCCCGGCCACGATGCCGGCCGCCAGGAGCGAGGACTTTCCGCTTCCGGAGGCCCCGATGACGGCGATCAACCCGTGCGGTTGAGCGCTCGCGATCGCCTCGGCAAGCCGGCGCACCTCGTCGTCGCGGCCGTGGAATAGGGGTGCGTCGCCGGTGCCGAAGGGGCGCAGTCCTAGGTAGGGGGCGTCCATGGCCCGTCGGGGACCGCGGGCGGCCGGGATGTCGCGGTTCCAGAAGTTTGGTTCGAACGCGTCGGTCAGCTCGAGCGCCTCCAGTAGTCGCAGGCAGTTCGCGCGGAGCGCCGGGACCGGGAAGTGGCGCCCGCTGAGCCACCCCTGGAGGGTGCCGAACGGGACGCCCGCGATGCGTGCCGCGTCCCTCACCGACAGGTTGTGCGCCTGCCGCGCCTCATTCAGGACTCGGCCGAAATCGTCCCGACCATAGCGCTGGGTCACCACGTCACCGTTTCTCTCACCCGCCCGATGGAAAGCCGCATCGTCGGTTCCGACACATTTGAGTTTCGTCGGAATTTATCCAATGTCGGCGCTCCTGGAATTGCTGAGTCCGGTGCGTGGTCGAGCCGGGCCGGCGCGAGGAGAATTTCCTGGACGTGGGCGCTTTGCGGTGCGCGCTTCCCATGATGCGGTCGTGGAGCGACGGGAAGTAGGGCAATGGGGCGAGGCGGCGGCCGTCGAGTACTTGACGAGGCGCCGCTGGCGCATCGTGGAGCGCAATTGGCGTTGCTCCATCGGCGAGGTGGACGTGATCGCGCTGACGCCGCCCCCGGCGCCCGTGCTCGTCTTCTGCGAGGTCAAGTGCCGCACCGGCCTGGGCTACGGCGCCCCGTTGGAGGCACTGACGTGGAAGAAGCGCGCCAAGCTGCGAGACCTGGCGCTCACCTGGCTCGGCGAGCAGAGCCACGGGGTGCCGCGGTTCCGCATCGATGCGATCGGGGTCCTGCTGCGGCCCGGCCGCGCCCCCGAGATCAGCCACGCCGAGGGGATCGGCTGATGACCGGTCGGGCGTGGTCGGTCGCCTTGGTCGGCATGGAGGGCGCGATGGTGGAGGTGGAGGTCGCCATCGGCGGCGGGCTACCCCGGACGGTGCTGGTGGGGCTGCCCGATGCCGCGCTTGGCGAGGCCCGCGACCGCTGCCGGGCGGCGGTCGCCTCGGCCGGTCTCGGCTGGCCCTCACAGCTGGTCACCATCAACCTGTCCCCGGCGACGCTGCCCAAGGCCGGCTCACACTACGACCTGGCGATCGTCGCGGCGGTGAGCGCCGCCGCGGGCACGTGCCCCGTCGCGGCGCTGGAGCGCACGGTCCTGCTCGGGGAACTGGGGCTGGACGGGCGGGTTCGCCGGATCCGCGGCCTGCTCCCCGCGCTGCTCGCCGCGATCAACGCCGGCTTCGAACGGGCCGTGGTTCCCGCCGAGCAGGTCGGTGAGGCATCGCTCGTGGCCGGCCTGACCGTGTGGGGGGTTCGGGATCTCGCCGACCTGGCCGAGGTCCTGGACGGCAGGCCGGTCACCCTTCCCCCCGCGTTGGCACCGTCCAGTCCGAGCGCGCCGCCGTCGAAGGACCTGGCGGACGTCGCGGGTCAGCTGGAGGCGAAGTGGGCCCTGGAGGTGGCGGCGGCCGGGCGCCACCACGTCTTTCTTCACGGGCCGCCCGGGGTCGGCAAGACGCTGCTCGCGGAGCGGCTCCCGGGCATCCTGCCCGACCTGGACGTGTCCGAGGCGTTGGAGGTGTCGGCCATCCACTCGCTGGCGGGTGCCGGTTTGGACGCCGGTCTCATGACCCGGCCGCCCTACTCCGACCCCCATCACACCGCGTCCGTGGCGAGCCTGGTGGGTGGCGGCTCCCGGATCGCGATGCCCGGCGCGGTCTCGCGGGCCCATCGCGGGGTGCTGTTCCTCGACGAGGTGCCCGAGTTCCAAAGCCGGGCGCTGGAGGCGCTGAGGGTGCCGCTGGAGTCCGGCCGGGTGGTGCTTGCCCGCGCGAACGCCCAGGCCACCTACCCCGCGAGCTTCCAGCTGATCCTGGCCGCGAACCCGTGTCCGTGCGGCAACGCCGGGAGCCGTGGCGGGAATTGTCGCTGCACCCCGATGGCCGTGCGGCGCTACGGCGAGCGGGTGTCGGGGCCGATCCTCGATCGCATCGACATCCATCAGCGGCTCACCCCGATGTCGCGGGCGTACCTGCGGGCGGTGGGCGCCGCGGCCGAGCCGTCGGCCGTAGTGGCCGAGCGCGTCCGGGAGGCGCGGGTGCGTCAGGCGGCCCGGCTGTCGGTCCACGGGTGGCGCACCAACGGCGAGGTCCCCGGCCCGGCGCTGCGACGGGTGCTGCCGGCACCCCAGGGGCTTGATCTCCTGGAGGAGGCGGTTCGTCTCGGCAGCTTGTCGGCCCGGGGCGTCGACAAGGTGCTGCGCGTCGCCTGGACCATCGCCGACCTGGGGGGAGCGGAGCTTCCCACGCGGGGCCACGTCCGCACCGCGCTGGCGCTGCGACGCGGCGACTCGACGGCGGAGGTGCCCCGTGGATGACCGAGCGGCGCGCATGGCGTTGAGCTGCGCGGTGGAGCCGGCCACGCCCCGGGTCAGCGCCCTGCTCGCCGAGGCGGGCGCCCCGGCCGTGTGGGCGGCGGCGGTGGCGGGGGAGCTGGGGCCGGCCTGGGCCCGCCGCGCCGGGCGGGTCGACCTGCCATCGGTGCTCGCTGTGGCTGCTCGGCACGGGGTGCGTTTCGTGATCCCGGGGGATCCGGACTGGCCGCCGGAGGTGGGCGTCTTGGACCACTGCGAGCTGGTGCAGGCCATGCGCGGGCAGCCGTTCGGTCTCTGGGTCCGGGGCCCGCTGTCCCTGAGTGAGGCGCTCGCGCGGTCGGTGGCGATCGTGGGCTCGCGGGCGGCCACCAGCTATGGGGAGATCGTTGCCACCGAGCTGGCGGCCGAGCTGGCCGCGAAGGGGTTGACCGTCGTGTCCGGTGGCGCCTTCGGGATCGACATCGCGGCGCACCGGGGGTCCCTGGCCGTCGGCGGCGCGACGGTGGCCGTGATGGCCGGCGGTCTGGATGCGCTCTACCCTGCGGCCAACACGGGGGTGCTGGAGCGGGTGGGCGCCTCGGGGTTGTTGGTCAGCGAGCTTCCCCCTGGGCAGCGGCCGACCCGAACGCGTTTCCTGGCCAGGAATCGGCTGATCGCGGCCCTGGCCGGCGGCACCGTCCTGGTGGAGGCGGCGGCCCGCAGCGGTGCGCGGAACACCGTCACGTGGGCGACGGTCTGCGGCCGCCCGGTGATGGCGGTCCCCGGCCCGGTCTCCAGCGCCACCTCGATCACGCCGCATCGCCTGATCCGGGAGGCGGAGGCGGTGCTGGTGACCTGCGGCGAGGAGGTGGCCGAGCTCCTCGGCCCGCTCGGCCGGCCCGGCCGGGCGCGGGCCTCCCAGCACCGTCCGCTCGACGATCTCACCGTGGGCGAACGCGCGGTCTACGAGGCGTTGCCGGCCCGGACGTCGCTCCCCCCGGGGGAGATCACGTTGCGGGCCGCCGTGCCGATGGGGGAGTGTCTCGGCCACCTCGAGGCCCTCGCGGAACGTGGGCTGATCGAGCCAACCGCCGTCGGCTATCGGCTGGTCCGGCAGCCCGTTGGCCCGCCCGCCGATCCCCGGTCGGGGAATGGTTGACGGCGGTGGCTGCTCACGGGTCGTCGATGGACGATCCCCGGTGGTGCAGTAGCTCCGCGATCAGCGCGGTCCAGCCTGTCTGGTGGCTGGCGCCCAACCCCCGGCCGGTGTCGCCGTCGAAGTACTCGTAGAACAACGGGTCGCGATGCCAGTCGACGTTGTCGAACGGCGGTGATGAGCCGAGCCCGGGGCGGCGGCCATCCCCGTCGGGAAGGAAGCCTGCCAGCAGCCGGTCGGAGATCTCGTCCGCGGCCTCGGCGAGGGTGACCCGGCGGCCGGAGCCGGTGGGCAGTTCCAGGCGCCGGTCCTGGCCGAAGAGGCGCGCGAAGCGGCGCAGCGACTGGATCAGGAGTACGTTGGCCGGCAGCCAGATCGGTCCCCGCCAGTTCGAGTTGCCGCCGAACAGCCCCGAGCGCGACTCGGCCGGCTCGTAGCCGACCTGGGCCGTGAACCCGGGCAGGTTGAGCACGAACGGCTGCTCCCGATGGGCCTTCGACAGCGAGCGCAGGCCGAAGTCGGACAGGAACTCGCCCTCGTCCAGCAGCCGGGTCAGGACTCGGCTCAGATCGTCGGGGGGCACCAGGGAGAGCAGTTGCCCCCTCGCCCCGTCCCGCTCGTGCCGGAAGCACACGGCGTCGGCGTACTCGGGGCGGTGGGTGGCGAACCAGTCCAGGTCGGCCGCGAACGTGGGGAGCCTGTCCAGGGTGGCCGCGCCCAGCGTCGTGGTCGCCGTGATGGGCAAGAGGCCGACGAGAGACCGGACCCGCAGCGGGATCCGCCCGCCATCGGGCGTGGCGATCACGTCGTAGAAGAAGCCGTCCGCCTCGTCCCAGAGCCCCTGGCTGCGGGCGGCGGTGGCGATGTAGGCGAAGTGCTGCACGAACTTCGACGCCATCGATTCGTAGCTCGGGTCGTGGTGCGCCAGCACCAGGGCGATCTCCAGCATGTCCAGGCAGTACATCGCCATCCACGCGGTGCCGTCGCTCTGCTCCAGGACTCCCTGGATCGGCAGCGCGGTCGACCGGTCGATCGGCCCGATGTTGTCGAGGCCGAGGAAGCCGCCCTCGAACACGTTGTCGCCCCGGGCGTCCTTGCGGTTCACCCACCAGGTGAAGTTGATCAGCAGCTTGTGGAAGATCTACTCGAGGAATTCGTAGTCCCGGTCGGCGGCGCACTGGAAGACCCGGATGGCCGC
>CAZBMH010000080.1:0-10904 GCA_964492685.1 uncultured Micropruina sp.
TGGTGGCCAAGATGGGCCAGGACGGCCACGACCGCGGCCAGAAGGTGATCTCGACGGCGTTCGCCGACCTCGGCTTCGACGTCGACGTGGGCCCGCTGTTCCAGACCCCCGAGGAGGTCGCCCGCCAGGCCATCGAGGCCGACGTGCACGTGGTGGGCGTCTCCTCACTGGCCGCCGGCCACCTCACCCTGGTGCCGGCCCTGCGCCGGGAGCTGGACGAGCGCGGTCGCCCGGACATGATGATCGTCGTCGGCGGCGTCATCCCGTCGCAGGACTTCGACGAGCTGCGCGCGGCCGGGGCCGACGCGATCTACCCGCCCGGCACGATCATCCCCGACGCTGCGGTCGAGCTGCTGACCAAGCTGAAGGCCAAGCTGGACCAGGAGTGACGCGTTGAGGAAGCTGGACCCCGCGGAACTCGCCGAACGGGTTCTCGCGGGGTCGCGGCCGCACATCGCCCGGGCGATCACGCTGGTGGAGTCGTCGCGTCCCGATCATCGGGAGCGGGCCCGGACGCTGCTGAAGCTGCTGCGGCCGCACTCCGGCGACGCCGTGCGGGTCGGCATCTCCGGGGTGCCCGGCGCCGGCAAGTCGACCTTCATCGACGCCCTCGGGGTTCGCCTGATCGACCGCGGCCACCGGGTGGCGGTGCTGGCGGTCGACCCCTCCAGCAGTCGCACCGGCGGCAGCATCCTCGGCGACCGGACCCGGATGGGGGAGCTGTCGTCCCGGGACGAGGCGTTCGTCCGTCCCTCGCCCTCGGGAGGGCACCTCGGCGGGGTCGCCCGGGCCACCCGGGAGACCATGATCGTGGTGGAGGCGGCCGGCTTCGACGTCGTGCTGGTGGAGACGGGGGGGGTCGGCCAGTCCGAGGTGGCGGTCTCGGGGATGACCGACACGTTCCTGCTGATCACGCTGGCCCGGGCCGGAGATCAGCTGCAAGGCATCAAGAAGGGCATCCTCGAGATGGCCGACGTGATCACCGTCAACAAGGCCGACGGCGACCACGAGGCCGAGGCCCGGGTGGCCGCCCGCGACCTGGCCGTGGCGATGAAGCTGATCAGCTCCGACCCGCACGCCCGCCGGCCACCGGTGCTGACGTCCTCGTCCTACACCGGGAAGGGGCTGGACGAGGTGTGGCAGGCGGTGCTCGACCACCGCTCCTGGCTGGCCGAGCGCGACGGCCTGGACGCGCGTCGCGGCCAGCAGCAGCTCGAATGGCTCTGGGCGTTGGTCAACGGCGAGATCCTGGACGGCGTCCGGCGCTCGCCCTCGGTGAAGCGGCTGCGCGACTCGATCGAGCGCGACATCGCCGCCGGCGAGCTGTCGGCCCTCGAGGGCTCGGTCGAGCTCGTCCGCGCGTTCGTGGACGACGTCGCCTCCCTGTGGCCCGGCCAGCCACGGGAGCGGTGAGGGTCACAACTCGGTATCACCTCGACGGGGAGCGCTCCGGAGGTGTGAGTCGCGCCGATCGGGGCGCTAGGGTGGCCTGATTCGGGGCCAATGGCGGCCCTGTTGCGACTCAATTGCTCAGGAGGCAGTTAAGTGAAGAAGTCCCTGATCGCGCCGGCACTCCTCGGCGCCTTCGCCCTCGCGCTCGGTGGCTGCGCCACCCCGCCCGCAGCCACGTCCGCGGCCCCGGCCGCCACCACGGCGGCCCCCACGTCCGACTTCAAGGCCTGCATGGTCTCCGATGCCGGCGGCTTCGACGACAAGTCGTTCAACGAGACCTCCTACAAGGGCCTCACCGACGCCAAGGCCCAGCTCGGCATCCAGACCGCCGAGGTGCAGTCCTCCGTGGCCGCCGACTACGCCAAGAACGTCCAGGCCATGGTCGCCGCCAAGTGCAACGTCATCGTGACCGTCGGCTTCGCCCTCGGCGATGCCACGCTGGCCGCGGCGAAGGCGAACCCGGACATCAAGTTCGCCATCGTCGACTTCGCCTACTCCGACGACGCCGGCAAGAACACCGCCCCGGCCAACCTCAAGGGCCTGGTGTTCAACACCGCCGAGCCGTCCTTCCTCGCGGGCTACGTGGGCGCCTCGCTCTCGGCCACCGGCAAGGTCGGCACCTTCGGTGGCGCGCCCTACCCGTCGGTCACCGCGTTCATGGACGGCTTCGCCCGTGGCGTTGCGCACTACAACACCGCCAAGAGCAAGGACGTCAAGGTCCTCGGCTGGGACACCGCCAAGAAGGACGGCACCTTCATCGGTGGCCAGGATCCCTTCGGTGACGTCGCGGGCGGCAAGAAGGTCGCCGAGAACCTGAAGGCCCAGGGCGCCGACGTCCTGCTGCCGGTCGCCGGCCCCGCCGGTGAGGGCTCCCTGCAGGTCGCCAAGGCGAGCGGTGGCAAGGTCAGCTCGATGTGGGTGGACACCGACGGCTGCATCAGCAGCGCGGACTACTGCGCGGTCATCCCGACCTCGGTCGGCAAGGCCATGGACGTGGCCGTGTTCGAGGCCATCAAGGCCGCCAAGGACGGCTCGTTCAGCAACGAGCTGTTCGTGGGCACGCTGGCCAACAAGGGCGTCTACCTCGCTCCGTTCCACGACTTCGACACCAAGGTCAGCGCCGAGACCAAGGCCGAACTCGAGAAGCTGAGCGCCGACATCATCGCCGGGACGGTCAAGACCACCGCCTGATGAATTGCGTGACGTGGAGGGGGACCCTGGGGTCCCCCTCCACTGCGTTTACCCCCTGCCGGACGGCCAGTTCGTATGGAATGATCCAGCTGTGACTGACGAGGGAACGGGTCTCCAACTGAAGGGGATCACGAAGAAGTTCGGTTCGTTCGTGGCCAACGATGCCGTTGACCTGGACGTCCGGCCCGGCGAGATCCACTGCCTGCTCGGCGAGAACGGGGCCGGCAAGTCGACGCTGATGAACGTCCTGTACGGGCTGTATCAGCCCGACGGCGGCGAGATCGTCATCGACGGTACGCCGCAGCACTTCGCGGACCCGAAGCAGGCCATGGCGGCCGGCATCGGCATGGTCCACCAGCACTTCATGCTCGTCGAGGTGTTCAGCGTGGCCGAGAACATGATCCTGGGCCGCGAGCCCGGCCTGGTGGTCGACATGAAGTCGGCCCGGGCGAAGGTGCGCGAGCTGTCCCAGCGCTACAACATGCCTGTCGACCCCGACGCCCTGATCGAGGAGCTGCCGGTCGGCATCCAGCAGCGGGTCGAGATCCTCAAGGCGCTGGCCAACGACGCCCGCTACCTGATCTTCGACGAGCCGACCGCCGTCCTCACCCCGCAGGAGATCGACGAGCTGATGCTCGTGATGCAGAAGCTCCGCGACGAGGGCAAGGGCATCGTCTTCATCACCCACAAGCTGCGCGAGGTGCGCGCCATCGCCGACCGGATCACCGTCCTGCGCCGCGGCAAGATCGTCGGGGCTGCCGAGCCCGGAACCTCCGAGGCCGACCTGGCCGAGCTGATGGTGGGCCGGGCGGTCGACCTCAGCGTCGACAAGGAGCACGCGTCCCCCGGCGCCGTCCGGCTCCGGGTCGAGGGATTGACCGTGGCCAACGCGGCCGGCGCCGTCGTCGTGGACGGCATCGGCTTCGACGTCGCCGGCGGCGAGATCCTGTGCATCGCCGGCGTCCAGGGCAACGGACAGTCGGAGCTGGCGGACGCGATCCTCGGCAACGTTCAGGTGGTCGGAGGGTCGATCACGCTGGACGGCGTGGAGATCGGCCACGCAAAGCCGGCCGCGACCATCGCCGCCGGGGTCGGCTTCGTCCCCGAGGACCGGCAGCACGACGGCTTTATCGGCTCGTTCACGATCGCCGAGAACCTGGTCCTCAACCGCTTCCACTCCGCGCCCTTCGCCCGCGGCCTCGCGCTCGACCGGGCGGCCATCCACAGCAACGCGGTGACGCTCCGCGAGGAGTTCGACATCCGCACCCCCGACGTGGAGAACGTCGGCTCGTCGCTGTCGGGCGGCAACGCCCAGAAGGTGGTGCTGGCCCGCGAGCTCAGCCGCGAGCTGGCCCTGCTGGTGGCCTCGCAGCCGACCCGTGGCGTCGACGTCGGCGCCATCGAATTCCTTCACAAGCGCATCGTGGAGGAGCGGGACAAGGGCACCGCAGTGGTCATCGTCTCCACCGAGCTGGAGGAGGTCGAGGCGCTGGCAGACCGCGTGCTGGTGATGTACCGGGGCCGGGTGGTCGGGATCGTCGGTCCGGAGACCCCGCGCGACGTGATGGGAATGATGATGGCGGGTGTGTCCTTCGAGGAGGCCTTGGCGGTCAGCAAGGCCGACGACGCGGCCGACAACGAGAAGGGGGCCTGATGTCCAAGCAGGCACAGGGGTTCGACGTGACCGAGTACCTCAAGACCCGGTGGCGCGACTGGGCGATCACCGTGGCGGCCTTCGTGCTGGCGCTGGTCGTCGGTGCGCTGCTGATGATCGCGGCCGACCCCCAGGTCGCGGGCAACTTCGCCTACCTCTTCACCGCTCCGGGCCTGGCACTGGGAGGCGCGTGGGCCAAGGTGTCCACCGCGTATTCGGCGCTGGTGATCGGGGCGATCGGGTCACCCACGGCCGTGGCCCAGACCACCGCCGCCGCGGCGCCGCTGATCTGCGCCGGCCTGGCCGTCGGCCTCGCGTTCCGCGCCGGCCTGTTCAACATCGGCGCGCAGGGCCAGGCGATCTGGGGGGCCATCGCGGCCGCCTGGATCGGGTTCGCGATCCCGATGCCGCCCGTCATCCACGTGATCCTGGCGATGCTCGGCGGCGTGGTCGCGGGCGCGGTCTGGGGCGGCATCGTCGGCTGGCTGAAGGCGAAAACCGGCGCCCACGAGGTCATCGTGACGATCATGATGAACTACATCGCCAGCGGCACGCTGGCCTGGCTGCTCACCACCACCGCGTTCCTGCGGCCCGGGCGCACCGATCCGATCGCGCCCGAGCTGCCGGCCACGGCCACGTTCTACCCGCTCTTCGGGCAGCTGCACCTGGGCTTCTTCGTGGCCCTGCTCACCGCCGCCGCCGTCGGTTGGCTGCTGGATCGCTCCACCACCGGCTTCGCGATCCGCGCCGTGGGGGCCAACCCGCACGCCGCGGCCACCGCCGGCATGAACGTGTCGGCGACCACGGTCATCACCATGACGCTCGCGGGCGGCCTGGCCGGCCTGGCCGGTGTGATGGCCGCCCTCGGGCCCTCGGTGAACGGCACCCCGGTCCCGCTCTCGGAGGGGCTGGTCGGCACCGTCGGCTTCGACGCCATCACCGTGGCCCTGCTGGGCCGCTCCAAGCCGATGGGCATCGTCCTGGCGGGGCTGCTGTTCGGCGGTCTCAGCGCGGGCGGCCTGGCCATGCAGAGCGTGGCCCAGACGCCGCTGACGCTGACGCTGGTGCTGCAGGCGCTCGTGGTCCTGTTCGTGGCCGCGCCCCAGCTGGTGGCGACGCTGGTCCCCTTCCTCAAGGCCCGTAAGGCCCGTCCGTCGCTGGCTGGAGGTCAGGCATGAGCACCACCGTCGATCTCACCAGCACCGCCGACCACCTGGAATTCGAGTTCCGCGAGTCCCAGGACGCCCGCCGCGCCCGGATGTCGTCCGGCGCGCTGATCCTGGTCATGGGGCTGCTGCTGGGCGGGTTGTTCTTCGGCACCAACGGGACGGCGAACTTCGCGCTGTCGGACGCCTTCGACGAGGTGCAGCTGCCCACGATCGCGCTGCCCGGGGCGGCCACCGTCGCGCTGTGCGCGGTGCTGTGCCTGCTGGCCGGCGCCGGCTTCGTCTCGGGGCGGCTGCGGGGTCGCCTGCCCGCCATCGCGGGCGTCGTGGCCGGGGTCGCCGTCGTCCTCGGCTTCCTGTCGTGGGCGGCCGCGGGCAGCTCGCTGCCGTTCCCGGTGGCCAACCAGCTCGCGGGAACCGTCTTCACCGCGACGCCGCTGATCCTGGGGGCCCTGGCGGGCTCGCTGGGGGAGCGGGCCGGCGTGGTCAACGTGGCCATCGAGGGCCAGTTCCTGACCGCCGCCTTCGCCGCCGCCCTCGTCGGCTCCGTCACCAAGTCGATCCCGGCCGCGCTGGTCGCCGCCGTGCTTGCCGCCGTGGCCACCGCGTCCATCCTGGCGCTGTTCTCCATCAAATACCTGGTGGATCAGGTGGTGCTCGGCGTCGTCATCAACCTGCTGGCCTCCGGGCTCACCGGCTTCCTGTTCGACCAGCTCGTGCAGAAGAACTCGCGGACGCTGAACAGCGCCCCCACGATGGACGCGATCGCGATCCCCGGGATCTCCTCCATCCCGCTGATCGGTCCGATCCTGTTCAAGCAGACGATCCTGGTCTACCTGGCGGTGCTGTCGGTCGTGCTCGTCTGGTTCCTGCTGTTCCGGACGCGTTGGGGCCTGCGGGTCCGCGCGGTCGGTGAGCACCCGAAGGCGGCCGACACGGTCGGCATCTCGGTGCGGGCGGTCCGCTGGCAGGCCGTCCTGCTCGCCGGCGTGTTCGCCGGGCTCGGCGGCGCCTTCTTCACCGTCGGCTCCATCGGCTCGTTCTCGAAGGACCTCACGGTCGGCAACGGCTTCATCGCCCTGGCCGCCGTGATCATGGGACGGTGGCATCCGGTCAACGCGGCGATCATGGCGCTCTTCTTCGGGTTCGTGGTGCAGATGGCCTCGCAACTGCAGACCCTGAGCACGCCGGTTCCCAGCCAGTTCCTGCTGATGCTGCCCTACGTGGCGACCATCATCGCCGTGGCCGGCCTCATCGGCCGGACCCGGGCACCGGCCGCCGACGGCATCCCCTACACGAAGTGAGCATGCCTGCGATCGACTGGGCCGCGCTGCGCCAGGCCGCGCGCGACATCGGCGAGCGGGCCTACGCCCCCTACTCGGGCTTCCCCGTGGGGGCGGCCGGGGTGGCCTCGGACGGACGGGTCGTGCGCGGCTGCAACGTCGAGAACGCCGCCTACGGGGTGGTGCTGTGCGCCGAGTGCGGCCTCATCTCCGAGCTGATCGCCGGCGGCGGCGGACGCCTGCTCGCGTTCGCGTGCGTGAACGCCCTCGGCGAGCCGCTGATGCCCTGCGGCCGGTGCCGGCAGCTGCTGTGGGAGCACGGCGGCCCCGACCTGCTGGTGGACACGCCACAGGGCATCCAGCCGATGTCGGTGTTGTTGCCGCAGGCCTTCGGCCCCTCCGATCTGGCGCACGTGCGGGGGGCACAGTGATCAGCGAGGACGTCATCCGTCGGGCGCCCAAGGTGGCGCTGCACGACCACCTGGACGGCGGCCTGCGCGCCGCGACCGTGTGGGAGCTGGCCCAGGAGATCGGGCACCGCCTGCCCGCGGAGGGCCCCGAGGAGCTCGCCGACTGGTTCTTCCAGGCCGCCGACTCGGGATCGCTGGTGCGCTACCTGGAGACGTTCGTGCACACCATCGAGGTGATGCAGACCGCTGAGCACCTGCGGCGGGTCGCCAGGGAGTTCGTCGAGGATCAGGCCGCCGACGGGGTGGTGTACGCCGAGGCGCGCTGGGCGCCCGAGCAGCACCTCTCGCGGGGGCTGAGCCTGGCCGGCGCGGTCGAGGCGGTGCGCGACGGCCTGGCGGACGGCATGGCGGCCTGCGCGGCCGTCGGGCGGCCGATCGTCGCCCAGCAGATCGTGACCTCGATGCGCCACGGAGCGCCGCGCCTCGATATCGCCCAGCTGGCCAACCGGTACCGGGACGACTCGGTCTGCGGTTTCGACATCGCCGGCGCCGAGGACGGCTACCCACCGAGCCGCTTCCTGGAGGCCTTCGAGTACCTCAAGCGCCGCAACATCGAGTTCACGATCCACGCCGGCGAGGCGTTCGGGCCGCCGTCGATCTGGGAGGCCGTGCAGTTGTGCGGCGCGTCCCGGCTGGGCCACGGCGTCCGGATCGTCGAGGACATCACGCTGGGCCCTGAGGGCCCAGTGCTGGGGGAGCTGGCCAACTACGTCCGCAACCGCCGGCTGCCGCTGGAGGTGTGCCCGTCGTCCAACCTGCAGACCGGCATCTGCGACTCGATCGCCGATCACCCGATCCGGCTGCTGGCTGACCTGAAGTTCCGGGTCACGGTCAGCTGCGACAACCGGCTGATGAGTCGCACCACCCTGAGCCGCGAGTTCGCGCTGCTCAGCGCGGCGTTCGACTACGACCTGGCCGACATCCGGTGGTTCACGATCAACGCCGCCAAGAGCGCGTTCTACCGCTTCGACAAGCGGCTGGCCCTGATCGAGGACGTCATCAAGCCGGGGTTCGCCGCCCTGGCTGCGTGAGCCCAGCCCAGCGGCGCTACTTCTTAGCGATGTTCGGGATGATGCCGTTGGTCCAGGTGATCGAATACCCGAAGCCGTGCGCCACGATGTAGGTGATGCCGAGGGTGATGGCCAGCACGACCACGGCGAACAAGACGTAGGCGACCGGTTTCCCCCACGCGTTGGGCTTGGACGCGCGGACCGTGACCCCCGAGGTGCTGATCACCTCGCCGCCGGCGCCGACCGACAGGGCCTTGAGTCCGAGGGTGAATAGCATGGGCAGGCCCGCGCCCAGCAGGAGTCCGGCTAGCAGGACCTTCCAGGCGCCCTCCAGGGCGAGCAGAACGAGGTTCATCGCACGTCCACCTTTTCGGACTCGTTGTGGGCTGTCCAGTCGTCGTTCACGTTGTGATGCCCGATGGGCTCCTTGCGGGAGCGCCACCACATCCAGCCCGAGAGGACCGCGAGGATCAGGAAGATGGTGACGGATCCGGCGCCGGCCCCCAGACTGTTGCCGATGTACCACATGATGGCGCCGCCCAGCCCGGCGAGCGGGAGCGTGGTGAACCACGCGGCGACCATCCGCACCGCGGTGCCCCAGCGCACCTGCGCGCCCGGACGGCCCAGCCCCGACCCGATGATCGATCCGGTGGCCACGTGCGTGGTGGACAGGGCGAAGCCGAGTTGGCTGGAGGCGAGGATGACCGACGCGGAGGCCATGTCGGCGGACATGCCCTGCGGCGGGGCGATCTCGACCAACCCCTTGCCCATGGTGCGGATGATCCGCCAGCCGCCCAGGTAGGTGCCAGCGGCGATGGTGAGCGCGCAGGCCAGCTTCACCCACAGCGGGATCTCGTGGGTGCTGTCCCACTGGCCGGAGGCGATCAGGGCGAGGGTGATGACCCCCATGGTCTTCTGGGCGTCGTTGGTTCCGTGGGACAGCGACATGAGCGAGGCCGCGCCGACCTGCCCCCAGCGGAAGCCGTTGGCGCGGTAGTGCTCGGACAGGGTGGCGGCGATCCGGAAGACCAGGTTCGTGCCGACCATGGCGACGATCATGGCGACCGCCGGCGAGATCAGCGCCGGCAAGATCACCTTGCCCACGACGCCGTCCAGCTTGGTGCCGTCGCCGACCCACTTGACGCCCTGGACGCCCAGGGCGGCCATCGTGGAGCCGATCAGGCCACCGAAGAGAGCGTGTGAGGAACTCGACGGGAGACCCCAGAGCCAGGTCAGCAGGTTCCAGACGATGGCCCCGACCAGGCCCGCCAGGAGGATGAGCAGGAGGGGCGACCCGCCGTCGACCGTCAGCTCCGCCTTGGGGGTGCCGTCCGCGTTCTGGATCTGGATCACGGCGTTCGTGACGGTGAGTGCGACCTCGACCGACAGCAGGGCGCCGACCAGATTCAGGGTGGCGCAGAGGATGACGGCCGCCTTCGGCGTGAGGGCCTTGGTGGCGATGGAGGTGGCCATGGCGTTCGCCGTGTCGTGAAAACCGTTCGTGAAATCGAAGGTCAGGGCGGTCACGACGACCAGGGCCAAGAGTATGAACTCGGGGGTCACCCGATCAGCGTAGGGGACAAACGTTGGCCGCGGTAACACGGAGTGTTCATGGACGGGACACCCCTTCGTCGACCCCCGAGGGCACTCTCCCGCCGGGCCCGGCGATTTGGGGCCAGCCAGACGCTGACAACGGCAGACAGCGTGGCTACAGTGACTCCGTGCGCAACGTCGGCGCACCCTCTGCAAGGGAGCATGAGCCTATGGCAGCAACATTCGAGATCACCAAGAACGACAAGGGTGAGTTCTACTTCAAGCTGGTGACGCCGGAGGGCAAGACCCTCCTGCGCTCGGAGGGGTACACGGCCAAGGCCTCGGCCAAGAACGGGGTCGAGTCGGTGCGCAAGAACGCCACCTCCGGTCGCCTCGAGGTCAACCAGGCCAAGGACGGACGCCCCTACCTGAACCTGAAGGCCGCCAACGGCCAGGTGGTCGCCACCAGCCCGATGTTCGCCGATGCGGCCGCCTGCGACGCCGCCGTCGCAAGCATCAAGGCCGACGCGGCCAAGGCGAAGCTCATCGACAACGCCTGATAGCCAACCCTGTCGCGCACTGGGCGTCCCCTCGGGGGCGCCCAGTTTGCGTTTCGGTCGACCGCCGCGCGCCCGCCCCGCGGGGTCCTCGTGCGGGCGCGCCCGGGTGCCGCCGTTAGGATGAGCCCATGAGTTCCCCCATCCTGGCCGCGGTGGCCTGGCCCTACGCGAACGGCCCGCGCCACATCGGTCACGTGTCCGGTTTCGGCGTTCCCTCCGACGTGTTCGCCCGCTACATGCGGATGGCCGGCAATGACGTGCTGATGGTGTCGGGAACCGACGAGCACGGCACCGCGATCCAGGTGCAGGCCGACCGGGAGGGCCTGACGCCGCAGCAGACGGCCGACAAGTACCACCGGGTCATCGCCGAGGACCTGCAGGCGCTGGGCTGCTCCTACGACCTGTACACCCGGACGACGACGCTGAACCACCGGGCGGTCGTCCAGGAGCTGTTCCGGGCGCTGCACGAGAACGGCTACGTCGTGGCGCGCCGCGAGATGGGGGCGATCTCGCCCTCCACGGGCCGCACGCTGCCCGACCGCTACATCGAGGGCACCTGCCCGTTCTGCGGCTACGACGGCGCCC
>CAZBMH010000081.1:0-2509 GCA_964492685.1 uncultured Micropruina sp.
TTTATCAGTCTCGACCGAGGTCGTTACTGTCAACTTTGCGTTTGACGCTGACGCAGACCCATTGCTGGATCTAACATCAATAATCAATCAAAGGAATCCGTCCGATCGCTTACGCTTTCGAGACGGGGTATTCACAAAGTCGGGTACCGAGGTACCCTAATAATGCATTGACTTTAAGCACGCTGTTGAGTTCTCAAGTTTCGGTTGCGCACCTCGCTTTGGCTCTTCACCGCCGCTTGGGGCAACTCGTCTTACTTTACTAGGGCCGGTAGTCGGTGTCAAACCGAGCTACTTGCCCCGTCCCGGTCCATAACGAACACCGGATCTTGGTGGCTTCGACTGAAGACACACCGTATCCGCGCTTGTCAGGGCTGGGTTTCGCCTTGGGCCCGTCCGATCCAGGAGACCTGTTCCGTCCGACTCGCCGTCAAGGCTAGAGGTGCGTTACCGCCTCGCTTTGGCTCTCACCGCTGCTTGGGGCAACTCGTCTTACTTTACTGGGGCCGACTCTCGGTGTCAAACCGAGCGACTTGCCCCGTCCCGTTCCCGCCGAGTGCGGATCTTGGTGGCTTCGATGGAAGACACACCGTATCCGCGCTTGTCAGAGCCGGGTTTTGCCCTGCGGTCCGTCCGTTCCAGGTCTCCCTGGCCCGTTCGGTGCACCGTTAAGGCTTGAGGAACTTTACGCAGATCCCCGGGCCGATGCAAATCGGCGTGAACGCCCGGGCGTGTCAACGGCGGAACGGCTCAACCGCCCGCGATCGCGAGCATGCCGACCGTCTTACGGCCGCGCCTGACCACCACATAACCGCCCGGGAGCACGTCGCCCTGGCCTAGCTCAGCCGCGGGGTCCGCGACCTTCTCGTTGTTCACGTAGGCGCCCCCCTCCGCGATCGCGCGGCGGGCGGCCGACTTGCTGTCGACCACGCCGGCGGCCTCCAGCGCGTCGATTACCGTCGGCAGGCCGGTCCCCTGCCACGCGCGCCCCCCGAGTTCCCGGTGCACCGCCGTCAGGACGCCCGCGTCCAGGTCCCGGAGCTGACCCCGCCCGAACAGCGCGCCAGCCGCCGCCGTCGCAGCCGCGCGCTCCCCTGGCGAGTGGACCAGGTCGGTGACGTCGTCGGCGAGGGTTCGCTGGGCCAGTCGCAGGTGGGGCGCCGCGGCGCTCTGGCGGCCGATCTCGTCCAACTCCTCGCGTGGGCGCTCGCTGAACACGCGGAGGTAGTCCATCACCATGGCGTCCTCGGCGTTCAGGAAGAACTGGTGGAACGCGTAGGGGGAGGTGAGCTGAGGGTCCAGCCACACCGTCCCCGATTCGGTCTTGCCGAACTTCGTGCCGTCCGCCTTGGTGAGCAGCGGGGTCGCCAGGGCATGCACCTTGGCCCCCTCCGAGCGCCGGATCAGGTCGACGCCCGCGGTGATGTTTCCCCACTGGTCCGATCCGCCGGTCTGCAGCGTGCAGCCATGGCGCCGGAAGAGCTCCCGGTAGTCCAGCGACTGCAGCAGGACGTAGCTGAACTCGGTGTAGGAGATCCCCGAGTCCAGCCTCGACTTCACGACCTCGCGATCCAGCATCCGGTTGATGGAGAAGTGCTTGCCGACGTCGCGCAGGTAGTCCAGCGCGCTCAGCTCGGCCGTCCAGTCGTAGTTGTTGACCACCAGGGCGCCATTGCCTCCCTCGAAGGAGACGAACTTGCTTACCTGGGCGCGGATCCGCTCCACCCACGCGTGGACGAGGTCCACCGGGTTCATGTGCCGCTCGCCGGTGTTCTTCGGGTCGCCGATCAGCCCCGTGGAACCGCCGACCAGCAGAATCGGCCGGTGGCCGGCCCGCTGCAGCGCCCGAGCCAGCATCAGCTGCACCAGGTTGCCCATGTGGATGCTGGGGGCCGTGGGGTCGAAGCCCACGTAGAACGAGATCGGCCCCGCGTCCAGGTGGGAGGCGAGCGCCTCGGCATCGGTGGAGTGGGCGATCAGCCCGCGCCAGGACAGTTCATCGAAGACCGCGTTCACGGCCCTGACCCTAACCGACGACGCGGCCCGGCGGCGTGGCGTACCAACCAAGCGTCGGCTCGGCCTCCGCGGCCGCGTCCGCTCCCCCGACGTCGGCGGCCAGCCAGTCGGAGATGTCCTGGATCGCGGCGTCCACCTCGCGCAGCTGCTCGTCCACGCGGGACGTCGCGGTGCCGCCGCGGGCGTTGCGCGAATCGATGGACCCGGCGACCGACAGCACGCCGAGCGCCTCGGGTCCGAGCCGTGGATCGATCTCGGCCAGCTGGGCGGCCGTGAGCGACTCCAGCTCGATCCCGCGCTGCTCGCAGTAGCGGACGGCGTGACCGGCCACCTCGTGCGCCTGCGCGAACGGCACCCGTTGCCGGACGAGCCAGTCGGCCACGTCGGTGGCCAGCGAGAAGCCCCGCGGTGCCAGCGCCGCCATCCGCTCGGTGTGGAACGTGAGCGTCGAGAGCATGCCCGCCATGGCCGGCAGCAGGATCCGCAACTGGTCGAG
>CAZBMH010000081.1:2519-10797 GCA_964492685.1 uncultured Micropruina sp.
CTCCTGCAGGTCGCGGTTGTAGGCCAGCGGCAGCCCCTTCAGTGTGGCCAGCAGGCCGGCGTGGTTGCCGATCAGCCGCCCGGCCTTGCCGCGGGCCAGCTCCGCCACATCCGGGTTCTTCTTCTGGGGCATGATGGACGACCCGGTCGACCAGGCGTCATCGAGGGTGACGAACCCGAACTCGACCGTCGACCACAGGATGACCTCCTCGCTGATCCGCGACAGGTCGATGCCGATCTGGGCCAGGACGAACGTGGCCTCCGCGATCAGGTCGCGCGCCGCGGTGCCGTCGATGGAATTGGGGACCGACGCGTCGAAACCCAGCTCGACGGCCACCAGCTCCGGATCCAGCCCCAGCGATCCGCCCGCGAGCGCGGCCGACCCGTAGGGCGACACGGCCAGCCGCCGATCAAGGTCGCGCAGCCGCTGCACATCCCGCAGCAGCGGCCAGGCGTGGGCCAGCAGATGATGCGACAGCAGCACGGGCTGCGCCGATTGCAGGTGGGTCCGCCCGGGCATCGGTGCCCCAAGGTGCGCCAGGGCCTGGTCGTAGAGCGCGACCACGACCTCCTGGATTCCCAGCGCGATCGTCCTCGACTCCTCGCGCAGGTACATCCGGATCAGCGTCGCGATCTGGTCGTTGCGGGACCGCCCGGCCCGCAGCCGACCCCCCAGCTCGGCGCCCGCCCGCTCGATCAGGCCCCGCTCCAGCGCGCCGTGAACGTCCTCGTCGGTGGCGGCCGCCACGAAGGCCCCGGACGCCACGTCGGCATCCAGCGCGTCGATGGCGGCCAGCAGGCCGGCCTCCTCGTCGACGGTCAGCAGGCCGGCGCGCCGCAGCGCCCGGGCATGGGCGCGGGAGCCGGCCAGGTCGTGCCGGGCCAGCCGCCAGTCGAAGTGGGTGGACTTGCTCAGCGCGAACATCGCCTCGGCGGGGCCCCCGGCGAACCGGCCGCCCCACAGCCGACCCTGCGCGGTCTCGTCGGTCATCTCATTCCCCTCTGGCGCTGGTGCTCATCGCCAGCATCATGTCAGCCATGGCGGCGCCGCCCGCCGGGTCGCGGGTGATCACCGCGATGGTGTCGTCGCCGGCGATGGTGCCCAGCACGGACTCCCAGCCGACCTTGTCGATCGCGGACGCGAAGTACTGCGCCGCCCCCGGCGGGGTCCGCAGCACGGCCAGGTTGGCCGACCCCTCCGCCGAGATCAGCAGCTCCGCGCACAGCCGGGTGAGCCGCAACTGGGCGGCCGGGGTGTCCCCGGGGCGGTCGCCGGCCAGCAGCGCGTAGGCGTAGTCGCCCTCTTGTCCGCGCACCCGCACGGCGCCGACGTCCACCAGATCCTTGCTCAGCGTGCCCTGGGTGACCACGAAGCCGTCCTCGGCCAGCCGGGTTGCCAGGTCGGTCTGGGAATGGACCCGGTGGCGGCTCACCAGCTCGACGATCCGCGCCTGGCGCGCGATCTTGGTGGCCGGGCTGCGCGGCAGGTCGGTCATGACGCGGCGTCCAGCAGCCCCGGCAGCGCGGCGACGAAGCCGTCCAGCTCGGCGTCGGTCACGATCAGGGGCGGCGCCAGCCGCAGCACGTGCGGCCGGGGCGCGTTGATGACGAAGCCTGCCGCCAGCGCGGCCTCGGCGACCGCGGGGGCGATGGGCTCGGCAAGCACCACCCCGCGCAGCAGCCCCTGTCCGCGGACGGCGACGATCCGCGGATCGCCCAGCGCGGCGATCCGGTCGGCCAGTCGCTGCCCGGCCTCGCGGGAGCGCTGCAGGAGCCCGTCGCGCTCGATGATGCCGATCACGGCGAGCCCGGCAGCGGCCGCCACCGGGTTGCCGCCGAACGTGCTGCCGTGGGATCCGGGGCCGAGCAGGCCGGCGGCGGGTCCGGTCGCGATGCAGGCGCCGATCGGGAAGCCGTTGCCCAGCCCCTTCGCCAGCGTGACCAGGTCGGCGGTGACGCCGTCGCCGGTGCTGGCGAGCCAGTCGCCGCAGCGGCCGATGCCCGTCTGCACCTCGTCCAGCCACAGCAGGGCGCCGGCGGCGGTGGTCAGCTCCCGGGCGGCGCGCAGGTAGCCGGCGGGGGGTTCGACGACGCCGTTCTCCCCCTGCAGCGGCTCAATGATGACCGCGGCCACCGTGTCGTCCAGGGCGGCGGCCAGGGCCGCGACGTCCCCGTAGGGCACGAACGTGACCTCGCCGGGCAGCGGCTCGAACGGCGTCCGGTAGGCGGGGTTGGACGTGAGCGCGAGCGCGCCGAGGCTGCGGCCGTGGAACGAGCCCTCCATGGCGATCAGCCGGGTGCGTCCCGTCATCCGCGTGACCTTGAAGCCGGCCTCGTTGGCCTCGGTTCCGGAGTTGGTGAAGAAGACCCGACCGTCCAGGCCCGGCTCGTTGGCGGTGGCGAAGCCGACCAGCCGCTCGGCCAGCGCGATCTGGGTGGGGGTGGCGAAGAAGTTCGACACGTGGCCCAGGGTGGATAGCTGGGACGAGATCGCCCCGAGAACCTGCGGGTGGGCGTGCCCCAGGACGTTGACCGCCAGCCCCGCCAGCAGGTCGAGGTAGCGGTTGCCGTCGGCGTCCCACAGGCTGGCTCCCTCGCCGCGGACGAAGACCCGCTTCGGGGCGCCGAACGTGTTCATCAGCACCCGCTGGTAGCGGATGGTGAGGTCGGCCTGGCCACCCCCGGCCGCCTGGACGGTCACGAGGCCTCCTCGCCGGCGACGACCATCGTCCCCAGCCCCTCGTCGGTGAACACCTCGAGAAGCAGGCAGTGCTCGACACGGCCGTCGATGATGGTGGCGCTCTCGACCCCGCCGTCAACGGCGCGGACGCAGGCCTCCATCTTCGGGATCATCCCGGACGACAGCGTGGGCATCATCGCGTTCACCTCCTCGACGGTGATCCGGGAGATCACCGTGCTGGTGTCCGGCCAGGCGGCGTACAGCCCGGCCACGTCGGTCAGCACCACGAACCGCTCGGCCTCCAGGGCGACCGCCAGCGCCGCGGCGGCCGTGTCGGCGTTCACGTTGTGCACCTCGCCGGCGGTGTCCGGGGCGACGCTGGCCACCACCGGAATCCGGCCGGCGTTGATCAGGTCCAGCACGGCCTCGGGCCGCACCTCGGTGACGTCGCCGACCAGCCCGAGATCGACCTCGGCGCCGTCAACGACGGTCCCCCGGCGCGTGGCGGTGAACAGGCCCGCGTCCTCGCCCGAGAGCCCGACGGCCAACGGCCCGTGGGCGTTGAGCAGGCCCACCAGTTCCCGGCCGACCTGACCCACGAGCACCATCCGCACCACGTCCATCGCCTCGGGCGTGGTCACCCGCAGGCCGCCCTTGAACTCCGAGGGGATGTCGAGCCGCTTCAGCATCGACGAGATCTGCGGGCCGCCGCCGTGAACGACCACGGGCCGCAGGCCGCAGCGCCGCATGAAGACGATGTCCTCGGCGAAGGCCCGCTTGAGGGTCTCGTTCGTCATGGCGTTGCCGCCGTACTTGACGACGACGATCTTGCCCGCGTAGCGCTCCAGCCACGGCAGCGCCTCGATCATGGTCGCCGCCTTGGCGATGACCTCGGCGGTGGCCTGGGCGGTTCTGGTGGTGGTCATGTCGAGTACTCGGCGTTCTCTTTGACGTAGTCGTAGGTGAGGTCGTTGGTCCAGATGGTGGCGGTCGCGTCACCGGCGTGCAGGTTGACGTCGACGACCACGTCTCGGCCGACGGTCAGGTCGACGGTGGAGCGATCCGCCCCGAGCTGCCCGTCCACGAACACGTCGACCCCGTTGAAGGAGACGTCCACGTGCTCGGGGTCGAAGGGCGCCGACGCGGTGCCGGCGGCGGCCAGTACCCGACCCCAGTTGGGGTCGTTGCCGAAGATGGCGCACTTGAACAGATTGCTGCGCGCGATGGCGCGGGCCACCTCGAGGGCATCGGCCTCGGTGACCGCGCCGGTCACCGTCACCTCGATGTCGTGGGCGGAACCCTCGGCGTCGGTGAGCAGCTGGCGGGCCAGGCTGTGGCAGACGCCGGTGAGGGCCTCGGTGAACTCGTCCGCGTCCGGGACGACCCCCGAGGCGCCCGAGGCCATCAGGATCACCGTGTCGTTGGTGGACATGCAGCCGTCGCTGTCGGTGCGGTCAAACGTGAACCCCGTCGCGGTGCGCAGCGCCGCGTCGAGCGCGGCCGCCGGGAGCGACGCGTCCGTGGTGATCACCACGAGCATCGTCGCTAGCGCCGGCGCGAGCATGCCCGCCCCCTTGGCCATCCCGCCGATGGACCAGTGGTTGGGCGAGCGGAACTCCGCCTGCTTGGACACCGTGTCCGTGGTCATGATCGCCTCGGCGGCCGACGGGCCGCCCTCGGTGGAGAGGTCCTGGGCCGCGACCTCGATGCCCGCGAGGACCGCGTCCATCGGGAGCCGGACGCCGATCAGGCCGGTCGAACAGACGGCCACGTCGTGCGCGGGGCAGCCGAGCTCGGCCGCGGTCCACTCCGCCATCCGGGTGGCGTCGGCCAGCCCGGCGGCGCCGGTGCAGGCGTTGGCACCCCCGGAGTTCAGGACGACGGCGGCCAACCGTCCGTCCGCGACCGCGCCCATGGAGAACAGCACGGGGGCCGCCTTGAAGCGGTTCCCGGTGAACACCGCGGCCGCGTGCGCCTCGGGTCCGTTGTTGACCACCAGCGCCAGGTCGGGACGCCCCGACGCCTTGAGGCCGGCGGTGACCCCGGCGGCAACGAATCCCTTGGGGGTGGTGACGCTCATGGGGCGACTCCGATCGTGGTCAGGCCGGTGGTCTCCGGCAGGCCGAGGGCCAGGTTCATCGATTGGATCGCTCCCCCGGCGGTGCCCTTGGTCAGGTTGTCGATGGCGGCGACCGCGACCAGCCGGCCGGCGGCCTCGTCCACGGTCACGCCGATGACGGCGGCGTTCGAGCCCACGACTGCCTGGGTCTGGGGCCAGACGCCCCGCGGCAGCACATGGACGAACGGCTCCGCGCCGTAGGCGGCCTCGTAGACCGAGCGCACCACCGCCTCCCCCACCGGGGCCAGCAGCGGCGCGGTACAGGTGGCCAGGATTCCCCGCGACATCGGCACCAGCATGGGGGTGAACGACAGGGTGGGATCGGTGGCGCCGAGCTGGGTCAGGTTCTGCAGCACCTCGGGGACGTGGCGGTGGCCGCCGCCCACGCCGTAGGCGCTGGCCGAGCCCATCACCTCGGACCCGAGCAGGTTGGCCCTGAGCGACTTGCCGGCGCCGGAGGTGCCGCTGGCGGCCACCACGACCACATCGCGCCCGTCGATCAACCCGCCGGTCAGGGCGGGCAGCAGCGCCAGGGTCATGCTGGTCGGGTAGCAGCCGGGGACCGCGATCCGCTTCGTGCCGGCGAGCGCGACCCGCTGGCCCGGCAGCTCGGGCAGCCCGTAGGGCCAGGTGCCGGCGTGCTCCGTCCCGTAGAACGTGCGCCAGGCGGCAGCGTCCCGCAGCCGGAAGTCGGCCCCGGCGTCGACAACCAGGACGTCGTCACCCAGTTGGGCGGCGACCTCGGCGGAGGCGCCGTGCGGCAGCGCGAGGAAGACCACGTCGTGACCGGCCAGGTTCTCCACAGTGGTGTCCGCCACCACCCGACCCGCCAGCGGCAGGAGGTGGGCGTGGTGCTCCCCCAGCCGAGTGCCGGCGCTGGACTTGGCGGTCAGCGCCCCGATCTCGACGTCAGGGTGGGCCAGGAGCAGGCGCAGCAACTCCCCGCCCGCGTAGCCCGTACACCCCGCGACAGCCACCGTGAAAGTCATAGGCATGACTATGCCGTAGTTGGAATGTATATTCCAACTACGGCACGCTGGTGGGACGCCTCAGAGCAGCGCGAGCAGCTCGTCCACGCCGCCGAGGGTGTTGTCAGGGCGGAACGGGAACGTCTCGATGTCGGCCGGGGTGGTGACCCCGGTGAGCACCAGGACTGTCTCCAGCCCCGCCTCCATCCCGGCGACGATATCCGTGTCCATCCGGTCACCGATCATGCCCGTGGACTCCGAGTGCGCCTCGATCCGGTTCATCGCGGAGCGGAACATCATCGGGTTCGGCTTGCCCACGACATAGGGCTGCCGATTGGTGGCCGCGGTGATCATGGCCGCGACGGCACCCGTGGCCGGCAGCGTGCCGTCCTTGGACGGGCCCGTGGCGTCCGGGTTGGTGATGATGAAGCGGGCGCCGGCCTCGATCAGCCGGATCGCCTTGGTGATCGCCTCGAACGAATAGGTGCGGGTCTCGCCGAGCACCACGAAGGACGGCTCGACGTCGGTCAGCACGAAGCCTGCCTCGTGCAGCGCGGTGGTGAGGCCCGCCTCGCCGATGACGAACGCGGTCTTCTCGCCGGGCTGCTGGGCAAGGAAGGCGCCGGTGGCCATGGCGGAGGTCCAGATGTTCTCCTCCGGGACCGGCAGCCCCGAGCGGGCGAGCCGGGCCGCCAGATCGCGGGGGGTGAAGGTCGAATTGTTGGTGAGGACGAGGAACCGGCGGCCGGTGTCGAGCCAGCGCTCGATCAGCTCGCGTGCCCCCGGAAGCGCCAGCTCCTCGTGGACGAGAACCCCGTCCATGTCGGTGAGCCAGCACTCGATGTCGCGAAGGTGTCGCATGCCTCCAGTATCCTTTATTAGTCGTTGAAACAACAAATTGTTCCCCCTATCCGCCTCGGCCCGCTGACGGTGTCCCGAGGGTTCTGCGGTGGGGACCGCCCCCTGGGGCCCTGTTTCGGCCGACCGCTGCGACTCCGCCCGCGAAAGGTGCACGTTGCCCGCGAAATTTCGGGGGCGGAGCGCCACTGTCGCGGGCGGAGTGACCGGCGAACGCCGCCGGGTCGTCGCCCGCGCCCCGGGCTGCCATCATCGGGGCATGATGTCGCCTGTCGTGCCGTTGCCGCCTTCGGCGCCGCGGGTGCTGCTGTCCCGGTGGCCGGACGACCCGCTCACCACCGCGCTCGCGGCGGCGGGGGCCATCGTGACGGCGGTGCCGCTCACCCGGGTCACGCCGCTGCCCCCCGATGAACTGCGGCGCGTCGCCCTGACGCTGAGCGAGGGGTTCGACTGGATCGCGGTGACCTCGGCCACGACCGTCGCCGTGCTGGCCGGCCTCGGCCTTGAGGAGGCGACAGCTCGACTGGCCGCCGTCGGGCCCGCCACCGCCCGGGCGCTCAGCGAGGCCGGGTTCGTCGTCGCCCTCCAGCCCGACCTCGCCAGCGGCGGGGCGGCGCTGGCGGCGGCCTGGCCTGCGGGAGCGGGGCGGGTGGCCATCCCCGGCGCCCGCGACTCCGCGCCCGCCCTCGCCGAGGGGCTCCGGGCCAAGGGCTGGACCGTTACCGCCTTCCCCGTCTACGACGTGGCGCCCGTGTCTCGCGTCGATCCCGCCGTCGCCGCCGCCTGGCTGGGCGGCGCGCTGGACGTGTTCGTGGTGACGGCAGGGTCCGTCGCCCGGGCCGCCCGCGACCTCCTCGGGCCGGGCGGCCCCCCGGTGATCGCGCTCGGCGAGCCCAGCGCGCGGGCGGCGCGCGAGGCCGGCTTCGACGTCCACGGGGTCTCCGGCGACGCCGACCCGGCGGCGGTCGTGGCAGCCTTAAGGTCCTTCGTCCAAGGAGACCACTGATGACGCCCACGCGACGCCCCCGACGGCTCCGGGCCACCCCGGCGCTGCGGCGACTCGTCCGCGAGACCCGGCTGCACCCGGGCAGCCTGGTGCTGCCGCTGTTCGTCGCCGACGGCCTCGAGCAGCCCCGGCCCATCTCGTCCCTGCCCGGGGTGGTCCAGCACACGCCGGCGTCCGTGGTCACCGAGGCGCTGCGGGCCCGCGACGCCGGCCTGGGCGGGGTCGTGCTGTTCGGCGTCCCGCGCCCCGAGGACAAGGACGCCACCGGGTCCGCCGGCTCGGCGCCCGAGGGCATCCTGAACCGGGCGCTGCGGGCCGTCCGGGAGGCGGTGGGCGACGACCTGGTCATCATCGCCGACACGTGCCTCGACGAGTTCACCGACCACGGCCACTGCGGGGTCCTGGACGAGGCCGGCCGAGTCGACAACGACGCGACCCTCACCCACTACCGGCGGTTGGCCGTCGCCCAGGCGGACGCCGGCGCCCACCTGGTCTCCCCCTCGGGGATGATGGCCGGCCAGGTGGCCGCGATCCGGGACGCCCTGGACGAGGCCGGCCACCACCACGTGGGCATCCTCGCCTACGCGGCCAAGTACGCCTCCGCCTTCTACGGGCCGTTCCGGGAGGCGGTCGGCTCGTCGCTGGAGG
>CAZBMH010000082.1:0-10470 GCA_964492685.1 uncultured Micropruina sp.
GAGGAACCCGAGCAGTTGCACACGGTGATCGGATCCGCGCCGCAGGCGCAAACGGGCCTGTCCCCCGCGGGGGACAGGCCCGACCTGTCATCCCGACGAGGGGCCGCCGGAGCACCGCTGGCGACAATGCGTGACGGACGACCCCTAAAGTCACCCCCCCTGCCTCCCGATGCTCTGGACGGTGGAGAGGCGGGGCAGATGATGCAGATCACACGACGGCTCGGCCGGGCAGGCGGGGACTCCGGCGCACAGGCGGTGGAGTTCGCGCTGATCCTGCCCGTGCTGCTGATGCTGGTCCTCGGGATCATCAACTTCGGCTACCTGTTCGGCCAGAAGCTGGCCCTCAACCAGGCCGTCCGGGAGGGCGCACGCATGGCCGTGGTCGCCGGCAGCGACCGGTCCGGGTACGCCACCGAGTACGCGTTCATCTCCGCGAAGGTCCAGGGCGCCCTCGGCGGCGTCGTCCCGACCGCGAGCACGATCAAGGTCAACGAGGCCGGGGCCTCCCTGGGGACCACCGAGGGCTGCGAGGTCCTCGAGGTGGGCGACCAGCTGCAGGTGACCGCCCAGTACCGGGCGCGGCCGCTGGTGCCCACGTTCGTGCCCGGTCTCAACGGACCGTTCACGCTCACCTCGAAGGCCGTGTTCCGCTGCGAGTGGCAGGGATGACGCCGATGCACATGCGAACCCCCGGCGCGCCGCGCGCCTCTCATGACGACCACGGCGCCGTCCTGGTATGGGTCTCCCTGATGGCGATCGCCCTGATCGGCATCGGCGCCCTCGCCGTCGACCTGGGATACGCCTACGCGGTGCGCCGACAGCTGTCCTCCACGGCCGACGCCGCCGCCCTTGCCGGCGCGCAGGAGGCCGGGCGCCGCTTCAAGGACCCGGCGGTCGGCGGGTGCGGGTCGACGCTCAACGGGTATGTCACCGCCGCGGTGAACCAGACCCATGGCGTCAACAACCCCGCCGACGTGGCCACGCTGGACAACCCGGAGAGCGTCACGATCGCGTGCACGGGACCTGACGGCCTGCCCGCGACGGGGACTGCCGCGTCGTCGATCACCGTCACCGTCACGGAGCGCAGCTCCACCAGGACCTTCCTCGGCGGGGTGCTCGGGGTCTCGTCCCTGAGCCCGGTCGCCTCGGCGACGGCCCGGGTGTTCGGCGGGAAGTCCCAGGGCGGCCTGCGGCCCTTCCTGGTGTGCCTGCCCGACGCCCAGCAGGCCCGCGACGAGGTCGACGCCGGCTCCGACGTCACGCACCAGTCCTACTACGCCAAGCCCAGCACCTCGGGCAGCCCGACAGGGTTGACCCTGGTGGCCGCGGATGCCGACTGGGCCGCCTCCAGCGACCGGATCACCGCGAAGAACCACGGCCTGAGCACGGGCGACTACGTGTGGATCGCGGTGAGCAGCGGGGCCTCCGGGGCCACCGACGGCTTCTACTACGTCACGAAGGTGGACAAGGACACGATCACCCTCTCGGCGACCAGGACGGGGAGCCCCGTCAACGTCACGACTGACGGCGAGATCGACATCTACCGACCCACGCCCATCGGCGACGGGACGAGCAGCGCGTGGGCGGCCAGCACGGACATCGTGACCGAGCCCAACCACGCCCTGGCCAGCGGCACCCGGGTCCGGGTGGCGATCCAGTCTGGCGCCGCGGGCGCCGCCGACGGGTACTACTACGTGGTCAACCCGACAGCGAGCACCTTCCAGCTGTCCAGCACCGCCGGGGGGACGCCGGTCGACATCACCAGCAACGGCGTCATCTACGTCTACCCGACCGCGGCCGGCGCATCGGCGGACTGCAATCCCACGACCTCGCCGGCGAACTGGGGCTACTCGGCGTTCGACTACAGCAACAGCGACGCCCCCCAGCTGTCCTGCCTCATCGAGTTCGGCTACGGCGCAGGCGCGGCGTGCCCCGACAGCGACCCCCCCGGGGTCAACCTGGGCACGGAGCTGCTGGCCGTCCCCGCCCAGGGGGACAACGGCAACAACCTGCAGACCAACGACGCCGACCTCATCGAGGCCCTCGTGGGCGAGGCGATCCTGCTGCCCGTCGGCTCGACCTGGAACTCCGCCGGAGGCAACAACGCCACCTACCAGGGCCACGGCGCCATCGCGGTCACCCTGTGCGGGTTCGTGATCCCGAAGAACAACAACGACCCCCTCCTCGCGCACGCCAAGGCGTCCGCGTTCGACCCGGGCTGCGGGTCGGCCGCCCTCTACAACGCCGCCGTGACGGCCGGGAAGGTGCAGAACACCAGCCTGGTGATCCAGTGGCGCTACCTCAACGACTGGGTGACCAGCTACATCGGGCAGTCCTCCGGCAGCTCCGACCAGTGCCGCCTGGACGAGTCCACCTGCCTGCCCACGCTCCAGCTCCTCAAGTGATCGCCCCCGTGGACCATCCGGCCCACCGCACGACTGTTCCGATGACCGACTCGAGCCCGAAGGAAGAACCATGGGACGCCGAACCATCCTCCTGATCGCAGCCCTCGTGGTCGCCGCCCTGGGCACCACGCTGGTCTTCCTGTACGCCAACCGCGCCGAGGAGACGGCCATGGCCGGCCAGAGCCCGGTCCAGGTGCTCGTGGCCACCGCCAGCGTCCCCGCCGGCACCAGCGGGGCGTCGATCAGCCAGTCCGGCGCGATGGAGCTGAAGTCGATGCCGGCGGCAGCCGTGCCCCCGGCGGCGCTGTCCGACATCACTCCCGTTGCTGACCTGGTCTCGCTGGCGCCGATCTACGCCGGCCAGGTCCTCCTCGAGCCGATGTTCGGCAGCCAGCAGCAGGCCTCCGGGGGGCTGACCCTGCCCAAGGGGACCGTGGGCGTCTCGGTACAGCTCGGCGACCCCGAGCGGGTCGCGGGCTTCGTCCAGCCGGGCTCGAACGTGGCCATCTTCCTCACGGTCGCCGGCGCCGGCTCCGTCGCCGACCAGCAGACGAAGCTCCTGCTCGACAAGGTCCCGGTCGTGGCTGTGGGCCCGACGACCATGGCCGCCGGTACGGCCCAGGACGGCACCGCGCCCTCCAACGCCGAGGCCATCCCCACGGCCATCATCACCGTGGCCCTCGACCAGGAGCAGGCCCAGAAGCTGATCCAGGGCAAGCAGTCCGGGTCACTGCAGCTGGCCCTGGTCAACCAGGACTCCAAGCTGGCGCCGAACGCGCCGGGAACCACCACCCAGAACGTCTTCAACTAGCCCAAGGACACGCCGATGACCGCCCTGCTCGAACCTGATGCCCTGGCTCGCGATGGCATCCGCGACGCCATCGGCGACGTGACGGACATGCCGACGTCGTTCGATGAGCTCACCGTCCTGCTGCGCACCCGCCCCGACCTCGACACCGTGGTGCTCGGGCCGAGCGTGGACAACGACCTGGCCCTCGAGTTCTCCGAGCGGATGCGGGCCTCGAACCCGACGCTGGGCGTGGTCGTGGTCCGCCGGCGCATCGACGCCAACATCCTCACGCAGGCCATCCGGTCCGGCGTGCGTGAGGTGGTCTCCGAGCGCGACCTCCCAGGGCTGTCCGAGGCCGTGGAACGCAGCCGCCGCCTGACGTTCGCCCTGCGCAACCCGGGCGAGTCGCCGGCCTTCACGGCGCTGTCCCAGGTGGGCAAGCTGCTGACGGTGTTCTCGCCCAAGGGCGGCGCCGGCAAGACCACGTTCGCGGTCAACATCGGCGTCGGCCTGGCAGAGCGCCGGTACAACACCCTCCTGCTGGACCTGGACCTGGCATTCGGGGACGTGCCGATCTCGCTCGGCCTGCGCCCGGAGCACGACTTCCAGGAGGTCGTGACCATGGGCGAGCGGCTGGACTCGGCCGCCCTCAAGCGACTGATCACCGTGCACGAGTCGGGCCTGCACGTGCTGGCCCCGCCCACGGACCCAGGCGTCAGCGAGCGCGTCTCGGTGGCGCTGATCCGTCGGCTGATCCAGGTGGCCACGGCCGAGTACCAGTACGTCGTCGTCGACACGGCCCCGAGCATGGACGAGCGCTCGATCACCGTGATGGAGAACTCCGACACGGTGTTCATGCTGACCACGCTGGACATCCCCTCGCTGAAGAACCTCAAGATCGCCCTCGAGACCCTGCGCCTGGTCAACTTCCCGATGGACCGGCTGCGCGTGGTGATGAACCGGGCGGACTCGAAGGTGGGGCTCGACGCCCGCGAGGTCGAGAAGACCCTCGGGGTCCCGGTGGTCGCCTACGTCCCCAGCTCACGGCTGGTCCCGGCCGCCACGAACCGGGGGGTGGCGATCGTCACCGACCAGCCCCGGCACGCAGTCACCCAGGCGTTCAACCGCCTCATCAGCAACGAGATCGTCATGGACACCCCGTCGCTCGAGAAGCGCGGCGGCGGGTTCCTCGGCCTGCGGAGGGAAGCATGAGCCTGTCCGAACGCCTCACCCAGGCCCGGCGCGGCCGCGAGTTCGACCTGGCACCGGCATCCGAGGAACCACCGCAGGCTGCGGCCCGGTCGGCACGCAAGCGATCGACGGATCCCTACGCGGACATCAAGAAGGCCGTACACGCGGCGCTCGTGGAGTCCCTCGGCCCGCAGCTGTACCACACGCAGCTCAGCGAGTCCGACCTCAACCAGCGGGTCCGGGTGGTCCTGCACGACGTGCTCACCCATGACCAGACCCCGCTGCCCTCGGCCGAGCGCGCCATGCTGGCCCAGCAGATCGCCGACGAGATCCTCGGGTACGGCCCCCTCGAGCCGTTCCTGCGCGACACCGAGGTCACCGAGGTCATGGTCAACGGCCACGACACCGTGTACGTGGAGCGGTTCGGCAAGATCGAGCACGTCGACGCCGCGTTCACCGACGACGCCCACCTGCGGCGCACCATCGACAAGATCGTCGGTCGGGTGGGCCGACGGGTCGACGAGTCCTCCCCCATGGTCGACGCCCGCCTGCCTGACGGCTCCCGGGTCAATGCCATCATCCCCCCGCTCGCCGTGGACGGATCGGCGCTGACGATCCGCAAGTTCGCCGCCGACCCCTACACCGTGGACGATCTCGTGGCGTTCGGGACGATGAGCCGGGAGGTGTCGCAGTTCCTGGACGCCTGCGTCCGCGGCAAGTCCAACATCCTCGTGTCCGGCGGCACTGGCGCGGGCAAGACCACCACCCTCAACGTCCTGTCCAGCTTCATCCCCGAGGACGAGCGAATCGTCACCATCGAGGACGCCGCCGAGCTGCAGCTCAACCAGGACCATGTGATCCGGCTCGAGGCCCGGCCCCCGAACATCGAGGGCCGCGGTGAGGTGACCATCCGCGACCTGGTGAAGAACTCCCTGCGCATGCGCCCCGACCGGATCGTGGTGGGTGAGGTCCGTGATGCCGCGGCGCTCGACATGCTGCAGGCGATGAACACCGGACACGACGGCTCCATCTGCACGGTGCACGCCAACAGTCCCCGCGACACCCTGGCCCGGATCGAGACCATGGTCCTGATGGCGGGCGTGGACCTGCCGGTCCGCGCGATCCGTGAGCAGGTGGCCAGCGCCATCGACCTGGTCGTGCAGCAGGTCCGGCTGCGCGACGGGTCGCGCCGGATCACCCATGTGACCGAGGTGGTCGGGATGGAGGGCGACGTCATCACGATGCAGGACATCTTCGTGTTCGACTACGACGCCGGCGTCGACGCCAGCGGTCACCCGAAGGGGCACCTGGTCAGCACCGGGCTGCGCCCGAAGTTCCTCACCAAGCTCGCCCAGAGCGGTGTCCACGTCGACACCTCGGTGTTCGCGTTCGACCGGAGGTAGCCATGATCCGCACCCTGCGACCACGGGCGCTGACCGCCGCCGGCCTGCTCGCCGCCGCGGCTGTCGCCCTCGGTCCCGCCGTGGCATGGGCGGCCCCGGAGGGGCGCATCCAGGAGGTGCAGTCCTCCCCCGGCAAGGTCACCTTCATCCTGTCCGCCCAGGGGCTGGCCGAGGGCCAGTCCATCGACCCGGACAGCGTGCGCGTCCGCATCGGCGGCGCCGAGGTCGCCACGACAGCCTCCCCGCTGAACTCGACCGAGAAGGCGCCTGAGCGCGAGGTCATGCTCGCCCTGGATGCCAGCGGCAGCATGAACCAGGACGACCGGATCGTGCTGGCCAAGGGCGCTGCCAAGGAGTACCTCGCGTCGGTCCCGGGCGATGTGAAGGTGGGGCTGATCACGTTCGCGGACCGCGCAGCTGTGGCGGTGCCGCCCACGACCGACCGCGACCGGGTCAACCGCGCGATCGACGGCATCACGGCGACCGGGTCCACGGCCCTCAACGACGCCGTCGTGAAGGCGGTCGGTGTGCTGGGCAAGGAGGGCAGCCGCAACATCGTCCTGCTGTCCGATGGGGCCGATGAGGGCAGCAAGGCGACGGCCGGCCAGGCCCGCCGGGCCCTGACCAGGTCCGGGGTGGTGCTCGACGCGGTCTCGATGGGCAAGGGCAGCCAGGAGAAGGAGCTCGCCGCGTTCGCGAAGGCGGGAAACGGCAGCCTCGTCACGGCCACCGACGCGACGGCGCTGTCCGCAGCCTTCCAGGAGGCGGCTCGCTCGGTCGACACCCAGCTGGCCGTGTCGGCCGAGGTCCCGGCGGATGCGGCCGGAACGGTCGAGCTGGCCGTGGCCGCCAAGGTGGGCGACGTCCAGATCAGCGACTCCACGGCGACCCTGGTGACCCCCACCGCCGCGCCCTCGCCGACGGCGACCGAACCCGCCTACGGCCCCGTCGCCCTGCCCGACCCGACCCCGACGGTCTTCGACCAGAAGTGGTTCCTGATCGCGGTCATGAGCGCGGTGTTCGTCGCGCTGGCGACGATCACCTCCCTGGCGGTCGGGGCCCTGGACAGCCGCAACCGCAAGGAGGGCCGGGTGGCTCGGCGGCTGGGGGACGTGTCCCTGATGGGCCCGGCCCCGGCCGCGCAGAAGGAGCAGCAGACCGTGCTGGGCGAGAGCTCGGCCGTGCGCCGTGCCGTGTCCTTCGCCGAGCGCGTCGCAGCGGCACGCGACACCACCCGGATCGCGCGCAAGCTCGAAGAGGCGAACCTCTCGCTGCGCCCCGGTGAGTGGGTGGTCGTGCACGGGCTGATCGCGGTCCTGGCGGGCCTGCTCGCGACCCTGTTCAGCGGGCTCAACCTGCTCGTCTCCGGGATCGCGCTGGCCCTCGGGCTCGTGCTCCCCTGGATGTACCTGGGGCACCTCGCCTCGAAGCGGCGCGCCCAGTTCTACGAAGCCCTGCCCGACGCGATGCAGATGCTGGCCGGGAGCCTGTCCGCCGGCTACTCCCTGCCGCAGGCCCTCGACAACGTCGCCAAGGAGCACGGCGGACCACTGGGGCAGGAGCTCAACCGAGCCCTTCTCGAGAGCCGGCTGGGCCTGCCGATCGAGGAGACCCTGGAGGCGGTCGCGCAGCGCATGGAGAGCCGCGACTTCCACTGGGTGGTCATGGCGATCCGGATCAACCGGCAGGTCGGCGGGAACCTGGGCGAGGTGCTCACGAACGTCGGCAAGACCCTGCGCGAGCGGGAACGGCTGCGCCGCCAGGTGAAGACCCTGTCGGCCGAGGGCAAGCTCTCCGCCTGGATCCTGGGGCTGCTGCCGATCCTGCTCATCGGATACATGATCCTGGTCCGGCCCGAGTACATCCTCCCGCTGCTCACCCAGCCCATCGGGTGGGTCATCCTCGGCGCGGGCCTCATCGCCTACATCTTCGGCATCGTGTGGATGCGCAACCTGATCAACATGGAGGTGTGACGATGCCCGCCTGGGTCCTCCTGCTCGGACTGGCCGCACTGTTCGTGGGAGTCGCCGCGGTCATCGTGATCGCCGGGTCGATCACCAAGGAACGTTCGCAGGTGACGGCCTCGCTCGCCGCGATCGAGGCGATCAGCGGTCCGGTACCCGACGACATGCGCCGCGCCTACGACCAGCCGTTCAACGAGCGCGTCACGCGCCCGGCCCAGGCAGGGCTGGCCAGGATCGCGCGCACGCTCACCGGAGCGAACTGGGCCCGCAACACGCAGCATCGGCTCGAGATGGCGGGGAACCCACCCACCTGGGACCCGGAGCGGATCCTGGCCGCCAAGACGCTGGCCGGGATCGCGCTGGGAGCGCTCGTCGGGGGAATGCTGCTGGTGTCCGGGCGCACCCTGCCCGCCCTGCTGTGGGGAGCGGTCTTCGCGCTCTTCGGGTTCTTCCTGCCGGACCTGCTGCTGATCAACAAGGCGCAGCACCGTTCCGACGAGATCCGTCGAGCCCTGCCGGACAGCATCGACCTGCTCACCATCTCCGTGGAGTCCGGCCTGGCCTTCGACGCCGCCATCGCCCAGGTGGCCCGCAACACGGAGGGCCCGCTGGCCGAGGAGTTCACGCGGGTGCTCAAGGAGGTCCAGATCGGCAGTGGCCGATCGGACGCCCTGCGGGCGCTGTCGGAACGGACCGACGTCGAGGACCTGCAGGTCTTCCTCAACTCGATGGTCCAGGCCGAGAAGCTGGGCATCCCGATCGCGGACGTCCTTCGGGTGCAGACCGCTGAGATGCGACTCAAGCGCTCCCAGCGGATCGAGGAGCAGGCCATGAAGCTGCCGGTGAAGATGGTGTTCCCGGTGATGCTGGGCATCATGCCCGCGATCTTCATCGTGATCCTGGGCCCTGCCGCGTTGAGCATCTACGACCAGCTGGGCGGCTCCTGACCTCCGCCCGGCGCACGCGCAGGGGGCCGGCAGGTGCGCCTGCCAGCCCCCTGTGCGGTCGGTCGCGCAGGATCAGCCGTTCACCGACAGGCAGCTGCCCGCCTTGTTGAACACCGCGCCGATCCCACCGGAGAGGAACACGACGGCGGCGATCAGCACGACGGCGATCAGCGCCACCAGCAGGCCGTACTCCACCATGGTGGCGCCCTCCTCGCGCGCGACGACGCGACGGCCGAACTCACGGACGCGGACCTCGAGATCAATCATGTGCTGCATGTCCTGGAATCCCTCCCCATTCTGAGGTTCATCACAACGGCAACAGGAACTGCGCTGCCTGGCCGACAGGTCGCTGAGCCGCTGCCATGATGTCGCCCGCGGCCAATCGCGGACAGCGGCGACGCTAATCCCGCGTGACACTCCGTATCCATAGCCTGCGGGGAGAATGGTCCATCCGGGTGACGAGGAATTCGCACGGTGCCCTGGTCGCCGCCGGAGCTCCTCGAGCCCCCCGACCCCGACACGCCAGCACGCTGGGTGACTGCCCGCCGCCGGGGCCGTGAGTCCATTCAGTCGGAGAGGCTCCGGCATCGTGCTGACGATCAAAATGTGTCCACTGAAACGTGGACACGCCGATGGCCCCCCTGGGGACATTTCAGGGGACGCGCGCTCCCAGATTCGTGACAATGCGTGATTGTCCATCGCGACGTCGGCACACCAGGCGAAGCTCGAGATGGCCTCACAGATCCGAAACATCACTTTTCGGACCAATCGGCCCCCTCATATCGTCACATGTGCGGCATTTCGCCTCTCTCACCGGCCAACCCGCATCCAGTCACCTATTTGGAGCAACTTGTGGCCGGACTCCTGTTTTATCGACGTTCCCTGCCTATTGTTACATCACCTGGTAATCCCGGTCCTCGCCCTCGGGGGAGCGGGTCTGGGGACCAAAAGAATCCGTAGGGCCGCCCGGCACCGCGGCAATCCGGTGGAGAAGCCACTGCAAAACGAAGGGGAAGAAAATGCTGGTTCGCACCTACACCGACCTCGAGGTCCGCGTTCGTGAGTTCGGCCGCCGGATCGCCCGCAAGGATGAGGGCGCCACGATGGTCGAGTACGGCCTCCTCGTCGCCCTCATCGCGATCGTGCTGATCGCCGCTGTCGTGTTCCTGTCCGGTGGGATCGGCCGCGTCTTCAACAAGGCCGGCAGCTGCCTGTCGGTGAACGGCTGACACGAGCCGCGTCGGACTCGGTGTGGGCGGATGCGGACGCATCCGCCCACACCTCTTCCATCCCCTCAGGAGACTGCCTCATGATCCTTCGCGCCGTGACCGACGTCGAGATCCGGGCCCGCCAGCTCTGGGCGCACGCGAGCCGCAAGGCCGACGGCGCGGTGCTGGTGGAGTACGGACTGCTCATCACCCTGGTTGCGATCGCCCTCGTGGCTGCCGTGATCTTCTTCTCCGGAGGCTTGGGGCGGACGTACAACAAGGCCGGCAGCTGCCTGAGCGTCGTCGCCTGATCCCCGTATACCGGCCGGTCGGAGCCCCGCCCAGCGTGGCCCCGCCCCAGCGCAGGAGGTCCTTGGTACCGTGACCGCCATCGACACCGCAGAGGCCCCCGCGCCGCCCCGCGCGTCCGTCCGGCCCGGCCTGCCGTTCGCGGTCGTCCTCGGCGCCATCACCGGGCTGGCCCTCATGCTCGTCGCGAAGGGGTCCTTCCGCGACGTCGACGTCTACTGGCACATCCTCGCCGGGCGCGAGCTGGCCTCCG
>CAZBMH010000083.1:0-10302 GCA_964492685.1 uncultured Micropruina sp.
GCGCAGGGCGAAGCACTTCTTGCCGAGCAGGGCGTTGCCGCCGTAGCCGGAGCCGAAGGACCAGATCTCGCGGGTCTCCGGGAAGTGGGTGATGTACTTCTCGTCGTTGCACGGCCAGGCCAGGTCGTCGCGGCGGTTGCCGTCGGCGTCCACCAGCGGGTAGCCGACCGAGTGCACCGCGGGCACCCAGTACTCGCCCGCGCCGATCTTCTTCAGCGCGTCGGCGCCCATCCGGGTCATGATCCGCATGTTGACCACGACGTAGGGCGAGTCGGAGATCTCGATGCCGAGCTTGGAGATGTCGCCGCCGAGGGGACCCATCGAGAACGGGATGACGTACATCGTCCGGCCGCGCATGCAGCCGTGGAAGAGCTGGGCGAGCGTCTGCTTCATCTCGGCGGGATCGGCCCAGTTGTTCGTGGGGCCGGCGTCATCCTTGTTCTCGGAACAGATGAAGGTGCGGGACTCGACGCGCGCAACGTCCGAGGGCGCCGAGCGAGCGAGGAACGAGTTCGGCCGCTTCTCGGGGTTCAACGCGATGAAGGTGCCGGCGTCGACCATCTCCTGATTGAGGCGGTCGCGCTCGGCGAGCGAGCCATCGCACCAGTAGACGGCGTCGGGCTGGGTGAGCTCGGCGACGCCGGTCACCCAGGCGACGAGTTCGGGGGTGGCATCGGCCGGTGCGCCGGCTGCGATCTGGGCTGCATCGACGGGCATGGGTTCTCCTTTTGGGTGCTCGCGACCCTGCGAGCGGATCGGGATGGTTCCGCGTTCCCTATCCTGCCCGACATCGCCTCACGATGCGGGGGCGTTCACGCGGTGGTGCCGTTCGTCGCGCGCCCGGATCGCCGGGTTGGACGCTTCGCGGCGCGCTCGGTAGACTGGGTCCCCGGTGTTCGCACCAAGCACTCGTGGCTCAATGGATAGAGCAGCTGACTACGGATCAGCAGGTTGGGGGTTCGAGTCCCTCCGAGTGCGCCAGGCGGAAGGCCCGATTCGGTTCACGGATCGGGCCTTCGTCGTATCCGGACGGGCGCCTCCGTCAGCGGCCCGCCAGGGCCCGGACGGTGCGGCGCAGCAGGTCGTCCGGGAGCGGACGGTCGAGGGCGAACCAGAGGGTCCCCTTCCCGCGGACGAAGGGGGCCAGCTCCGCGGCCAGGGTGGGGTCGTCCGGGACCGGGTACACGGCGACGTGGTCCTTCCAGCCGGAGACGTACACCCGGGCGCGCTTGGCGTCGATCCGGTAGCCGATGATCCCGTAGCTGAGCTCCTCGCGGGCGTCCGGGAGCTCCTCGCTCGCCAGCGCCCGGAGCCGGTCCAGCTGCTCGCGGGAGGCCGCCGGGACCCGGACGAGGTACTCGGCGACCGTGGTCGGCTTGGCGAGTCCGGGCTCGTTCTCGCGGTAGGCCAGCCGCAGCATCTCGGCCAGCACGTCCACGTCGACGTCGGTGAGCGAGTTCAGGTAGAGGCAGCTCACGCTGGTGCGGTGCTTGCCGAGCCGGGCCAGCTGCTCGGAGTAGCGGTCGAAGCCGTCGAAGTAGATGGTCAGCGCGGCCTTGCGCGGGCTGAACCCGAGCCGCGGCATGTCGCCCTCGCGGCCCGTGTCGTAACGGTAGTGCCGGGAGCCGAAGCCGACGATACTCGGCCCCCACAGCACCGCCGGCTCCCCGGTGATCCCGCCCATCAGGGCGATCAGCTGCGCCGCCTCGTCCCGTCGCCGGGACGTCAGCCCCGCCAGGAAGTCGGCCACCGAGGCGTCGGTTGGCTGGGTCTTGTTCTCCGCCACCCGCTCACCGTAGCCCGGTGGCCATCCCGGCGTGCAGGCGGTGCCCGCCGCGCCACCAGCCGACCACCACCGGGCCCAGCCAGATCATGGCCAGCATCACCCAGAGGCCGGGCGCCAGGAACATGGCCGCGGTGCCGTTCCCGATGCCGATCAGCAGGTGGATGGCGGCGACGACGAGCAGCCACACCCTCCCGTGACCGTCGCCCTCGTGCACCGTCCGGACCCGCAGCAACTGAGCGAGGGCACCGGTGAGCAGCAGCACCGCCGGTGACGCGATGAGCATCATCGCGTTGATGGCCGCCAGCCACCCCGGCGCATTCGTCGGGTCCTCGGGCGCGGATTCGTACGGCGCCCAGCCGAGCGGGACGGCGATCAACGCCGCCAGAAATTGCAGGATGAGGATGAAGAACTGGAGGACGAGCCCGAAGGCCACATCCTTGAGAACACGCCGTGACATGATGCCCCCCGACCTCGATGTCTTGGGACCAATTGTAGTCCCGGGGACGCGGAAAGGAGCCGGGGCGGGGCGGCCTTCTCGGCGCTGGGGCGATCCGCACCGACACCTCGCGTCCTGTCCCGACCCGCCCGCGCCCTGCGCGCGCGGCGAGGTGCCGCCGGCCGGGTGGGCCGACGGCACCTCAGGTCGTCCGGTCAGTTCGCGATGGACAGCTCCGCGCTGGTGTGCCAGCCGGTCCACGGCGAGGTGACGCCGTTGCTGGTCACCCGGAACCGGATCTTCTGGTAGACCTCCTCGTTGCCGAGCTCGCCGTCGACCAGGGTCCGCACGTTGTCCAGGGTGGTCACCCCGGAGGTGTTGAACGTGGTGGTGCCCAGGTGATCGTCGGGATTGGGCCAGGAGTCGGACTCCCAGCGCTCCTGCGTCACCTCCGCGGTGCGACCCGAGGTGCAGGTCACCGAGACGCGGTAGTTGATGAGCTTGGTGCCGCTGGAGTTGAAGCCGGCGAAGGTCGGGGTCAGCGGGTTGATGGTGCAGCCGCTGCTGGTGTGGGCCTGGGCCGGGATGGCGGCCAGGGCGGGGGCGGCCAGGGCCGCTGCGAGCGCGAGACCGATCTTGGCGGTCCGGGGGATGGTGCTGGACATGAGTCCTCCTGCTGGGTGGGATCCCGGTCCTTCCGGGAACATCCATCAAGAGGCGCCGGTTGCGGGCCAGATATCTGCCGCTGGGTGGAACTCCGGACGTCCGTCCCAGGTCATACGTCAGGGGCGGAGCAGGCCGCCGCGGTAGGCGAGCGACACGGCCTGGGCGCGGTCCCGGCAGGCGGTCTTGAACAGGATCCGCGAGATGTGGGTCTTGACCGTCCCCACGCCGACGACGAGGCGGGCGGCGATCTCGCCGTTCGAGAGGCCCTGGGCCACCAGCGCGAGCACCTCCCGCTCCCGGTTGGTGAGGCGGCGCAGTGTGCCGGAGGGGTCGGGGCTCGGCGTGGGAACGGCCGCGAGCGCCGCGATCACCCGGGCGGTCACCGAGGGGTCCAGCCAGGCGTCCCCGGCGGCCACGTGGCGCACCGCCAGCGCCAGGCTCGCCGGCGCCGAGCGCTTCAGCAGATACCCGGAGGCCCCCGCCAACAGCGCGGCGTGGACGTCGTCGTCGCCGTCGAAGGTGGTCAGCATGAGGACGGTGGGACCACCCTCGACGGCGCACAGCGCGGCGGTGGCGGCCACGCCGTTCATCCCCGGCATCCGGACGTCCATCACCACCACGTCGGGCCGAAGCGCGGCGGCCGCGTCGAGCGCCTGCTGCCCGTCCGACGCCTCGCCGACGACCCGCAGATCATCCTCCAGGCCGAGCAGCCCGACGATCCCGCCGCGGACGAGGGGGTCGTCGTCGGCGACCACGATCGAGATCATCACGCTCCCATCGGACGGGGGAGCAGCGCGGTCAGCGCGAACAGTTCCGGGCCGTTGGTGACGGTGAGGGTGCCGCCCACGGCGCGCACGCGCTCGGTCAGCCCCGGCAGGCCGAGGCCGCCGCCGGGGGCCTGCCGGCTTCGGCGGGGTTTTTCGTTGCCGATGCTGATCCGCACCTGACTCGGCAGCCAGTCGACCTCGATGCGGGCGAGCGCGCCGGGCGCGTGCTTGGCGGCGTTGGTGAGGGCCTCCTGGACGAGGCGGAAGCCGGCCAGGTCGACGGCGGGCGCCAGGGGGCCAGGCTGCCCGGTGACCGTCAGCCGCGGGGTGACCCCGGCGTCCTCGTGGGCCCGCAGCAGGCGGGGTAGGTCGGCCAGGCCGGGGCTCTCGTCGCCGCCTTCCACGTCGGTGAGCAGCCGCAGCAGCCGCTGCAGCTCGTCGGTGGCGTGGCCCGCGGCGAGTTCGATGCGGTGCAGGGACGCGCGGGTCTCGTCCGCGTCGGCGCCCACGGTGCGTCGCGCCAGCGAGGCGGTCAGGAGCATGCCGGTGACCGAGCCGGCGACGCTGTCGTGCAGCTCACGCGCGATCCGCAGCCGCTCCTCGCGCAGGGCGGCCTCGGCCTGGGCCCGCTGCCAGGCGTGGAACTCCGCGGCGCGGACGGCGGAGCGGTGGGCCCTGCGGCCGACGCCCCATACCAGGGCGGCCACCCCGAACCACAGAGCGAGCAGGGTCAGCACGTTGAGGGCGGCGAACTCGTCGCGCTGGGCGAGCCACAGCTCGGTCGCGTACGCGTGCACGGCCAGCGGCAGCATGGTGACCACGAGCGGCACCACCCCGATCTCGGACGCGGCCCGCCGTGCCGCCGCGAACAGGGCGACCAGCAACCCGGCGACCGGCTGCGCCATCGGCACCACCAGCGTGATCAGGGCGAAGCCGACCTCGATGGCGAGCACCAGCCACGGTCGTGCCCGCCGCCACCACAGGCACTGATGCGCCGACGCGGTCAGGAGGATGAGCGACCAGCCGGGCAGGTCCCAGCCCCAGACCGTCCGCAGGTCCCCGCCGGCCAGCAGCACGTCCACACCGGTGACCGCCGCGATGAGCAGGGCCGTGACGAGCCGGTCCACGGGCACGCCGCGACGCGTCAGTGCGGTTGGCAGAAGCTCAGCCATGGGAACAGGACGCAGAACGCGTTCGCGGGGCTGGCTCCCGGCGGTAGTTCGAAGTGCGGCGCCTTGGAGGCCACCTCCAGTTCGGCGGCCCAGCCGAGCGACGGCTGGCTCCCGGGACCAACCGCCCGCACCCGGATGAGTTCGACGTGGCGCGTCGGGGGATGGGCTTCGTCGTCCCAGGTGATCACGACGTGGCTGACGACGGCCGGACGCCTGGCGGCCAGAGCGGCGCTCACGGTCTCATCGAGGCGTACCGCCAGGGCGTGGGCCAGTTCTCCCGACCCCAGGTAGCGCGGGGCGGGGCCCTCCAGGACGTTGGTGGCGGCTGGGTCGGGGGCGGTGTTGCTACGGGCGACCCCGGGGGCGGCCGGACGTGGGACGCTCGACAGGCGAGTGACGGGGGAAACCTCCGTCGGTGCCACGGCGGTCAGCGCCCCGGTGATCGTGGGATCGAGGACGCGCGGTCGAAGAGCCCCGAAGACGGCGATGGTCGTTTCGGTCATGGTCGGATTGTCGGGCCTCGGGGGCGTCCCGTCGAGCGGCAATAGTGCTTACGTCGCAGGGGGGCGGTCGCGTTCCTGATCCTCAGCTGCGGACGAGTTGCGCGGTCAGGTGCAGCGTCAACCCCTGTCCCACCGCCGCCATCAGCACCTCGTAGCGCAGTCGGTCGCCCTCCAGCGTCAGCCGCCGCACGACCCGATCCACCCGCTTGGCGGTCGGGGTGTTGGCCACCGTGGCGTCGGTCTCGATCGCCAGCACGCCGTCGGTGAGGGCGGCCGTGCCGACGCCGACCTCGGCCTGGCCGGTGGGCAGCGCCGCCACCAGCTCGACCACCCCGGGGCTCGGCATCCGCCAGTAGCCGGTCTCGGTGTGCCGCGGCTCGCCGTCCATCCACGTCCGCTCGGTGAACGCGAGGAAGGGCTTGCCGACGTCGGCGAAGCTCAGCTCGTCGTCGTAGTCGAAGTCGCGGATCGTCGGGTATTCGCCGTGCCCGGGGCCACGCCAGGTGCCGACGAGGGGGGCGAGCAATTCGGGGAGTGCCATGCCACGAGTCTGCCCCTCCCGGCGCCGCGGCGGGCCCTCGTCCGCGGCGGTCCGCGGTCTCATCGGTACGTACGTGACCGATGTCGGTCACATTTGTACCGGCGAGGCGGCCTTTCGGCGGGCGAAGCGGGCCGTCACGGCGGGCTGGCCGATCAGGACGCCGATCAGCACCAGCGCCGAGCCGAGCGCCTGGGGGAAGCCGAAGGCCTCGCCCGAGACGACGACCCCCAGGGCCACCGCCACCACGGGGTTGACCAGGCCGATCAGCGACGCGACGCCCGCGTCCATCCGGCGCAGGCCGCGGAACCAGGCCCAGTAGGCCACGCCCGTCCCGAGGACGCCGAGCCACAGGTAGCCGGCGGCGGCGGGGAGATCCAGGCTGGGAGGCGGCCCTTCGATGATCCAGGCCAGCGGGACGAGGAACAGGCCGCCCGCGACCAGCTGCCAGCTGACCAGCGTCAGCAGGTCCACCGGGGGGTGCCATTTCTTCACCAGGACGAAGCCGAGGCCGGACAGCGCCACCGAGCCCAGGGCCGCCGCGACCCCGAGCCACGACAGCGAGGACGGCGCCCGAGCCAGCAGCAGCGCGACGCCAGCGACGCCGAGCAGCGCCCCCGCGACGGCGGCGGGCCGGATCCGCTCGCTGAGCAGCCAGGCGGCCAGGCCGATCACCAGCAGGGGGCCGGTGGACTGCAGCACCGATGCGAGGCCGCCCGGGAGCAGGTAGGCGCCGAGGTAGAGCAGGGCGAAGAAGGCGCCGAAGTTGAGCATGCCCAGCACCGCGGCGCGCCACCACCAGTCGCCGCGGGGGAGCGTGCGGCGCAGCGCCAGCAGCACCAAGCCCACCGGCAACACCCGGACGACCGCCGAGAACAGCGGACGGTTGGCCGGCAGCCACTCCTTGGTGATGACGTAGGTGGTTCCCCACGTGATCGGGGCGATGGCCGTGATGGCGATGTCGCGCCAGCCCGGGTATTTTGTTTCCATGGAAGGAATAGTACTTTCCGCGGAAGACAAATACCAGCCCGACGCGATCGATCGGATCGTGGCCCAGTGGGCCCGGGAGCGTCCGGGGTTGGACGTGTCCCCGATGCAGGTGATCGGGCGCCTCTCTCGGGTCGCCGCGGTCCTGGACGAGCGGCTGCGGCCGCCGTTCGCCGCCGAGGGGCTGGGCGACGGCGAGTTCGACGTGCTGGCCTCGCTGCGCCGCGCCGGCGACCCGTTCGTCCTCACCCCCACGCAGCTGACCGAGACGATGATGGTGACGTCGGGGGCGGTCACCAAGCGCGTCGACCGGCTGATGGCCAAGGGGCTGGTGACCCGGGTCGCCTCGCCCACGGACGGCCGCGGCCGCCTGATCGGCCTCACCGCCGAGGGGGTGGCGCTCGTGGATCGCCTCGTCGTCGCGCACGTGGCCAACGAGCGGGGGCTGCTCGCGGGGCTGACCGAGGCGGAGGCGCGCGAGCTGGCCGGGCTGCTGCGGCGGCTGCTGGCCTCCCTGGGGTAGCGGGCACACCGCCCTCCCTCGGGTAACGGGCCCACCGCGTCGCCGGGAAGCCCCTGGGCGGCGGGCCCGCCTGGGCCGGGTGTCGGTGGGTCCCCCTACAGTGACCCGCATGGAAGAACCGGCCGTCCGCGTGTGGCGCCCCGCCTGGCCCTGCCCGGTGGGCGCGGTCTGGGGGCACTGGCGGCGCGGGGCCGGCGACCCCACCTACCGGGTCGGCGACGCCGGCCGGCACTGGCGGGGGATCCGGACGCCGCTGGGCCCGGTCACGCTGGCGGTCGACCCGCTGCGGGACGGCGAGGTGCGCGCCGAGGCGTGGGGACCTGGGTCGGCGTGGGTGCTGGACGCGTTGCCCGCCATGCTGGGCGCCGAGGACGACCCGTCCGGCTTCCGCCCGGCGCACCCGGTGATCGCCGAGGCGCTGCGTCGCAACCCGCACTGGCGGCTGGGCCGCGGGGGCCTGGTGTGGGAGGCGCTGGTGCCGGCGATCATCGAGCAGAAGGTGACCGGGCAGGAGGCGTACGGCGGCTTCCGCCGGCTCGTCCACTTCCACGGCGAGCGGGCGCCCGGCCCCGGCGCGGCGCTGCACCTGTGGGTGCCGCCCGCCCCCGAGACGGTCCGGGCGATCCCGTCCTGGGAGTGGCTGAAGCTGCACATCGACCCGGCGCGCTCCCGGACGCTGCTGCGCTGCGCCCAGGTCGCGGACGCGCTTGAGCGGACGGTGGGGCTCGACCCGGCGCTGGTCGACACGCGGCTGCGCTCCATCGCGGGCATCGGGGTGTGGACGGGCGCGGAGGTGCGGTTCCGCGCCCACGGGGACGCCGACGCGGTCAGCTTCGGCGACTACCACGTGGCCAAGAACCTCGGCTGGGCGCTCACCGGCGAGCCGGTCGACGACGCGGGGCTGGAGGTGCTGCTGGAGCCCTACCGGCCGCATCGGCACCGGGTGCAGGCGCTGGTCGGCTGGGTGGCGGGCCACCGGCCGCGGCACGGGCCCCGGATGGCGCCCCGAACCCACCTCCCGGCCCGATGATGACCCGGACGGCCCGATCGCCGCGGCGGCGGGCCCCCATGCTGACCCGGAGGGCGCCATGACAGTGCTGGACGAGCCGACGCTCACCCGCACGCTGCTGGAGCGGCAGCTCTTGCTCGAGCGGCGGTCGCTGCCGGTCGCCGCCGCCACCGAGCGCGTCTGGGCCATCCAGGCGCAGGAGGCGGTGTCGCCCTATGTGGCGTTGTGGAGTCGCCTGTCGGGGTTCGGCGCCGACGAGCTGGACGATGCGCTGACGACCGGCGCGCTCATCAAGGCGACGCTGTTCCGGATGACGCTGCACCTGATGACCGCCGCCGACTACGAGGTGGCGCACCGGGCCATGACGCCGACGCTGCGCACCCGGATGCACGACCGCCGGTTCCGGGCCAGCGGCCTGGGGGTCGCGGAGGCGGACGCCCTAGTGCCGGAGCTGCTCGCCCACCTGGCCGAGCCGCGGACCAACCAGGAGATCGAGGCCTGGATCTCCGAGCGGTTCGGGATCGACGGCAAGGCGGCCTGGCTGGGCTTCCGCGGCTTCGTCCCGGCCCGCCACGCGGTGACCGGGCCGCCGTGGTCGTTCGGGCCGCGCCCCGCCTACGTGGCGGCCTCGACGCGGCCGACCCCCGCCGACGAGGAGGGCGCGGATGCCGCCGTCCGCGAGGTGGTGCGGCGCCACCTGCGGGCCTTCGGCCCGTCTGCGCCCGCCGACATCGCCGCGTTCACCACCTACCTGCGGGCGCCGATCACCCGGGCGATCGCCGCCCTGGGCGACGAGCTCGTCCGGTACCGGGGCCCGAAGGGCACGCTGGTCGACCTGGCCACCGAGCAGCTCGCCGAGCCCGACACCCCCGCCCCGCCGCGGCTGCTGGCCATGTGGGACTCGGCGCTGGCGATCGGCGGGCGCCGGCTGATCCCCGAGGAGTACCGCAAGGTGGTCGTCCGGAACAACGGCGACGTGCTGGGCAGCGCCCTCGTGGAGGGCCGGGTCGCCGGCGTGTGGCACCCGGTCGAGGACGGGCTGGAGGTCACCGCGTTCACCGCCTGGGGCGAGGACGTCTGGACGGCCCTGGCCGTCGAGGCGGCGTCCCTGCTCGCGCTGCTGGACTCGCGCACCCGCCGGGTGCACGCCCGCTATCGGGCGTGGTGGTCGACGCTGCCCGCCCACGAGGTGCGGGTGCTCTCAGCCGGCGCCTGAGCCGCGGCCCCCCGGGCGAGGCGCCAGTCTGGCGGCAGCGGTTCGGTGGGACGGCAAGCGACCGCCTCGCGACGCTGACGTCCCACCGAGGGCAGCCTCGTCAGTCGACCAGCGCCTCCCGGAGGACGCCCAGCGGCAGCGACCCGAGGTTCAGCGCCTTGCTGTGGAACTCCTTCAGGCTGAACGCCGCGCCCTGCGTGGCCGCGACGTCGGCGCGCAGCTGCTCCCACAGGCGCTGGCCGATCTTGTAGGAGGGCGCCTGCCCGGCCCAGCCGAGGTAGCGGTTCAGCTCGAAGCGCAGGAACGCCTCGTCCATGTTGACGTTGGCGCGCAGCAACTCCCACGCCTTGTCGGCGTCCCAGATGCCGCCGCCCCAGCGCTCCGGCGCCGGCTTGCGCAGGTGCACCCCGATGTCGAGCACCACCCGGGTGGCCCGCATCCGCTGCCCGTCCAGGAGGCCGAGCAGGTCGCCCGGGTCGTCCATGAACCCGAACTCCTGCATCAGCCGCTCGGCGTACAGGGCCCAGCCCTCGCCGTGGCCCGACGTCCAGCACACCAGCCGGCGCCACTGGTTCAGCTCGGCGCGGTTCCACACCGCCTGCCCGATCTGCAGGTGATGCCCGGGGACGCCCTCGTGGTACACCGTCGTCTTCTCGCGCCAGGTGTTGAACTCCTCGACGCCCGGCGGCACCGACCACC
>CAZBMH010000084.1:0-10279 GCA_964492685.1 uncultured Micropruina sp.
CGGAGTACCGGACGATGCCGATGGTCTGGTACATCCCGCCGCTGTCCCCGGTGGTGGACGTGGTGAAGGAGACCGGCGAGGACGCCGAGGAGGCGCGCAACCTGTTCGCCGCCATCGACACGCTGCGGATCCCGGTGGAGTACCTGGCGAACCTGTTCACCGCCGGCGACGTCCGTCCGGTGAACCGGGTGCTGAAGACGCTCGCCGCGATGCGCTCCTACATGCGCGACGTGAACCTGGGCCGCCAGGTGCACGAGGAGATCGCCGCCTCGGTGGGCATGACCGGCGCCGAGCTGTACGAGATGTTCCGGCTGCTGGCGATCGCCAAGTACGAGGACCGCTACGTCATCCCCACCGCGCATGCCGAGCAGGCGCACTCGCTGGAGGAGCTGGCCACCGACTGCCCCGTCGACTTCGAGGGGACCATGGGACGCTCCGGGCCGTTCGGCAGCGGCTCGGGCGGCCCCGTGCCGGTGACGCTGCAGCTCTACACCGCGGCCAAGGCCCGGCAGACCGCGGACACCATGGAGGAGGCCGCCGCCCCCGACCTGATGACCTGGGACGGGCGCGGGATGCCGTCATGAGCTGGTTCACGCGGCAGCGGGTGACGCCCCGGCTGCCCGACGAGCAGCTGCGCACCGCCTGGCAGCTGATCTCGCTGCTGATCGACTACCCCACCACGGAGCTGGTCGGGGACGTCGCCGCGCTGCGACGGGCCGCGGCCGGGCTGCCCGAGCCGGTGGCCGCGCCGCTGACGTCGCTGCTGGCGACGCTCGCCGGGACGCCCGTCGAGGAGCTGCAGCGCCGCTACGTGGAGACCTTCGACCACACCCGCAAGTGCTCGCTGTTCCTGACCTACTTCATGCACGGCGACACCCGGAAGCGGGGCGTGGCGCTCGTCCAGTTCAAGCAGGCGTACCGCCGGGCGGGGCTGGAGGTCAACGACGTCGAGCTGCCCGACCACCTGGCCGTCGTCCTCGAGTGCGGGGCGACCGGCGACGTCGACGTGGCCTGGAAGCTGCTGGTCGACCACCGGGCCAGCATCGAGGTGCTCCGGCTGGCGCTGGCCGACCGGCGCTCGCCGTGGGCCGAGGCCCTGGTGGCCCTGTCGGCGACCCTGCCGCCGCTGGTCGGCGACGAGCGGGAGGCGATCGCGAAGCTGGTGGCCGAGGGGCCACCGGAGGAGGAGGTCGGCCTCGCGCCGTACTCCATCGACCCGCGGCTCAACCCGCACCCCCGTGACCCCGCCTTCATCGGCCTGGACGAGGTTGGAGTTTCCCGATGAGCACGTTCCTGTGGGTGATCTACCCCTACCTCTGCCTGGCGATCTTCGTCGGCGGGCACGCCTGGCGGTTCCGCTACGACAAGTTCGGCTGGACGACCCGCTCGTCCCAGCTCTACGAGTCGCGGCTGCTGCGGATCGGCGGGCCGCTGTTCCACTTCGGCATCCTCGGCGCGGCCCTGGGCCACGTGATGGGCCTGGTGATCCCCAAGTCGTGGACGGACGCCATGGGCATCAGCCAGGAGGCCTACCACCTGGTGGCGGTCGTCGGCGGCGTGATCTCCGGGGCGGCGGCCATGGCCGGCCTGGTGATCCTCATCTACCGGCGGCGGACGACCCACTCGGTGTTCCAGGCCACCACCTGGAACGACAAGATCATGTACCTGCTGCTCGGCAGCGTGATGCTGCTGGGCATGTGGAACACGCTGAGCACCACCTTCGGGAGCCACTACAACTACCGGACCGGGGTATCGATGTGGTTCCGTCGCGTCTTCTGGCTGCAGCCCGATCCGGCGCTGATGGCCGAGGCCCCGTTCCAGTTCCAGGCGCACGCGATCCTGGCGTTCCTGTTGCTGGCGTTCTGGCCGTTCACCCGGCTGGTGCACGTCTTCAGCGCCCCGCTCGGCTACCTGACCAGGCCCTACATCGTCTACCGCACCCGCGACGCCAACCGCGCGCTGGGCAGCCGGGCGACGCAGCGGGGCTGGGACCGCGTCGGCACGGCGAAGAAGTGACCGACCTCGCCGCGGCGGCGGCCGAGCATCGCGACTGGGTCGAGGACGCCTGCCGGCGGCTCGGGGTGTCCCCCGGCGAGGTCGACGTCGAGGCCATCCACGGCCTCACCGGTGCCGTCGCCGAGCGGGTCGCGCGTCCGATGGCGCCGGTGACGGCGTTCGTCGCCGGGCTGGCCGTCGGCGCCGGGGCGGCCCCCTCGGCGGCCTTCGCCGCCCTGCGGGCCGCGCTTCCGGTCGGTGCACCGGAGGGCCGCCCAGACACCCACGCCGCGGTCGCCTGAGCGTCGATGTCGTCGACTGCGCCGAGGTCGCGGTTCCGGTGGGCTCGCCCGGTCAGCTGGCTGGGAGGCTGTCGACGATCTCGCTGGCCAGGGTGGCCCGATCGGCCGTGGCCCCGGCCTTCCCGAGGGCGACCCCGAGGATGTAGGCGGCCACCGGGGCCATCGGCCGGGCGTAGCGGTGCGCCACCTGCGACGTCAGGTCAAGAATCGCGTCGACGTCGACGCTCGCCGGGTCGACCCCGACCGCCGCGCACGCCTCGCGTACCCACGCCGCCCATTCCTCCGGGTTGTCCCCCGCCCGCCTCACGCTCGTCGTTGCCACCCCGACAGCCTGCCCGGATCCGGGGCCGGGCGCCATCCCGCGGCCCAGCGAGGTGGCCGGACGCAGGTGCCACCGGCGGACGCCCTTACCCGCCGTCGCGGCAGCGGCTACGGTGGCGAGACAGATCGACCCCCGACCGAGGATGCCCATGAGCCAGCCGTTCACCCACCTGGATTCGTCCGGCCACGCCCGGATGGTCGACGTGACCGGCAAGCGGCCGACGAACCGCCGGGCGACGGCGGCCGGGTTCGTGTCGTGCGCGCCCGAGGTGGTGGCGCTGTTGCGCTCCGGCGAGGTCCCCAAGGGCGACGTGCTCGCCGTCGCGCGGGTGGCGGGCATCCAGGCGGCCAAGCGCACCCCGGAGCTGCTGCCGCTGGCGCACGTCATCGGCGTGCACGGCGTGGTGGTCGACCTGGAGCTGACCGACGACGGCGTCGCGATCACCGCGACCGTCTCCACGGCGGATCGGACCGGCGTCGAGATGGAGGCGCTCACCAGCGTCACCGTGGCCGGGCTGGCCATCATCGACATGGTCAAGGGGATCGACCGCTCCACCTGCCTGCGCGAGGTGCGGCTGCTCGCCAAGGACGGCGGCCGCTCCGGGAGTTGGCGCGCCGATGGGTGAGCTGACGTTCGACGCCGTCGTCCTGGCCGGCGGGCGGGGGGTGCGGCTCGGCGGGGTGACCAAGGCCGACCTGGCCGTCGGCGGCGTCCGGCTGCTCGACCGCGTGCTGGCCGGGGTCGCGGGCGCGCGGACGAGCGTCGTCGTCGGGCAGGTCGCCGTCCCCGAGGGGGTGCTGCGCACCTGCGAGGAGCCCGCCGGCACCGGCCCGGCCGCCGGCATCGCCGCTGGCCTGGCCGCCATCGTTTTCCCCGCCGACTGGACGATCGTGCTGGCCTGCGACCTTCCCGGGGCCCAGGCCGCGGTCACCCGGTTGCTGGCCGAGCCGGCCCCCGCCGCCGACGGCCGCTGCCTGGCCACCGACGAGGGCGGCCCGCAGTGGCTGCTGGGGCTGTACCGCACCGCCTCGCTCGTCACCGCGCTGGCGGCCTACGGCGACCCCCGCAACCGCTCGGTGCGCGGGCTGCTGGGCGCGCTGGACCTGGAGATCGTCCCGGACCCCGAGGGGCACGGCTACGACCTGGACACGTGGGCCGACCACGCCCGCTGGAACCGCCGGCTGGCCGGCAGCGAGGACCGCAGCGGCTGGGAGCCGTTCGTCGAGCGGGTGTGCGCGGCCCTGGAGGTCGACCCGGCCCGCATCGACATCGACGAGATCCTCACCCTGAGCCGCGAGATCGCCCACACCGGCGCCCGGGCGATGGCCCCGGTGAGCGCCTATATCCTGGGGATCGCCGTGGGCTCCAACCCGACGGCCTCCCCCGAGTACCTGCGTCGCGTCCTGGAGGATGCGGCCACCGCCGCCCCGCTACCGAAGGAGCCGTAATGGCCACCCTGCGCTACTTCGCCGCCGCCGCGGACGCCGCCGGCACCTCGTCCCAGACCGTCGAGGCCGCCACCCTCGGCGACCTGCTGGACGCGATCCGCGCCGGCCGCTCGGAGCACTTCGCCGCCGTCCTGGGCCGCTGCGCCCTGCTGGTCGACGGCGCCCGCGTCGACGACCCGGCCGCCCCCCTCGCCGCGAACGCCACGGTGGACGTGCTGCCCCCCTTCGCCGGCGGCTAGGCCCACCCGGGCGGCCTCAGCGTGACGAACGGGCCGTCAGGGGGACACCTTCGTCCCACTCAAGCGCCGCCGTCGCCGCGATAGCGCCTCCGACACCGTCGCCGCGAGGTCGTTGCGCCGCCGAAACACTCTCGAAACCCGCGCTGCTTAGCGTGACCGATCGTGACCACCCTGTTCGACACCTACGCGCCCAACGGTCCGGCCTACGACGAGATGTTCCCCGCGGCCGGCGCCGATGCCCGGGGTCCCTACGCGCGGCTGCACCAGCGGGTCAACGGCCTCTCCCCGGCCGAGCTGCGGGCGCGGGCCGACTTCCTGTCGCGCAGCTACGTCGACCAGGGCGTCACGTTCGACATCGGCGGCGAGGAGCTGCCGTTCCCGCTCGACATCCTGCCCCGCATCATCGACGCGGCCGCCTGGGCGCGGATCGAGCTCGGCGTGGCCCAACGGGTGCGCGCGCTGGAGCGGTTCCTGGACGACGTCTACGGCCCCGGCCAGTGCTTCAGCGACGGCGTCCTGCCGCGCCGGGTGGTCACCACCTCGCCGCACTTCCACCGGGTGGTCGCGGGGCTGACCCCGCCGGGCGGGGTGCGGGTGCACGTCAGCGGCATCGACCTCGTCCGCGACACCGAGGGCACGTTCCGGGTGCTGGAGGACAACGTCCGGATCCCCTCGGGGGTCTCCTACGTGATGACCAACCGGCGGGTGCTCACCAGCGCGCTGCCGGAGGTGTTCGCCGACCACCGGATCCGGCCGGTGCGCCAGTACCCGCACAGGCTGCTGGCCGCGCTGCGCGCCTGCGCGCCCAGCGGGGTCTCCGACCCGACCGTGGTCGTCCTCACCCCCGGCGTGTACAACTCGGCCTACTTCGAGCACGCGCTGCTGGCGCGGATGATGGGCGTCCGGCTCGTCGAGGGGCGCGACCTGGTGTGCCAGGCCGGCCGGGTGATGGTGCGCACCACGTCCGGGCTGCGGCAGGTGCACGTCATCTACCGCCGCGTGGACGACGAGTTCATCGACCCGGTGCACTTCCGCGGCGACTCGCTGCTCGGCTGCGCCGGGCTGGTCAGCGCCGCCCACGCGGGCAACGTCACCATCGCCAACGCGCTGGGCAACGGGGTCGCGGACGACAAGCTCGTCTACACCTACGTGCCCGACCTGATCCGCTACTACCTCGCCGAGGAGCCGATCCTGCCGAACGTGCCCACGTGGCGGCTGGAGGACCCCGAGCAGCGCGAGGAGGTCATCGACCGCCTGGACGAGCTGGTGCTCAAGCCGGTGGACGGCTCCGGCGGCAAGGGCATCCTGATCGGCCCGCAGGCGTCCCGTGCCGAGCTGGACGCCGCCCGCGCCGAGGTGCTGGAACGGCCCCGCGGCTGGATCGCCCAGCCGGTCGTCCACCTGTCGACGGTGCCGACGATGACCCCCGGCGGCATGGCCCCGCGCCACGTCGACCTGCGGCCGTTCGCGGTCAACGACGGCTCGAAGGTGTGGGTGCTGCCCGGCGGCCTCACCCGGGTGGCGCTGCAGGAGGGGCGGCTCATCGTGAACTCCAGCCAGGGCGGCGGCTCCAAGGACACCTGGGTGCTCGCGGCCGGTTCGGGCGCCGACGTCGAGCCGGCGCCGGCCCCCCGTCCGGCGGCCCCGACCGCCACCCTGCACCCGCAGGCCCGGCGCACGTCGCGCGCGCCGCAGGTCTCCGAGGCCCAGCAGCTCGTGCAACAGCAACAACAACAGCAACAACAGGGACGCATCGCCGAAGCGGAGGGGACGACATGCTGAGCCGGATCGCCGAATCCCTCTACTGGATCGGACGCTACCTGGAGCGCGCCGAGGACACCGCGCGGCTGCTGGACGTCCACCTCCACCTCGGCGTGGAGGACCCGCTCGCCGACCGGCACCAGGCCGCCACGCTGCTGATGTCGGTGATGGGCGCGCAGCCGGGCGAGGAGACCTCGCCGCAGGACGTGATGCGGCGGCTCTGCTACGACGTCCAGTCGCCGAGCTCGGTGCTGGCGGCGCTGCGGGGCGCCCGGGAGAGCGCCCGGCGCTCCCGCGAGACGGTGCCCACCGAGATGTGGGAGTCGATCAACACCACCTGGCACGCGGTGCAGCACGGGCAGCTCTCCGCGATGCGGCCGGCGAACGCCTTCCGCTGGGTGCGCGAGCGCTGCGCGGTGATCACCGCCACGGCCGACAACACCATGAGCCACGACCAGGGCTGGCAGTTCCTGGCGCTGGGCCGCAGCATCGAGCGGATCGACATGACCGCCCGGTTGGTGGAGGCGGCGGCGCTCACCTCGTCCTCGTCGGCGTGGTCGACGGCGCTGCGCTCCACGGGCGCCCATCACGCGTTCGTCCAGAGCTCCTCCGACCAGGACTCCGACCTGCAGGCGGTGGGCTTCCTGCTGCTGGACCGGATGTTCCCGCGGTCGCTGCTCACCACCCTGGACACGGCCATCGACGCGCTGGGCGTCCTGGAGTCGGGGTTGTCGCGGACGACGTTCGACAACGAGGCCGCCCGGCTGCTCGGCCAGGAACGGGCCCGGCTCGAGTTCCGGGTGCCGGGCACCATGCTGGACGAGCTGCCCGAGCGGATGACGCACCTGCAGTCGGTGTGCGCCCGCGCGGACGCGGCGATCGCCGTCCGCTACTTCGAGGGGGCCATCGCGCCCGAATGGCACGAGGGGGCGCTGTGAGCGCGCAGCTGCGGATCGTCCATCACACCGGGTACCGCTACGCCGGCGGGGCCAACGCGTCCTTCAACGAGGTGCGGATGATCCCGCGCTCGACCCACCAGCAGCAGGTGCTGCACAGCCGGGTCGACATCGCGCCGGTGCCGTGGACGTACTCCTACACCGACTACTGGGGCACGGCGGTCACCGCCTTCGAGGTGTTCGAGCGGCACGAGTCGCTGGAGGTGACGGCGACCAGCGTGGTGGACGTGCAGCGCACCCCGGACGCCGGCCCCGGCCTGGGCTGGGCCGAGGTGCACGCGCCGCGGGTCGCCGACCGGTACTGCGAGTTCCTGGCGCTGCCGCCCCGGGTGGAGCCGCCGGCCGAGCTGCTGGAGCGCGTCCTCGCCGAGCGGTCGCTGGCCGCCTCCCCCCGCGACCTCGCCGAGCGGGTGGTGGACCTGATCCACAACGAGGTCGCCTACGTCACCGGCGCCACCTCGGTGCAGACCCGCGCGTCGGAGGCCTGGGAGCAGCGCTCCGGCGTCTGCCAGGACATGGCGCACCTGACCATCGGCGCGCTGCGGGCCGCCGGGGTGCCCGCCCGCTACGTCTCGGGCTACACCCTCCCCAGCCGCAACGGCGAGCTGGGCGTCGCCTACACCGGCGAGTCCCACGCCTGGGTGCACTACTGGGACGGCCGGTGGGTGGGCGTCGACCCCACCAACAACGTCCCCCCCGGGGAGCTGCACGTGGAGGTCGCCCTCGGCCGCGACTACGCCGACGTCCCGCCGCTGCACGGCATCTTCAGCGGCAGCCGGACGTCCGACATGTTCGTCAGCGTGGAGGTCACCCGGCTGACCTGAGGGGCCGGGGCGGGAGTCGGCAGGGCGAGCGGCGTCAGCCGCCGATGGCGCTCATCGGGCGGGGGGGCTGCAGGAAGCCGGGCTCGTTGATGCCGTGGCCGGGGAGCTTGCCGGCGAGGCAGGTCCGGATGATGGCGGCCAGTTCCTCCTCGGTCGCCCCGGAGCGGAGCGGGCCGCGCAGGTCGGACTCGCCGGCGGCGAACAGGCAGGAGCGCAGCTGGCCGTCCGCGGTCAGCCGCAGGCGGTCGCAGGCGCCGCAGAACGGCAGCGTCACCGAGGCGATGATCCCGATGACGCCCAGGTCACCGACGGCGAAGCGCTGCGCCGGCGCGGCCCCCCGTCCGGGCAGCGGGGTCAGCTCGAACTCGGCGCTCAGCGCGGCGATGATCTCGGCGGCGGTCACCATGCCCTCGCGGGTCCAGGTGTGGCCGGCGTCCAGCGGCATCTGCTCGATGAACCGCAGCTCGTAGCCGTTGCCGCACGCCCAGCGGACGAGGTCGACGGCCTCGTCGTCGTTGATCCCCCGCAGCAGCACCGCGTTCACCTTGATCGGGTCGAAGCCGGCGCGCTCGGCCGCCTCCAGCCCGTCCAGGACGTCGGCCAGCCGATCCCGGCGGGTCAGGGCCAGGAAGCGGTCGGGGCGCAGCGTGTCCAGCGACACGTTCACCCGGCTCAGGCCCGCGTCCCGGAGTTGACCCGCCAGCCGGGCCAGGCCGATGCCGTTGGTGGTGATCGACACCTCGGGGCGCCCGGCCGGGCCCTCGACCCCGGCGACGGCGGCCACCACCTCCACCACGTCGGGCCGCAGCAGGGGTTCGCCGCCGGTGAGCCGCACCTCGGTGATGCCCTCGGCCACCGCCACCCGGACGATCCGCATCAGCTCGTCCGGCGAGAGCAGCGTGGTGCGGGGCAGCCACGGCACCCCCTCGGCGGGCATGCAGTACGTGCAGCGCAGGTTGCAGTGGTCGGTCAGCGAGATCCGCAGGTCGCGGTGCACCCGGCCGAAGGAGTCGACGAGCGGCGCCGTCACAGGCCCAGCCCCGACCAGACCGCCCGGCCGTCCGCCTCGAATTGCTGCTTCCAGATGGGCAGCTCCGCCTTGATGCGCTCCACCAGCGCCTCGCACACGGCGAACGCGGGCGCGCGGTGGGCCGACGCGACGGCCGCGACCAGCGCGGCCTCGCCCACCTCCAGGCGTCCGACCCGATGGCTGACGGCGATCCGGGTGACGCCCTCGGGGTCGACCTCGGCGGCCACCGCCGCGGCGATGACGCCGATCAGCCGATCGGCGTCCGGGTGGCAGGTGTAGTCGATGCCCGTGACCACGCCCGAGGCCTCCGGGTCGTGGTCGCGGATCGTCCCGCAGAAGGACGCGATGGCCCCGGCGTCCGGCCCCTCGACCGCGGCCAGGTGGGTGGCCAGGTCGATCGGGTCGGTGGTGACGCGGGCCTGGACGACCCCCATCAGTGGTCGCCCCCGTCGAGCTGGTCGAGGATGTGGCCGGCCAGGGGCAGCAGCACCTCCAAGCCCTCGATCACCGCCGCCGGTTTGCCGGGCAGGTTGGCGATCAGGGCGCCGGGCGGTCCGTCGACGACGCCCACCAGCCCGCGGGACAGCGCCGCGTGCGGCGAGCCGGCCCCGCCGCGGCGGCGCAGCAGCTCCGCCACCCCCGGCAGGTCGCGGTCCAGGACGGGTGCCGTGCCCTCGGGCGTCCGGTCGCGCGGGCCGATCCCGGTGCCGCCGCTGGTGATGACCAGCCGCGCCCCCTGGGCGAGCGCCGCGCTGATCGCGCGCTCGACGCCCCACGCCCCGTCCGGGATCACCTCGGCGGTGACGCTGAAACCCGCGGCCTCGAGCAGGGCGACGGCGGCCGGACCCGCGGCGTCCGGGCGGCTGCCGTCGGCGGAACGGTCCGACACGGTCACGACATGCGCCTGGGTCACGACTCCTCCTCCGGCCCCGCGGGGCCGCACGACCCCGTCCAGTCCCTCAGGCTACCCCGGTGCGGCCACGCCTCCCCCGGACGGCCACCGTCCGCCGGGACGCCCCCGGAGCGGGCCCGAGACCACGTCGCCCGCGAAAGTGGCACTTCGCCCCCGAAATTTCGCGGGCAGAGTGCACCTTTCGCGGGCGACGTGGGCGGCACCCCCGGGGCACGCGGACGAGGCCCCTGGACGCCATGGTCACGGACGCCCATCCGGCGGCGCGCGAGGGTGCGCGGGGATAGATTGAACCGAACAGTTCTCGCAGTCGAGAGGGAGCCATGACCGAGCAGCGTCGCCCCGACATCACCGACCTCCCCGACCTGGAGCACGCCTCCTTCAAGGCCGGCCCCGTGCGCTCCCGGATGCCCATCTACGTGGACCTGCTGCCGCCCTGCAACAACGCCTGCCCGGCCGGGGAGAACATCCAGGAGTGGCTGCGGCTGGTCA
>CAZBMH010000085.1:0-10141 GCA_964492685.1 uncultured Micropruina sp.
CTTCGACATCGACGCCAACGGCATCGTCCACGTCCACGCCAAGGACCTGGCCACCGGCAAGGAGCAGTCCATGACCGTGACCGGCGGCTCCGCCCTGGGCAAGGACGACATCGACCGGATGATGCGCGACGCCGAGGCCCACGCCGAGGAGGACCGCAAGCGCCGCGAGTCGGTGGAGATGCGCAACCAGGCCGACTCCTTCGCCTTCTCCACGGAAAAGACCATGAAGGAGAACGAGGACAAGATCCCCGCCGAGGTGAAGACCCCGGTCGAGGAGGCCCTCGCGACGCTGAAGGAGGCCCTGAAGGGTACCGACAACGACGACGAGGTCAAGGCCGCGATGGAGGACCTCAACACGAAGGCCTCGGCCATGGGTCAGGCGATGTACGCCGCCGCTCAGGCCAGCCAGCAGGCGGCCGAGGGTGCCGCCGAGCCCGAGTCCGCGACCCCCGGCTCCGATGACGACGTCGTCGACGCCGAGATCGTGGACGAGGACAAGGACCAGAAGTGACCGATGGCGACGCGGCCGGCCCGGAAGGGCCGGCTGCGCCCGCAGGGCCGGTGATCCGCGACAAGCGGCGCATCGACCCCGACACCTATCAGGTGCGCCCGGCCCAGGAGTCCCCTGGGTCGGGGCGCGCCGCCCCAGGAGCAGACGTGAGCGACAACAACCAGAACCCGGCCGGCGGCCAGTTCCCGTCCGACGGCGAGTTCGGCGGCGACGATCTGGAGGCCCCGCTGGGTGGGGCCGCCGAGACCCCGGTCGTGGCGGCGAAGATCGCCGAACTGGAGGAACTCGCTGCGGAGCGGACCGCCGACCTGCAGCGACTGCAGGCCGAGTACTCCAACTACAAGAAGCGGGTCGATCGCGATCGGGCGCTGTCCCGACAGGGCGGCATCGAGGCGGTCGTCCTCGACCTGCTGCCGGTGCTCGACAGCGTCGAGGCCGCCCGCGAGCACGCCGAGCTGGTCGGCGGCTTCAAGCTGGTCGCCGACGAGCTGGAGAAGATCACCGCCAAGTACGGCCTCGAGGTCTACGGCGAGGTCGGTGAAGCCTTCGATCCGCAGGTCCACGAGGCGCTGATGCACATGCCGTTCGACGGTGAGATCGAGGTCGTGACGGTGGCCGCGGTGATGCAGAAGGGCGTTCGCCTCAACGATCGCGTGCTGCGTCCCGCCCGCGTCGGGGTGGCTGATCCGGACGCCTGAGACCATCCGGGCCGCCGCCGGCGGCCCCACGCGCGAAGACGACGTACGACCTGACGAAAGGAGGCGCCCATGAGCACCAAGGACTGGATCGAGAAGGACTACTACAAGGTGCTGGGCGTCTCCAAGGACGCCAAGCCGGAGGAGATCAAGAAGGCGTTCCGCAAGCTGGCCCGGGAGAATCATCCCGACGCCCACGCGGGTGACAAGGCACGGGAGACGAAGTTCAAGGAGATCTCCGAGGCGCATTCGATCCTCTCCGACGCCGAGAAGCGTCAGGAGTACGACGAGGCCCGTCGGCTGTTTGGCACCGGCGGCTTCCGGTTCCCCGGCGGTGGCGGCGGATACCCGGGCGGCGGCCAGTCCGGCCCGTCCATGGAGGACCTGTTCCGCAACGCGGCCGGCGACTCCAACATCGGTGACCTGTTCGGGAACCTCTTCGGGGGGACGACCACGCGCCGTCCGAACCGGGGCCCGCGGCGGGGCGCCGACATCGAGGGCGAGGCCACGATCGACTTCACCGACGCCGTCGACGGCGTGACGGTGTCAATGCAGACCGTCTCGGACGCGGCGTGCGACTCCTGTCGCGGCACCGGCGCGAAGGCCGGGACGGTGCCCCGGGTGTGCGCGACGTGTCAGGGCAGTGGCATGCAGACCTCGACCTCCGGCGGCGTGTTCGCCGTCAGCGAGCCGTGCCGCGACTGCAAGGGTCGCGGCCTGGTGGTGGACGATCCGTGCCCGGTGTGCAACGGGTCGGGGCGCGCCCGATCCACCAAGTCGATGCAGGTGCGGATCCCGGCGGGTGTCACCGACGGCCAGAAGATCCGGATCAAGGGCAAGGGGGGCGCGGGCGAGAACGGCGGCGCCAGCGGCGACCTGTACGTCACCGTGAGCGTCCGGCCGCACAAGCTGTTCGGCCGCAAGGGCGACAACTTGACGCTCACCGTGCCCGTCACGTTCACCGAGGCGTCGTTGGGCGCCGAGATTTCGGTGCCCACCCTGATCGGTCAGCGCGTCACCCTCAAGGTGGCGGCCGGCACCCCCAACGGGCGAACCTTCCGCGTGCGCGGAAAGGGGATCCACAAGAGCGACGGGACCCGGGGCGACCTGTTGGTGACCGTCGCGGTCCAGGTGCCGCATCACCTCAGCGACACCGCCAAGGAAGCCCTCGAAAGCTTCGCCGCCGCCATGGGGGAGAGCGACCCCCGCGCACACCTGTTCGGGAGCTGACATGAGCGAGGCTGCCGATGGTCACGTCTTTCTCCCGCAGCGGATCGATTCGGACGCGCCGATCTTCGTGATCTCGGTGGCCGCGCAGCTGGCTGAGATGCATCCCCAGACGCTGCGCGGCTACGACCGGCTCGGCCTGGTGGTGCCGAAGCGAACCCGGGGGCGGGGCCGTCGCTACTCGCTGCGCGACATCGCCAAGCTGCGGCACATCCAACAGCTGTCGCAGAACGAGGGCATCAACCTCGAGGGGATCCGGCGGATCCTGGCGTTGGAGGACGAGCTCGAGGTGCTGCGCGAGCAGCTAACCCGGGTTGCCGAGATCGTCCAATCCCTGCAGGCCGGCCCGCTGGCCCCTCGGCTGTTCACCGCCGAGTCCGACGGCGAGGTGCGCCTGGGGCGCACCCGCACCCGTCGCCCACCCCTGGCGCTGTCCGGGCAGTAGCCCGGTCGGCTTCGGGCCCCGGTGGCGGCGTCGTCCGTCGGGGGCTGGTCGCTGTCGGAGGCAGCGGTCATGCTGGTGTCATGACACCGCCCCCGCGCTGCACCATCGTCCCGCCGTACCTGCTGCGGCACCTGAGCGCCGACCCCGACCCGTCCACCGCGGGCCGGGCGGCGCGCACCCTGGAGCACGATCGCCGCCTGCGCGCCGAACGCCCGTCCGCCGCGCCCGCGCCCACCGCCCGCCCCGGGATGCGGGCCGAGGCGCCCATCGTCCGGCGGGCGCTGTCGGATGCCCGCCACGGCGAACGCCTCCCCGGCACGCTGGTCCGCCGCGAGGGCGACCCGGAGACCGGCGACGTGGCGGTCACCGAGGCCTGGGACGGTTTCGGCGACGTGTGGCGGCTGTTGTGGGCCGAGTACGGCCGGGACTCCGTCGACGGGGCCGGGCTGACGCTGGCCGGGACGGTCCACTACGGCCGCGACTACGACAACGCGTTCTGGGACGGGGAACGGATGGTCTTCGGGGACGGCGACGGGGAGATCTTCGGCCGGTTCACCGCCAGCATCGACGTCATCGGCCACGAGCTCACCCACGGGGTCACGCAGTACACGGCCGGGCTCCGCTACTCGGGCCAGCCGGGAGCCCTGAACGAGCACCTCTCCGACGTCTTCGGGGTTTTGGTCCGGCAGCGGGCGCTGGGACACGACGCGGCGACCGCCGACTGGCTGATCGGCGCCGACCTGCTGCTGCCGGGCGTCGCCGGGGTGGCGCTGCGCAGCATGCTGCACCCGGGAACGGCCTACGACGATCCGAGGCTCGGGCGCGACCCGCAGCCCGATCGGATGAGCCGCTACATCAAGACCACCGACGACAACGGCGGTGTGCACCTCAACTCGGGGATCCCGAACCGGGCGTTCGCGGTGGCGGCGACCACGCTCGGCGGCCCGGCCTGGGGGGCGCTCGGCCGCGTCTGGTACGACGTGCTCACCGGGGACGACATCACGCCCACCAGCGATTTCGCGCGGTTTGCCGCCCTCACCGTCGCCGCCGCGAGCGCGCGGTTCGGGGCCACCAGCGCGGAGGCGGACGCGGTCCGCGCGGGCTGGGAGGCGGTCGAGGTGACCCCGACGGCCCCGGCCGCGGCGCCCGAGCCGTCCGGGGTGCCCACGGGCCCGCCCGCCACGCCGGCGCCGGAAGACACCGATCTGACACTGCGCCGAACCGGGGGTTTCGCCGGGCTGGTGAGCCAGCGCAGCACGAGCCTCGACGAGCTGCCGCGCCCGGACGCCCGGCGCTGGTCGACGCTGCTGGCCAGCGACGAGCTGACCCGCCGCGCCGCGCGTGAGCGCCGGGTGGCCGACGGCTTCGACTGGGTGGTGTGCAGCGAGTGCCTCGGGGTCGACGTCACCGTTCCCGAGGAGCACCTGACCTCCCCGCAGCGGGCCCTCTTCGTTCGGACGCTCCGCCCCGCATCGACGGGGTCGGCGGGCGTCGTTACGCCCGGGCCGGCGCCGCGCTCGTCGACCCCAGACACGCCGTGAGGGGCCGATGAACCTACGCACCCTGGCCCGCGCCGACACTCCCACCGGCGAGGTGGCGCTGCGCGAGCGGAATACCCCGACCGGGCCCGTTCACGAGCTGATCGTCAACGGGGCGTTCGCCATGGACTCGGTCGACAGCTCCAGTGAGGTGGCACTGGCCGAGTCCGTGCCGGTGGCGGGTCGCCGGGTGCTGGTCGGCGGGCTGGGTCTTGGCTACACCGCGAGGCGGCTGCTGGAGCTCGGCGCCGCGCGCGTGGAGGTCGTCGAGCAGGCCGAACCGGTCATCGACTGGGCCAGGCGGGGGCTGACGCCGACGCTCGCCGCTGTGGCGGGTGACCCCCGCGTCACGCTCACCCCCGGTCGGGTGCAGGACGCGTTCGAGCCCGGCGCCGGGTGGGACGTCATCCTGCTGGACGTGGACAACGGCCCCGGCTTCCTCATCCTGGAGTCGAACCGCGCCCTGTACCGCGAGGGGCTGCCGGTCGCGCTGGCCGCCCTGGTCCCCGGCGGCCACCTGGTCGTCTGGTCCGAATCCCCCTCGCGCGAGCTCCTCGCACGGCTCCGCAGCCTCGACGCCGGGGCGGAGGAGCTGCTGCTGCCGATCCGGCGCGAGGGGCGCGACTTCGTCTACGCCCTTTACCGGGCCCGGCGGCCGGGCTTCGTCGGGGACCCCGCCGGCTGAGTCCCGGACCCTCAGGCTGTCGGGTTGAGCGTGAGTAGCCGACGGGCAACGCGGACGTCAGCACCCAGCAGCGACACCCGGTCGGCGAGGTCGTCGCCGGCCGCCCGCAGCGCGTCGTCGGACACGGGATCCAGGGCGTCGAGGATGAACAAGACGGCCGTCGTCTCATCGGTGAGCTGGGTGCGTCGGGCCTGGCGCCAGTTCCAGCGCCGGCAGGTGACCCCGGCCGGGTCGGTCCACACCACCTCGCCCGGATCGGGATGCTCGATGATCGACCCGCCGTCGGCGGCGGTGTCGAACGGCTCCGTCCCGGTGGCCCGGAGCAGCCGCGGTGGGCCCGCGTAACAGTGGAGATCCTCGCCGCCGAGCGGCAGCTGGTGCAGCACGGAGATGGCGTTGTACAGGTCGGTGAGCCGATTGACCCGGGGCAGGCCGGCGCCCGCTCGTCGCACCAGCGCCTCCAGGCTGTTGCGGGTGCGCTGCGGCTTGGCGCCGAAGGCCCGGTAGGCCTCGCGCCAGGACGCGATGTGGGGGAGCGACTCGGCGGGTGTCTCTGCCAGAAGGGCCTCCGCCCGAGCCTCGGCCGCGCGCAGCAGGGCGTCGGACGCCTCATCGCTGGCACCGGGCGCGATTCCCGTCGCCACCACCAGCAGGGCGCGATAGTCGGGCCGCAGCGCGAAGACCGCGGGATCGACCCGGGCGGCGGCGAGGAAGTCGTCGAGGGTTTCACTCGGCTGCATCGTGAGGTTCCGTTCGAGGGTGGCGCGGGGCGAGGGCGGGGTGCCCCCATCATGATGCAGCCCGCGGGCGCGACGTGCCGCCCGCCCGCGCCCGTGACACGCCCGTCGGCCGCCCAGGACCGCCCCGACGGCGGGCCGATCATGTGAGTTTCAACTCCGCCGGGCCGCGTTGCCGCATAGGCTCGCCTCGTCCGCGTCCCGGGTGGGACGCCCGGCAGTCGTGATCGAGCAGGGAGAGGGTGCGCCGATGGCCAAGGAGAGTCCCGTTCTGGTTCTGGGGGAGGCGCTCGTGGACGTCGTCCACCAGGCCGGCACCGTGGCCGAACACGTCGGGGGGAGCCCCGCCAACGTGGCGTTCGGGCTCGGCCGGCTGGGCCACGACGTCACGCTGGCCGCCTGGATCGGCCGCGACGACCGGGGCGGGCGGATTGTGGCCGCCTGCGAGGCCGCCGGGGTGTCGCTCGCCGAGGGCAGCGACCGGGCGGAACGCACCTCCATCGCCGATGCGACCGTGGACGAGGCCGGCCGCGCCACCTATGTCTTCGACCTGGACTGGCGGCTCCCGGACCTCACCGGGCTGGCAGAGGCGCGCCACGTGCACACCGGCAGTATCGCGGCCACCCTGGAGCCGGGCGGCTCGCAGGTGCTGGCGGCAGTCCGTCGGGCCCGCGCGCACGCCACCGTCTCCTATGACCCCAACGCGCGGCCCACGCTCATGGGCGGGCCGGACGAAGCACGTCCTCGCATCGAGGACCTGATCGGCCTGTCCGACCTGGTGAAGGCCAGCGACGAGGACATCGAGTGGCTCTACCCGGGCCAGGCGGTCGCCGACGTCGTCCGGACGTGGCTGGGCCTGGGTGCCGCCGCGGTCGTGGTGACGCGCGGCCCCGAGGGCGCCTACTACGCGGTCGGCTCCGGTGAGGTGATCGCGGAGGCCGCCCCGATGGCCGTGGCGGTCGTCGACACCGTGGGTGCGGGTGACTCCTTCATGTCCGGTCTGGTGTCCGGCCTGCTGGACGCGGGGCTCTTGGGCGGCCCGCAGGAGCGCGCCCGGCTGGCCGAGGCCGGCGTCGACGAGCTGCGCCCGGCCGTGGAGCGCGCGATCCGCACCTCTGCCGTCACCGTGAGCAAGGCCGGTGCGTACGGCCCCACCCGGGACGAGCTCGATTTCTAGCCCGGACCTCGGTGCGGCCGCCGACGCGCTGTACGGCCTCGACCCGGATCACTTCGTCGCGGCCCGCGCGGCGCTGGTGGCCGAGGCTCGCCGTGCCGGGGATCGGCGGCTGGCCGCCGACGTGGGCACCCTCAAGCGACCGACCCGCTCGGCATGGCTGGTCAATCTCCTCGTCCGGGACTCGCCGGAGAGCGCCGACCAGCTGGTCGCCTTGGCCGGGGACCTGCGAGACGCCCATGCGGGCGCCGCTCCCGCCGAGGTGCGTCGGCTGGCGAGCGAGCGAACCCGGCTGGTCGATCGGTTGACCCGCGCGGCCGTGGCGCTGGGGGAGGCGGCCGGGTACCGGGGCACGGAGGCGGTGCGCGGCGAGGTCGCCGGCACGCTCGGCGCCGCCATCGCCGACCCCCAATCCCTGGAATGGGTGCGTGCGGGACGGGTGGAGAGGGCACTGTCGTACGCCGGGCTGGGGCCGTGGGGGATGACCCTGCCCGCCGCGCCGGACGCGGATGTCGCTGCCGATCCGTCGGGAGCGTCGGCCCCCTCCGACGACGTCCCGCGCCTGGCCCGGGCCCGGGCCCGGGCGAGCCTGGCGGCCGCCGAGAACGCGGCGGCGCGGACGATTGAGCAGCTGCGGGGGGCCGAGGCGGGCGTCGAGGCCGCCGCTCAGCGTCTCGACCGCGCCAGCCAGGAGGTGGCCGATCTCACCGCGGAGCTGCGCGCTGCGGAGCGCGCCGCGGCGACAGTGCGAACGGAGCTGGCCGATCAGCAGGCCGCTGCCCGACGCGCCCAGGAAGCCCAGGCGCTCGCCCAGGCCGCGGTGGCGTCCGCCCGGGAGGAACTCGCCCGACTCGACGGCTGAGTCAGAGGGCGGCCGGGTCGTAGTCGACGCAGTGGCGCTCGCGGCGAACGGCGCCGATCAGCCGGGCCACCGCCAGATGGTCGGGGTGGGTGGCGTAGGCGGCGAGGTCGTCCGGGCTGTCGAAGGTGGAGTACAGCATCAGGTCGAACGTCGCCTCCAGGCCCGGCTGCGGCACCACGACCTCGAAGTCGCGGATGCTCGGGACCTTGCCCACCAGCGCGCGCAGCCCCTCGGCGGCCAGCGCCACGTTGGTGGCCCGGTCGCGGCCCTCGGCCTCGTCGGCGAACTGCCAGGACACGATGTGCTTGATCATGGCGCCCAACCTATCGAGCGGCGACCCGCCTACGATGGCGCCGGGAGGATCCATGGACGAGTGGCTGCGGGAGCGCATCCTGTTGGCGGCCTCGCTCATCCCGCCCGGGCGCGTCGCCTCCTATGGCGACCTGGGGCGCCTTGCCGGCGCCGGGCCCCGTCAAGTGGCCGCGGTCGTGAGTCGTCACGGGTCCGAGGTGCCGTGGTGGCGGGTCACCAACGCCGCGGGCGAGTTCCCCCTCGAGGTGCTCCGCGCGGCCCTACCCGCCTGGGCGCGTGAGGGCATCGTCCTCAAGCCCAACGGCCGCGGCTGTCGGATGGCCACCCATCGTGCCGACCCGGCGCGGCTGCGTGCCGACTTCGACGCGGCGACGGCGCCCGACCCCGCCACAGGCACGTAACGGGCTGCGGCCCCGCCTCGGTCGCGGGCTGGACGGGGGAGGGTCGAATGCCACAGATGTGATTTAGTGGAGACAACCAAAACCCGTCCACTCGAACTGAATCGAGGTCCTCGACCGTGCTCAAGATCAGCCACTCGTCCAAGGCTGCCCAGACCAAACTCACCTTCGCCCTGCCGCTCGACCACCCGGCCGGTCCGGTCAGCGTGGTCGGGAACTTCAACGACTGGACCCCGGGCGCGCATCGCCTCGTCAAGCGCGCCAACGGGACGATGAGCGCGACGGTGACGCTTGCCGACACCTACATCGCCAACTTCCGCTACCTCGGCCAGGACGGGATCTGGTTCGACGAGCCCGAGGCTGACTACGTCGACGCGGGCGCGAGCGTCGTGCTGGCGCGCGGCGAGGATGACGGGGCCGCGGCGCCCGTATCGACGGCCGCGCCCACCACGAGGAAGACGGCCCCGAAGGCCGCGACTCCCGTCACGAAGCCGGCCGCCAAGGCCGCCGCCAGAGCATCGGCCCCGGCCAGGAAGTCGGCGGCCACACCGGCGCCGAGCACCGCCGCGCGACCCTCCCGGCGGCCCCGGGCTCAGGGCTGAGCCCTCACCGAATGAGCGGTCTGGACGGGGGCGGTCGGCCCTCGTCCAGACCCCTTTCGGGCTTGTCCCTGGGGGAATAGACCCGTCGGTGACATAGTTGAGTCTAGTGAACTCAACTTTCACAATTCACTGACGAGGAGTCGCACGATCCCCATGGACACATCGAAGCTCACCACCAAGAGCCGCGACGCGGTCTCGGCCGCGCTTCGCACCGCCCTCACCCACGGCAACCCCGCCGCCGAACCCGTCCACCTGCTGCACGCGCTGCTGATGGTGCCCGACAACACGGTCGGCGCCCTGCTGGCCGCCCGCGGCGCCGACCCCCAGGTGGTCGACGCCGCCGCTCAGGGGGCCATCACCAAGCTGCCGAGCGCCTCGGGCAGCTCCGTCACCCAGCCCTCGCTGTCGGGGAGCTTCGCGCGGGTGCTGGCCGACGCCGAGACCCGCGCGGACCAGCTCGGCGACCAGTTCGTCGCCACCGAGCACCTGCTGATCGCGCTGGCCTCGGTCAGCAGCGAGGCCAAGAAGATCCTGGGCGACCTGGGGGTCAACGCCGACGGGCTCGCGGAGGCGTTCACCGCCGCCCGCGGCGACAAGCGAATCACCTCCGCGGAGCAGGAAGGCGGCGAGTCGGCCCTCGACAAGTACTCGGTCGACCTGACCGCCCGGGCCCGCGAGGGCAAGCTGGACCCGGTGATCGGACGGGACACCGAGATCCGCCGGGTCGTCCAGGTGCTGGCCCGCCGCACCAAGAACAACCCGGTGCTCATCGGCGAGCCGGGCGTCGGCAAGACCGCGGTCGTCGAGGGCCTGGCGCAGCGTGTCATCGCCGGCGACGTCCCCGACTCCCTCAAGGGCCGCCGGGTGGTGTCGCTCGATCTGGCCTCGATGGTGGCCGGTGCCAAGTACCGCGGCGAGTTCGAGGAGCGGCTCAAGGCCGTCCTCAACGAGATCC
>CAZBMH010000086.1:0-10065 GCA_964492685.1 uncultured Micropruina sp.
CGTCCTCCATCTTGCCGCCGCGCAGCGTCTTGGCGCCCTGCTCCCCCATCACCCACGACAGGGCGTCCACCACGTTGGACTTGCCCGAGCCGTTGGGGCCCACGACGCACGTGATCCCCGGTTCGAAGACCAGGGTGGTCGTGGACGCGAACGACTTGAAGCCGCGCAGCGTCAGGGACTTGAGGTACACGCAGCCACCTTACGAATCCAGCGAGGCGGCGTGGCGCCGACGCACGGCCCGAAACGTCCAGACCTTGTTCACCACGAAATTGATGGGCATGACGAGGACGATCTGGATCAGCTGCGCCCAGTACAGCCGCTTGGTGAACGTCGGCCCGTTGTCGGTGAAGAACGGCGCGCTGAGGTAGAACGGCGAGGTGGGGTTGCGCAGCAGGAACAGGATCACGAAGCCGACCAGCTGCGCCATCGCCCCGACGGCAAGGAAGGGCAGGAATTCCTTCATGAAGGGCGCCTTGCCACCGTGGCTGTCCCGGAAGGTCCAGTGCCGGTTCCACCAGAAGTTGAAGGTGTTGGCGACCAGGAAGGCGATCGCGGCGTAGACGATGTAGTAGCGGATCGCGCGATCGGTGCCCGGGAGCGGCAGGAACGGGTCCCCGTCCTCGATGCCGAAGACGTGGAAGCCCACGTTGTGCACCACGACCACCGTCGCCATATTCACGATCACGCCGGCGGCGCCGATGAGCCCGAACTTGATGAACTGCCGCAGGGCACGCCGGTAACGGTCGAGGGGGTTGGAACTCACAGTTGACCGATCCTAGTGGGTTGGCAGCCGGGGCAGCGGAACGAGCTGCGGTTGGTGAAGGCCTCGCGGACGATCGGCGAGCCGCAGCGTCGGCAGGGCCGGCCCTCGCGGCCATAGACGTTGAGGGAGCGCTCGAAGTAGCCCGACTCGCCGTTGACGTTCACGTAGAGCGCGTCGAAGGACGTGCCGCCCTGGCCAAGCGCCGCCGCCATCGTCGCCTCGGCGGCGTCCAACACGCCCCGCGCCTCGGACTCGGACAGGGCGTTCGCGGGGGTGGCCCAATGGACGCCCGCTCGCCACAGCGCCTCGTCGGCGTAGATGTTGCCGATCCCGGACACGATCCGCTGGTTGAGCAGCACGCGCTTGATGCCGCTGGCGCGGCGCGTGATGGCGGCGGCCAGGGCCGCCCGGTCGAGGTCCGGGTCGAACAGGTCGGGAGCGAGGCCGTCGAGCTCGGCCGGCACGCGGGCCCCACCGGGGCTCACCCACAGCCCGCCGAACATGCGCTGGTCCACGAACCGCAATTGCCGAACGGGCTCCGCCAGGTCGATCAGCACCCGGCTGTGCCGCTGCTGCGGCGCCTCGGGGGCGTCGACGCGGAACTGGCCGCTCATTCCCAGGTGGGCGACCAGCGCGTCGCCGTCATCGAAGGGGAGCCACAGGTACTTGCCACGCCGTCGCGGCTCGGCGAAGGTGCGGCCCGCCAGGTTCGCGGCGAAGTCGTCCGGGCCGCCGGCATGCCGCCGAACCGGGCGAGGATGCAGGACGGTCACCGCCACGATCCGCTTCCCGGCCACCACGTCCGCCAGCCCGCGACGGACGACCTCGACCTCGGGAAGCTCAGGCATCGCCGCGATCGGCGCCTGGGGCGTCGGGGGCGGACTCCTGGGTGGAGAGGGACTCGAAGGCGCTCTGAGCCGCGCCCTGCTCAGCCTGCTTCTTCGACCGTCCGGCCCCCGACGGGAACCGGCGCTCACCCACCACGGCCACCGCGACGAAGCGCTTGTCGTGGTCGGGGCCGGATTCGGTCACGTCATAGACGGGCACGCCGACCTCCTGGGCGGCGCACAGCTCCTGCAGGCTCGTCTTCCAATCCAGGCCGGCCCCGAGCTGGTCGGCCTGCTCGATCAGCGGGTCGAAGAGGTGGTGGATCACGCGCTCCGCGGCGTCGTGCCCGCCGCTCAGCAGGACGGCGCCCAGCAACGCCTCGAAGGCATCGGCGAGGATGGACGACTTGTCGCGTCCGCCGCTGCTCTGCTCACCCTTGCCGAGCAGCAGCTGGGAGCCCAGATCGAGCCCGCGCGCCACCGACGCCAGCGAGTGGGCGTTGACCACGGCCGCGCGCAGCTTCGCCAGCCGGCCCTCCTGATGGGCGGGAAAGCGCCGGTACAGATGCTCGGTGACGACGACGCCCAGCACCGCATCCCCCAGGAACTCGAGCCGCTCGTTGTGGGGCAGCCCGCCGTTCTCGTAGGAGTACGAGCGATGCGTCCGGGCCAACTCGAAGAGCTGGGGATCGAGATCGATCCCCAGCTGGGTCAAGACATCGTGCAGGCGGCTCACGGCCGCTGCATCAGGCTTCGAGAACCTGGCGGCGCGCGGCGCGCGGACCGTACTGGCCGCAGGCCGGGCAGGCGGTGTGCGGCAGGTGCCTGGCCTTGCAGGCCGCGTTGGCGCACGTCACCAGGGGCTGCACGGAGGTCTTCCACTGGGAACGGCGGTGCCGCGTATTGCTGCGGGACAGTCTCCGCTTGGGAACGGCCACGGCTTACTCCTCGGGTTGTGGCCCTTGATCGGGCCCGCTTGCATTACTTGGTGTGATCCTCGGTCGCCCACCCCGACAGGCCGGACCAGCGAGGGTCCGTTGCCTCGTCGTGGCCGTGCTCCGGGTTCTGGTTGAGGTTGGCGCCACACTCGGCGCACAGCCCCGCACAGTCCGGTCGGCACAACGGCGCGAACGGCAGATCGAGCACCACCGAATCCCGTAGGACGGGTTCGAGGTCGATCAACTCGCCCTCGACGCGGCAGGCCTCGTCGTCGTCGAGTTCCTTGTCCGGGTAGAGGAACAGTTCCTGGATGTCGAACGAATCGATCGATTCGAACGTCTCCAGGCACCGCACGCACTCCCCGCGCAGGAGCAGCTCGGCAACGCCGGTGACCAGCACCCCTTCCATCACCGACTGGAACCGAAGGTCCAGGTCGATGTCGGAGCCGGTTGGCACCCCGATCACATCGATGCCGATGCCCTCACCCGCCGAGGCCGTCTCCCGAATCTCCCTCATCGCGCCGACCCGACGCCCCAACTCGTGAATGGTAAACACGAGCCCGGAGCGGGGATCAGCTGATGAAGAGGACACGGCAAACATCCCTTCAACGCGTACGACACGACATGGTCATGACCGGCTGCATACTCTACCGTGCGGCCCGTCCGGCAGCCAATCGGCTAGGTCAGCCTCGACAGGGTCGTGGTCTCCTCGGCATCCAACCCGGAGCGGGTCGCCAGCCGCGCCCGCATGGTCTTGATCTGCGTCAGCGTCTTCTGCAGGCCTGCCTCGAGGCCGGCGATCCGGCCGTCGACGTAGGCGTCGGCCTCGCGACGCAGCGCCTCCGCCTCCTCCACCGAGCGACGCTCCAGCTCACCCGCCTTCTGGCGGGCGCGTTGCGCGACCGCGTCCTGGCTCGCGAGGTAGTCGGCGCGCTGTTGGGCCGACGCCACGATCTGGCCGGCCTCCTGCCGCGCGCGATCCAGGGTGACCTGGGACGCCTCCGCGATCTTGGTGGCCTCGGCCAGCTCGCGCTCGAGGGCGACCTTGGCGTCCTCGATGAGGGCGACCACCTCGGCACGGTTCAGCATGCAGGAGGCCGACATCGGGACGCCCTTCGCGTTCTGGACCAGCTCGCGCAGCGCGTCGAGCTTGGCGGCGATCTGTTCAGCCATGCGCGGTACCTCCTTCTTCTGGTCCTGCGGTACGACGGGTCAGGGCGGCGACCACGGCCGTGGGGACGAAGCCGCTGACATCGCCGCCGAGCAAGGCTACCTCCCGAATCATGGTGGAGGAGACCGTTGCCCAGCGGGCCGAGGCCGGCAGCAGCACGGTCTCCAGCCCGGTGAGCGCGTGATTCAGGTGCGCCATCTGCAGTTCGTAGTCGAAGTCGGAGGCGAAGCGGATCCCCTTGACGACCGCACCGGCCCCCCACTCGCGGGCAAATTCGACCAGCAGCCCGGCCATCGGCTCCACGCTGACCCCGGGCAGGTGCCCGACCGCCTCGCGCACCAGGGCCACCCGGCGGTCCAGGTCGAAGAGGTAGTTCTTGGCGGAGTTGCGGCCGATGGCGACCACCACCTCGTCGAACAGCCCGGCGGCGCGGGTGATCACGTCCACGTGCCCGAACGTGACCGGATCGAAGGATCCGGGACAGATCGCTCTCATCGGGCTCCCTCGATGCCGAAGTACAGAGTGGTTTCACCGTAGCGGCGATTCCAGGTTTCACCGATCGCTTGGGGCCACGACACCGGCGCCGACCTCGCGGAGCGCTCCACGACCACCAGCGCACCGGGACGAAGGCGTCCGGCCGCCAGCCGCGCCACGTCGCCGTCCACGTCGCCCGCCGGGCGGTCGTAGGGCGGATCCAGCCAGACGATGTCGACCGCGGCGCCGGGTTGCTCGAGGAAGCGGGTGACCGAGGAGGAGACCACCCCGACCCGCAGACGGGTCTCCTCGGCGTTGCGGCGGATCGCCGCCCGCGCCCGGGCGTCCGACTCGACGCAGGTCACGGGCGCGGCCCCGCGGCTGGCGGCCTCCAGGGCCACGGCGCCGGAGCCCGCATACAGATCGAGGAACGCCAGCCCGGTCAGCTGCTCCTCCGGCGGGCCGGCCCTGCCGACCCGGGACCCGATCACACTGAAGCCCGCCTCCCGCACCCGGTCGGTCGTGGGCCGGGTGCCGCCGTGGCCGGGCACGGTGAGGCGCTGGCCGCCGCGACTACCGGCGATGATGCGGCTCATCCGTGCTCCCTTCGTCCGGCCCCGATTCTCCCCCATCGGCCGCTCCTGCGGGTGCAAGATGAGGCATGACCTCTCACTCCCCCATCACCCACCTCTCCGACGAGGACGCCTGGTCGCTGCTGGGGAGCGTCGACGTGGGGCGGCTGGCGACCGCCGTGGCCGGCCAGCCCGACATCGCGCCGGTGAATTTCGTGGTCGACGGGCGCTCGCTGGTCTTCCGCTCCGCCGAGGGCGCGAAGCTGCTGGCGCTGACGATCAACCCGGCCGTCGCCATGGAGGTGGACGGCTGGGAGGGCGACGGCGGCTGGAGCGTGGTGGCCAAGGGCACCGCCTCCCAGATCACCGGGACCGCCGAGATCGAGCACGCCGAGTCGCTGCCGCTGCGCCCCTGGGTCCCCACGGTCAAGCTGCACTTCGTCCGGATCGAGGTGTCGGAGATCAGCGGTCGCCAGTTCCGCTTCGGTCCGGAGCCGGACGTCAGCTACACCTGATCGGCCCGGTCGCGGGGACCGCCGCGGCGTTCCCGGGGGTCCGGAGGAACCCACCGGTCAGCTGCGCTCCAGCCAGTCGCCGCCACTCAGCAACCCGGTCTGGGTGACTGCGTCGGCGAACCCGGGGTGCTCACACCCGGGGTCTCTGGCCACCGCCGTGGCAGCCAGCGTCTTGGCGATGGCGATCACGTCGGCGTGCTCCAACACGTGCAACAGCCGCAGGCTCGATCGGGTGCCCGATTGGTCGGAGCCCAGCACGTCGCCCTCGCGGCGCTGCTGGAGATCCAGCTCGGCCAGGGCGAAGCCGTCACGGGTGGCCGCCACGGCGCCCAGTCGCTTCGCGATCTGCTCGTCGGCGAGAGCGGAGCTGACCAGCAGACAGACCCCGGGATGCTCGCCGCGGCCGATGCGTCCCCGGAGCTGGTGAAGCTGCGAGATGCCGAAGCGGTCGGCGTCCCAGATCACCATCATGGCCGCGTTGGGCACGTCCACGCCCACCTCGATCACGGTGGTGGCGATCAGCACGTCGAGGCGGCCCGCCGCGAAGTCGGCCATGACGGCCTCCTTCTCGTCGCCGGGAAGCTGGCCGTGGAGCACGCCAGTGCGCACCGACGCCAGCGGGCCTGCGGCCAGCTCGGCCGCCAACTCGACGACCCCCAGCCCCTGCCCGCGGTCCGCGGTGCCGCCGATGCGGGGGCAGACGACGAAGCACTGCCGCCCCTGGCGCACCTCCTCGACCAGCCGCTCCCAGGCCCGCTCCACCCAGGTGGGCCGCAGGGCGGCATCGACGACGACCGTCGACACCTCGGAGCGACCGGCCGGAATCTCGGCCAGGGTCGAGACGTCGAGGTCGCCGAAGATCGTCATCGCCACCGAGCGCGGGATCGGGGTGGCGGTGAGCACCAGGACGTGTGGCCGATTGATCGCCTTGCCCGCCAGGACGGCCCGCTGCTCGACCCCGAAGCGGTGCTGCTCGTCCACCACCACGAGGCCGAGGTCGGCGAATTGGACCCGATCCCCCAGCAGCGCGTGGGTGCCGATGACGATGCCTGCCTCGCCGCTGGCGGCCCGGAGCACGGAGTTCCGCTTGGCGGCGGCCCCCATCGACCCGGTCAGCAGCACGACGTCGGTCGCCTGGTCGGGCGCGCCGAGCAGGCGTCCGCCCGCCAGCTCGCCCATCAGGGCGCGGATCGTCTGGTAGTGCTGCTGGGCCAGCACCTCGGTAGGTGCCAACAGCGCCGCCTGACCGCCGGCGTCGACCACCGTGAGCATCGCCCGCAGCGCCACGACCGTCTTGCCCGAGCCGACCTCCCCCTGCAGCAGGCGCTGCATCGGACGACTTCCGCCCAGGTCGGCGAGGATCTCCTCCGCAACCGCCAGCTGGCCCTGGGTCAGCGTGTACGGCAGCCGGGCGTCGAAGGCCGCCAGCACGCCGCCGGGGACCCTCAGCCGGGGCGTCGCGGTGTGGGTGGCGACGTCGGCCCGCCGATAGGCCATGGTCAGCTGGGTGGCGAACGCCTCGTCGAAGAGCAACCGCTCGGCGCCGGCGGCGGCCTCGGCAGGGCTGGTGGGCCGGTGGATCGCGGCGAACGCGTCGCCGAGCGGCATCACGTCCGCCTCCTCGAGCACCCACCGGGGCCACGGGTCGTCGGCGGCGTCGAGGGAGTCCAAGGCGAGCCGGGCGCACTCGGCGATCTTCCAGGTAGGCAGCTTGGCGGTCGCCGGGTAGATGCCCACCAGGCCCGCCTGGCTGAGGCCGGCCATCAGCGCCTTCTGCTCGGAGCGGCCCACGACCCGGCCCTCGTCGTCCAGCATCACGAACTCGGGGTGGGCCAGTTGGAGCTGGTCCCGGAACCGGCCCACCTTGCCCACGAAGATCCCCCGCACGCCCTTGTCGAGCTCCCGCTCCCACCAGGCGGTCAGCCGGGTGTCGCCGAAGAACGTGACGTGCAGGCGACCCTGTCCGTCGGTCAGGACCGCCTCCAGGCGCGAGCTGCGGCCGCCGCGCTGCCCGCCGGTCTTGATCTGGGTGCCCGCCACCTTGGCGATCACCGCCACGTGCTCACCCTCGGCCAGCGTCGACAGGTCGGTCAGCTCCGTGCCCGAGAGATAGCGACGCGGCAGGTGCCGCAGCAGGTCCCCCACCGTGGCCAGTCGCAACTGGGCCAGGTCCTTGGCGGTGCGGGCCCCGAGGACGTCGGCCAGCGGACGCGCCAGTTCGCGGAAGATCCGCGTCCGCCAGGGTGAGACCGGGGTGCCCATGGGCGGAACTCTAACCGGCGCCTCCGACGAGTTCCGGCCACGGCCAACCCGGAGCGCCGCGCGGCCCTGGTCCCCAGAAACGAAAAGACCCGCCGAGGCGGGTCTTTCGGTCAGTCGCGCAGGGTCAGCGGGTGACCTTGCCGGACTTGAGGCACGAGGTGCACACGTTCAGCCGGCCCGGCGTCCCGTTGACCACGGCCCGGACGCGCTGGATGTTCGGGTTCCAACGACGGTTGGTCTTCTTCTTCGACCAGGGGACGTTGTGGCCGAAGCCGGGGCCCTTGGCGCAGATGTCGCAGACGGCAGCCACTTCGAAGCACTCCTTGTATTGATCGCGATTCCGACGCTCGCGCTCGCGCACGACATCGGCCCACTCAGGGGGACTGCACAACAGTACCGGAGAGCGCCGCCCGACTCCTAATCGCTGTGCCGAACCCCTTGGCAGCCCGGTCGCCGAAGGGCAAGCTGGGGCCAAGGCACGGATTCTCAGCGTCGAGCGTCCTGCCGAACCCCGCTCCAGCCGCTCACGAGGAGCGCCGCCGAGCCGTGGCCCCGTCGGTGACGGGCGTCGCGATCCCCACCACCAGGCGCTGGAGCAGGTCCGCGAGGACGGCCACATCCGCAGGCGACCAGCCTTCCGTCGCTCGGGCCACCAAGGCCTCGCGGCGAGCTCGAGCCTCCTCGAGCGCCGACGCACCGAGCGGGGTGAGGGTGAGCACGGAACGACGGCCGTCCGCCTGGGACGCCCCGCGGGCCACCAGCCCGGCGACCACGGCGGCGGCGACACGACGACTGGCCTGCGACGGGTCGACACCCAGGGCCGCGCCAACGTCGGCGACCGTGGCCTCGTCCCCCCACGAGCTGATCGCGTCGGCGACCTCAACGGCGTGGACGTGAGACGCCGCCACGCGTCCGGCCAGGGCGTTTCGTCGTTGGCGTCGGCGCAGCGCCAGCAAGGACCGCTCCAGGGAGCTGATCACGGGGTCGCTCACGGCTCCCACCCCAGGTTTCGACACATTCCTTCGAGCGTTGCCACTGTCGTGGCGTAGTCCGCCCGATTCACCCCCACGCTGATGCGTTCCCGCGCCGCGCGGACGACCTGGGCGGCCTCGCTCAGCCGAGCCACCCCAGCCTCGGAGAGTGTGAGGCAACCCTGCTCGAGGACGATCAGGCCCTGCTCTCGGGTGGAGGACACCACCCGTGCCGCCGCGCCGCGTTCGCTGAGGAAGGCCCCGAGTTCCTGGCGGACCGCCTCGGCCGAACGGGGGGCGACTGCGAGCAGGTTGAGAAGCTGCCACTGGCGCCGCGTGAGCCCCAGAGGCTCCAGCGCCGCGTCGAGTCCCGCCTCGATCAGGCGGTCGAGCAGCCGGACCCAGAAGCCAACGGGACGGAACTCCGTCGGTGTCACATCCATGCGTGCAGCATATATATGCATAACACACACATCCACGGCGAGCGGGGATGACGTCAGGTCGCGACGACCACGGGGACGATCATCGGCCGTCGGCGGTAGGTCTGGTTGACCCAGCGGCCCAGCGTGCGCCGAAGCAGCTGCTGCAGCTCGTGGGTGTCCTCGGCGCCGGCGACCAGCGCCGCGGTCAGCGCCGTGGCGAGTTGCCGGCGGATGTCGACGAAGACCGTGTCGTCGTCGGCGAAGCCCCGGGCGTGGATATCGGGGCCGCTGACGATCTCGGAGGAGTGCAGGTTGACCGCGACGACCACGGAGATGAAGCCGTCGGCACCGAGGATCTTGCGGTCGCTGAGCTCGGCGTCGCCGATGTCACCGACGGTCGAGCCGTCGACGAAGATGTAGCCGCTGTCGAGGCGTCCGACGACCTTGGCCCGGCCGTTGCGCAGGTCGACCACTCCCCCGTCCTCGACCACGCACACGCGGTCCCTGGGCACCCCGGTGGCCATCGCCAGCTCGGCGTTGGCGATCAGGTGCCGGATCTCGCCGTGGATCGGCATGGCGTTGCGCGGCTTGATCAGGTTGTAGCAGTAGAGCAACTCGCCGGCCGAGGCATGCCCGGAGACGTGCACCAAGGCGTTGCCCTTGTGGACGACCGTGACGCCGTTGCGGGTGAGGCCGTTGATGACCCGGTACACGGAGTTCTCGTTGCCGGGGATGAGCGAGCTGGCCAGCAGCACGACGTCGCCCGGGCCGGCGTTGACCAACGGGTGCTCGTGGTTGGAGATCCGCGACAGCGCCGACAGGGGCTCGCCCTGCGACCCGGTGGAGATCAGCACCACCTGGTCGTCGCGGAAGTCGTCCAGCCGTTTCAGCTCGATCAGGGTGTCGGCCGGCACCTTCAGGTAGCCCAGCTCCTGGGCGACCCCCATGTTGCGGACCATGGAGCGCCCCACGTAGACCACCTTGCGGCGGTGCCGGACGGCCGCGTCCAGCACCTGCTGGACGCGGTGCACGTGGGAGGCAAAGCAGGCCACGATCAGCTTCTTGCGGGCGTTGGCGAAGACCCGCTCCATGGCGGGTTCGATGTCGCGCTCGTGGGTGGTGAAGCCGGGGGTCTCGGCGTTGGTGGAGT
>CAZBMH010000087.1:0-9936 GCA_964492685.1 uncultured Micropruina sp.
GGTGCCGCTGGTGGTGCTGGCCGGCAAGGAGTACGGCTCCGGGTCGTCGCGCGACTGGGCGGCCAAGGGCACCACGCTGCTGGGCATCAAGGTGGCCATCGCCGAGAGCTACGAGCGGATCCACCGCTCGAACCTGATCGGCATGGGGGTGCTGCCGCTGGAGTTCCCGGCCGGCCAGAGCGCGGACAGCCTGGGGCTGACCGGCGAGGAGACGTTCGACTTCACCGGGATCGCGGCGCTCAACGACGGGAGCACCCCTCGGACGGTCCGGGTGACCGCGACCAAGCCGGACGGTGCTGTCACCGCGTTCGACGCGGTGGTGCGCATCGACACTCCGGGGGAGGCCGACTACTACCGCAACGGCGGCATCCTCCAGTACGTGCTCCGGTCGTTGCTGAAGAAGTAGCCGATGGGTCGGCGGCGCCCCACCGGACCGACGTCGGCGCGCCCGGCGGCGAGCGTCCCCGTCCGGCTGTGGTGGCAGGAGGGGGCCGAGCGGATCGCGCGCGGCTACTTGGCGACGCTGCTGGCCGCGGTGATGGTCGGCTTCGGCCTCGTCCTGGCGTCGGCGATCACCCCCGCGCTGTGCGCGGGGCGCGAGGACGCGGGGGAGTGCGGCCTGGGGATCACCCTGGCCGTCTCCCTGTTCGGGTTCGCCCTGGCCATCGTCCCGGCGTCGCTGATCGTGCGCCTCGGCTGGGGTCACGCGGCCGCCGTGGTGGCCGGGTACTCGCTGCTGGTGGTCAACCCGGCGATCGATCAGGCGTGGTGGTGGGTCGTGTGGGCGCTGCTTCCGGTGCCGGCCGCGTTGGCCTCCGGCGAGGTCGAGCCCCGGTTCGTGACGGCGCAGCGGGTCCTGCTGGGTTTGCTGGCGCTGGCCGGTGTCGGCGCCATGGTGTGGTGGCTGGCGGCCGGCCGGTAGGGCCGCGCCGGGCCGGCCTCGACGGGGCGTCACCCAGGGTCTAGAATCGAACAAAAGTTCGAATCGAAAGGATCCCCGATGGTCTCGCTGGAGCAGCGCCGGGCCCGTGTTACCTCGCCGCTGTACGTTCCGCCGGGGTGGCCCTCCCGGGTCCGGCCGCCCGGGGCTCCCGATTGGGAGGTGACCGCGGTCGAGTTCCTGCTGGATTGCTGCCCGTCCGACTACCGGGGCTACCCGGTGCTGCGACGGCACCCGGCGGTGCTCGCCCGGTTCGCCGCCTCGTTCGTCGAGGCGCAGCTGCGGGCCAGCAAGGGCGACCTGTCCGAGGTGCGGGTCCAGTTGGCCGACTTCGTCGACCCGGAGGTCGTGGCCGCCGCGGTCGAGGCCTGGCTGGAGCAGGGGGCCCGCCTGGTCCGGCTCCGACGCGAGGTCGCCCTGGTGGAAGAGTCGTTGCGGGGCAAGGTCTTCATCCGAAAACTCTGAGGCTAGGTCGTACACTCGTCCACATGTCTGTGCTGGACGGGGTCGCATCGCCGGCCGATCTACGGGCCCTGGATCAGCCCCAGTTGGAGGAGCTGGCTGCGGAGATCCGCGCCTTCCTCATCAACCGGGTCAGTCGAACTGGCGGCCATCTCGGGCCGAACCTCGGCGTCGTCGAGCTGACGCTGGCGTTGCATCGGGTCTTCGACTCCCCCCGCGACCCGATCATCTTCGACACCGGCCACCAGAGCTACGTCCACAAGATCCTCACCGGCCGCCGCGAGCAGTTCGAGACGCTGCGGCAGCAGGGCGGCCTATCCGGCTACCCGAGCCGGGCGGAGTCCGAGCACGACTGGGTGGAGAACTCCCACGCCAGCACGTCGCTGGCCTGGGCCGAGGGGATGGCGAAGGGCTTCCGGCTGCGGGGCGACGACCGCACCGTCGTGGCCGTCATCGGAGACGGCGCCCTCACCGGCGGCATGGCCTGGGAGTCGCTGAACAACATCGCGGTCCAGGACGACCTGCGGCTGGTGGTCGTCGTCAACGACAACGGCCGCTCCTACACCCCGACCGTGGGCGGCCTGGCCACCCAGCTGTCGGCGTTCCGCACCGACAAGCGTTACGAGAAGACGCTGAAGTTCATCAAGCGCCTGGTGAGCTCGTTCCCGCTGGTGGGGCGCTTCGCCTACGGCGTGATGCACGCGTTCAAGCTGGGCGTCAAGGACGTCCTGGCCCCGCAGAGCCTGTTCTCGAACCTCAGCATCAAGTACCTGGGCCCGATCGACGGCCACGACGAGGCCGCCCTGGAGACCGCGCTGCAGCAGGCGCGCAACTTCGGCGGCCCCGTGATCGTCCACTGCCTGACCACCAAAGGGCGGGGCTTCCGGGCCGCGGAGGAGAACGAGGAGGACCGCTTCCACGCCGTCGGCCGGATCGACGAGGAGACCGGCGAGCCGCTGGTCGGGGCCACCCGCTCCTGGACGGACGCGTTCGGCGAGGAGCTGGTGCAGATCGCCGCCAAGGACGAGCGGGTGGTGGCGATCACCGCCGCCATGCTGCACCCCACGGGCCTGGACCGGATCGCCAAGCTGATGCCGGAGCGCGTGTTCGACATCGGGATCGCGGAGCAGCACGCGCTGACGTCCGCGGCCGGGTTGGCCCGCGCGGGGCTGCATCCGGTGGTGGCGCTGTACGCGACGTTCCTCAACCGCGCCTTCGACCAGGTCCTGATGGACGTCGCGTTGCACCGGCTCGGGGTCACCATCGTCCTCGATCGGGCGGGGGTCACGGGGCCGGACGGCGCGAGCCACCATGGCATGTGGGACCTGTCGCTGATGGGGCTGGTTCCGGGTCTCCGCCTGGCCGCGCCGCGGGACGAACCGCGGCTGGGCGAGGCGCTGCGCACCGCGGTGGGCGTCGACGACGGCCCCACGGTGATCCGCTTCGCCAAGGACCGGCTGCCGGACCCGATCGCCGCCGAGTCGAATCGGGACGGCGTCGACGTGCTGCTCAGCAGCGACGAGGCGCGGGTGCTCGTGGTCGGCTACGGCCAGTTCGTGGGGATGGCGCTGGAGGTCGGCCGGCGGCTGCAGCAGCAGGGGATCGGCGCCACCGTCGTGGACCCCGTGTGGGCGCTGCCGGTGAACCCGGCCCTGTTCGAGCTGGGGCTGAAGCACGACCTCATCGTCACCCTCGAGGACGGCGGCGTGGCCGGCGGTCTCGGGAGCCGGCTCAGCCAGGAGCTGCGCGCCCGGGGCATCAACACCCCGCTGCGCGAGTTCGGGGTGCCGCAGGAGTTCCTCGAGCACGGTGCCCGCGGCGACCTGCTGGAGCAGCAGGGGCTCACCGCCCAGGCGGTGGCGCGCTTCGCCACCGAGCGGATCAGCGCGGCGCAGCCGGAGTCGATCGCGCCGCGGCTTCCGCGCTAGCGCGAGCCGGTCAGAGCAGGGGCGCGACCACGGCGGCGGTCAGCTCCCGCTGCCACGGGCGGGCGCCGAGCCCGGCCAGGAACGCGTCGACGCCCTCGACGGAGCGATCCGCCGGCGGCTCCCACGCCAGGCGGCGCAGCAGGTCGGGGGTCAGCAGGTTCTCCGGCGGCACCGCGAGCGACTCCGCGAGTTCGGTGAAGCCCGGACGAATCCGCTCCCAGCGTTCGGCCGCCTCGGGGTGCCGTGCGGCCCAGGTGCGGGGCGGCGGCGGGCCCTCGACGGCGAGGTGCCGCGGCGGCAACTGATCCCGGGTGAGGCTCGAGGCACGCTCCAGCGCGGCCAGCCAGTTGTTGTGGTAGCGCGCGGCGTTGCGCCAGCGGAACTCGGAGATGCTGTCCAGTTCGGCGCGGCCCAGGATGCGGCGGGGCTCCCCGCCGTCGCCGAGGACGGCCAGCTGGGTGATGGCCCGGTCGGGCAGGATGCGTCCGGGGGCCCGGTCGCTCGAGGACGCGAGCCGGTCGCGCTCCTGCCACAGCTCGCGGACGATCGCCAGGCCGCGCGGCGTGCGGACCGTGTGCAGGCCGGACGTGCGCCGCCAGGGGTCCACCCGCGGCGTCGTGGCAACCGTGGACTGGGTCACCAGATGCGCGAACTCCTGGCGCGCCCACTCGTCCTTCTTGGCGGTCACTAGCTCGTCGGCGAGCAGCCCCTGGAGCTCCACCAGCAGCTCGACGTCGAGGGCCGCGTAGGTGAGCCAGCCGTCCGGGAGCGGCCGCTTCGACCAGTCCGAGGCGGAGTGCTCCTTGCGCAGCGTCAGGCCGAAGAACTCCTCGATCATCGTGACCAGCGCAACCCGGGGCCGCCCGAGCAGCCGCGCGGCCAGCTCGGTGTCGAACAGGGTGGTGGGCACGAGGTCGAGCTCGGTGAGGCAGGGCAGGTCCTGGCTCGCGGCGTGCAGGATCCACGGGGTGTCGGCCAGCCGCTGGGTCAGCGAGGACAGCAGCGCCCGCTCGGCGGGGGCCGCGAACGGGATCGGGTCGATCAGGACGGTGCCGGCGCCGGCCCGCCGGAACTGCAACAGGTAGGCGCGCGGGCTGTAGCGGAAGCCGTGGGCCCGCTCGGTGTCGAGGGCCAGCGGTCCCGTCCCGGCCGCAAGCTGCTCGATCGCGCTGGTCAGGGCGGGGACGGTGTCCACCAGCGGCGGCACCCCGTCGGCCGGCGCCTCCAGTACGGGCAGCGGCTGGGCCTCGTCGGTCTCGTCGGTGGTGCTCACCGGCGGCGACGGCTCAGGATCACGACACCCTCCGGGAGCGGGGGGAGTCCGGCGGTGGCGCACAGCAGCTCCGACCAGCCCATGAGGTGACGGGTGATGTCGTCGCCGGTGGTGACCACGGGCGTCCAGGAGGCCCGGATCTCGATCTCGGCTCGGGGCGGTTCGCCCTCCATGCCCCCGAAGGCGCGCGACGACACGGCCGTGACGGTGCCGCTGGGGGCCTCGAAGTCGGCGTCGTGGCGGTTCAGCGCGTCGATCAGCCACGACCAACCGACCTCGGTCAGCAGGGGATCGGCGACCATCTCGGCGTCCACGTCCGCGCGGGCGTAGGTCACGCAGCGGAACACCCCGTCCCAGGACGGGTTGCCAGCGGGATCGTGCAGCAGCACCAGCCGCCCGTTGCCGAGCTCCTCGCCGCCGCTCACCACCTCGGCCCCGATCGCCACCGCGAACGGGGCGATCCGCTGGGGTGCCGGGATTTCCTCGATCACGAGCTCCGGCCGCCACTGCATGGCCTGCAGTGCCGCGACGGCTTCATCGAAAAGCTGCGGCGTGCTCGGCACTTTGCTCCTCGCTCCCACGGGACGAGGTTAGGTCAGCTGTGCCCCCGGACGAGGTCGGCGCGCCGGGCTCAGGGGCGCGGAGTTGGGTCGGGCTCCAGCACCAGGCAGATGGAGTTGATGCAGTACCGCAGGTCGGTGGGCGTCTCGTAGCCCTCGCCGGCGAAGACGTGACCCAGGTGCGAATCGCAGCTGGCGCAGCGGACCTCGGTCCGGGTGCTGCCGAGCGAGCGGTCCTCTAGGTAGCGCACCGTCCCCTCGGTGGCGGGCGCGAAGAAGGAGGGCCAGCCGCAGTGTGAGGCGAACTTCTCGTCGCTGCGGAACAGCTCGGCGCCGCACGCGCGGCAGTGGTAGACCCCGGCGGTGGTGGTGTCGGTGTACTTGCCCACGAACGGGGCCTCGGTGCCGCCCTCGCGCAGCACGCGGTACTCCTGCGCGTTCAGCTCAGCGCGCCACTGCTCCGGCGACTTGAACTGGGCGGGATCCAGCATGGTGACCTCCTGCTCGGTGTCGGTCCAGGGTAGTCGCCGTTACGCTGACCCGATGGTGACCAAGCCGATCGAGCTCGACGTCGACGGGCAGCCCGTCCGGGTGTCGAGCCCCGACAAGCCGTACTTCCCGGCGCTCGGGGTGACGAAGCTGCAGGTGGTGGAATATTTCCTCAGCGTCGGCCCCGGCATCCTCGCCGCGCTGCGCGATCGCCCCACCACGATGGAGCGTTGGCCCGGCGGCGTGACCGACAGCGCCACGCTGCAGAGCCCCGCCAACCCCGACGGCGAGGCCTTTTACCAGAAGCGGGCGCCGGCGAAGCTGCCCGACTTCGTGCAGACGGCGACGGTGCGCTACCCATCGGGTCGCACAGCCGTCCAGGTGGCCCCGGCGGACCTGGCCACCATCGTGTGGATGGTGAACCTGGGCACGCTGCGGTTCCATCCCTGGCCGGTGCGCGCCGCCGCCCCCGACCTGGTCGACCAGCTGCGCCTCGATCTCGATCCGCAGCCGGGGACCGACTTCGCCGACGCGGTCACCGCGGCGCGGGAACTGCGGGCGGTGCTGCGGGACGCGGGCCTGGAGGGCTTCCCGAAGACCTCCGGCGGCCGCGGGGTGCACGTCTTCGTCCCCGTGCAGCCGGTGGGGTTCATCGAGGCGCGTCACGCCACCATCGCGCTCGGGCGCGAGCTGGCGCGCCGGCTGCCGGAGCGGGTGACCGTCAACTGGTGGAAGGAGGAGCGGGGGAGTCGCATCTTCGTCGACTTCAACCAGATGGCCCGCGATCGGCTGATGACGTCGGCGTACTCGATCCGTCCCACGCCCGCCGCGCGGGTGTCGGCCCCGCTCACCTGGGACGAGCTGGAGGACGTGACGCCCGACGACTTCACCGTGCTCACGATGCCGGCGCGCTTCGCCGCCCTGGGGGATCGCTGGGCCGCCCTGGAAGCCGCTGAGCCGTCCTCCGTGGACACCGCGCTGGCCTGGTACGACCGGGACGAGGCCGCCGGCGAGGGTGAGCTGCCCTACCCGCCGGAGTACCCGAAGATGCCCGGCGAGCCGCCGCGGGTGCAGCCCAGCAAGCTCAACCCCGCGAACTGGTGACCGGCGCTGCTCAGCCGAGGATGCGCGCCAGGTCGTAGCCGACGACCTCGTCCAGCTGGTCGAAGGTGCAGGAGCGGGGGTCGCGGTCGGGGCGCCACCGCCGGAACTGGGCGGTGTGGCGCAGCCGGGTGCCCTCCAGGTGGTCGTACCCGATGGTGCACACCAGCTCGGGCCGCAGCAGGTGCGTCTCCCTCAGCACCGCCGCGGACCAGCGGCTGACGGCGCCGGGTCGGCGTCCCTTCGCCTGCTCCGCCCCGCCCCGCCACGGGTGGTCCTCGTCGTCGGGCGGCAGCAGCAGCGGCGCCAGCTCGGTCACCAGGTCGGCCCGCCGGGCCGCGGTGAAGGAGGCCGCCACGCCGATCCAGTGCAGGTCGCCCGTCTCGTCGTAGAGCCCGAGTTGCAGCGAGCCGAGCAGCGGCAGCGCCTCGCTGGAGTTCTTGTGCAGCCGGTAGCCCACCACGACCACGTCGGCCTCGCGCGCGTGCTTCACCTTGACCATCGCCCGCTGCCCCGGCTGATAGGCCCCCGACGGCGGCTTGGCGACGACGCCGTCCAGGCCAGCCCCCTCGAACTGCTCGAACCAGCGCTGGGCCTCGGCGGGGTCGGCCGTGATCGGGGTGAGGTGGACGGGGTGCTGCGCCCCGGCCAGGGCCGCCTCCAGCCGGGCGCGCCGCTCGCTGAAGGGCAGCGGCATCAGGTTCTCGTCCCCCTCCGCCAGCAGGTCCCAGCACACGACGGACGCGGGCGTCGCCTCCGACAGCTTGGCGATGCGGCTGGCCGCCGGGTGGATCCGCTCGCCGAGCCGGACGAAGTCGAGCCGGTCGCCGTTGACGGCCACCAGCTCCCCGTCCAGGACGCAGCGCTCGGGGGTGTTCTGCAGCAGCGCCGCCACGACCTCGGGGAAGTAGCCGGTCAGGTCCTTGTTGTTGCGGCTGATCAGCCGCACGTCGTCGCCGTCGCGGAAGATCAGGCAGCGGAAGCCGTCCCACTTGGGCTCGTACAGCATCCCCGCCGGGATGGAGGCGGCGGAGCGGGCCAGCATCGGCTCCAGCGGGGGAGTGACCGGCAGGACCATGGGCAGCCTCCTCGACGCGCCCGGGCGCGCCACGGGGCGACAACCACGTCCGGACTGATGGGTTTGGTCCACACTACTGAGATGGGGAAGACAAAGGCAGCCGCCCGTTCGCACGCACCGCTCAGCTCGCTGTTGCGGGTGCCCAACGGCCCGGTCGACATGAGCACACTGGATCCGCGGGCCACTCCCGGGTACCCCGGCAAGGGGAAGGCCGACGCGCCCGCGCTCACCGCGGCGCTCGCGCCTGAGATCTCCGACCTGCAGGAGCGGCTCTTCGCCAACGGCCGCTCCACGCCGGAGACGGCGCCGCGCCTCCTGGTGGTGCTGCAGGGCATGGACACCTCCGGGAAGGGCGGCGTGATTCGCCACGCGATCGGCATGGTGGACCCCCAAGGCGTGCAGCTGAAGGCGTTCAAGGCCCCGACGCCCGAGGAGCGCGAGCACGACTATCTCTGGCGGATCCGCAACGCGCTGCCCGGCGCCGGCATGATCGGCATCTTCGACCGATCCCAGTACGAGGACGTGCTGATCGTCCGCGTGGAGAGCCTGGTTGCCGCCGATGTGTGGGGTGCCCGCTACGACGAGATCAACGCGTTCGAGGCCGAGGTCGCGGCCACGGGCACCCGGATCATCAAGTGCTTCCTCAATGTGTCGTTCGACGAGCAGCGCGCGCGGCTCGCCGAGCGGCTGGACAGCCCCGAGAAGTACTGGAAGTACAACCCCTACGACGTGGACAGCCGGCAGAAGTGGCCCGCCTACATGGAGGCCTACGCCGACGTCCTGGGGCGCTGCAACACCGACGTGGCGCCCTGGTACGTGATCCCGTCGGACCGCAAGTGGTATCGCAACTGGGCCGTCGCCGAGCTGCTGCGCGAGCACCTGGCGGGCCTGGAGCTGGGCTGGCCGGCGGCCGAGTTCGACGTGGCGGTCGAGAAGGCCCGCGTGGCGGGCTGCTGAGTCAGGCGCCGACGACGCTGAGGTGCCGGCGGGGCAACTCGCCGATGTCCTCGGCGACGTCGTCCAGCCCGAAGTCGAGCAGGTCCATGGCCGCGAACGCGTAGCGGGCCAGCACGAGGTCGATGACCTCGCGCGCGGGGCCGATCGGGTCGCTGACCGACACCGCGCCGCACCGGTAGGCCTGATCGGCCTGGGCCTGGTACAGGTCGTTGGCGGTCAGGAAGAACGAACCCACCGCGATGTGTCGGCGCCCCTGCGAGCGCAACCCCTGGATCGCCTGGGCGACCGAGGGACCCGAACCGTCGGCGACGGCGGTCAGGCACGGCAACCGGTGATGCGTGGACCACTGGCGCGCGCGGCGGGCCAGCAGGGCGCCGCCCCGCACGTCGCCGGAGCTCGCCGACGATAGGACGAGGCCGTCCAGCTCGAGGACGCGGTGGGCGCTCAGCGAGCCGCGCAGCCGCTGGTCGAGGATCGTCAGCAGGCTGAGCTCGGGGCCGATGGGCCGGGAGACGGTGAACCGCATGTCGGGGTGGCTGCCGCGGGCCCGGTGGACGAGGTCGTCCATGGACGGGAGCGCGTCGATCGCGTTGGTGAGCTGGAGCGGGACGAGCACGACCTCGGAGCAGTGCTGCTTGGCCAGCTGCGCGAAGACCTGGGCGGCGGTGGGGGCACAGTGATCGAGGAAAGCGCCGTGGACCGCGATCTCGGGCCGCATCGCCTGGAGGGCGGTGCGCAGCGTGTGGGTGACCTGGGCCACCTTCGGATCCGAGCTGCCTCGTGCCAACATCACCAGTGCCGGTGCGGTCATGTCGTGCCCTCCTTCAGCGAAGTAGGTGGCGGCCCCATTGCCTGTGCGTACCTGAATCGTTCGCCGTGACCTCCCTGTGACGCAAGTTGAGAGTCCATATGACGGGAATAGAGTCCGCCATGTGAGATTCTGAGGCGAATCGGCGTGATTTCTGGTCAAACCTACCCCCCGAAAGGGGACGCACTTCCCGACATGTGGACCGCGCCCGCCCGATTGGTGGACCTCGCCCGGCCGATCGAGTGCCCCAGGAAGCACAAACACCGCCCGGCTCAGGGCCAGGCGGTGGCGGGTGGGCGATACTGGGTTCGAACCAGTGACCTCTTCGGTGTGAACGAAG
>CAZBMH010000088.1:0-9900 GCA_964492685.1 uncultured Micropruina sp.
GTTCACCGGCGCTTCCATTCAGGCGGTCACCACGGGCTCGTTCCGCGCGGTCGAGTTCATCAAGAACAACATCAAGCTGGACGGCGTCACCAAGGCCTCCGTCGAGGACTCCCGCAAGGTGGTCGAGATCTGCACCCAGTACGCCCAGAAGGGCATGTTCAACATCTTCCTGGGCATTTTCTTCGCCACCCTGGCGTTCGCGTTCATCGAGCCGTACTTCTTCATCGGCTACCTGATCTCGATCGCGCTGTTCGGGCTCTACCAGGCGATCTTCATGGCCAACGCGGGCGGCGCCTGGGACAACGCCAAGAAGATCGTGGAGACCGAGCTGCAGGCCAAGGGCACGCCGCTGCACGACGCCTCGGTCGTCGGCGACACGGTGGGCGACCCCTACAAGGACACCTCCTCGGTGGCGCTGAACCCGGTCATCAAGTTCACGACCCTGTTCGGCCTGCTGGCCGTCGAGCTGGCCGTCAGCCTCAACGCCCAGGGAAACCAGTACCTGGTCTACGGCCTGGCCGCGCTGTTCTTCGTCCTCACCTGCGTCATGGTGTGGCGCTCCTTCTACGGGATGCTGATCGACGAGGAGATGCCGACCGCGGCGGACTTCGCCGCCGAGGCCGCCCCGGTCGCGCCCGCGCCGGAGCGGACCCTGCAGCCGGTCGCGGTTAGCGCCGGTGCGGCGGCCGCGATCACGGCCGAGGTCGAGCCCGTGGAGGCGGTCATCGTCCGCGTCGAGAAGGACCACAACTACGAGGTCTGAGTCGCCTGACGAGCACGGGGGTCCCGCCGGCGGTGGGGCCCCCGTTGCCGTCCCGCCGCGGGGCGGTCGGGCGACCAGGAGCCGTGCGCCGCTGGCCTATGCTGGCGGGGTGCCCGGCGGAGTCGATGTGGTCCTGGAACGGGTGAGCCTCACCCTGGGACGCACCCCCGTCCTCGACGGGCTGAGCCTGGAGGCCGAACCCGGCCGCATCACCGCGCTGCTGGGGCCCAACGGAGCCGGCAAGACCACCACGATCCGCGTCTGCACCGGGCTGCTGACCCCCGACTCGGGTCGGATCCTCGTGGCGGGGGCCGCCCCCGGGAGCCCCGCCGCCAAGGCCGCCATCGGCTTCATGCCGCAGTCGACGGGGGCCTGGTCGGGCATCAGCGCACGGGGACTCCTGCGCTACCTGGCGGCGCTCTACACCGGCGGCCACCGCCCCGACGACCTGATCGACGCGCTGGGCCTGGAGGCCTTCGCCGCCACCCCGTATCGGCGACTGTCCGGCGGGCAGCAGCAGCTGGTCAACCTGGCAGGCGCGCTCATCGGCCGGCCCCGCGTGGTCTTCCTCGACGAGCCGACCGCCGGCCTCGACCCGCACGTGCGCCGCGACACCTGGGCCCTCATAACCTCGCTCCGGGACGCCGGGGTCACCGTCCTGCTCACCACCCACGCCATGGACGAGGCCGCCGCCCTGGCCGACCAGGTGTGGATCATGGACCGGGGTCGCGTCGCGGTGTCCGGGACCGTCGGCCAACTCACCACCGAGGCCAGCCTGGAGGACGTCTTCCTCCGCCACACGACCCGAGGCGGGGCGTGATGATCGGCCTCACCCCGGGGGGTGCTGCGGCCCCCCGTGCGCGCCGGATCCGCGCCCACGCGCTGACCGAGGCCACCCTGACGCTGCGCAACGGCGAGCAACTGCTGCTCGCGCTGGTGATCCCCGTGGGGCTGCTCGTGGGTGGGCTGCGCTTCGGCTCCCCACTGGGCCTGGATCCGACCACGTGGCCCGCGTCCGTGCTGGCGCTCGCGCTGTGGTCGACCTCGTTCACGTCGCTGGCGATCACCACGGGCTTCGAGCGGCGCTATGGCGTGCTGGAGCGGCTGGCAGCCACCCCCCTCACCCGGGCCGACCTGCTGATAGGGAAGGCCCTGGCGACCACGCTGCTGGCGGGCGGCCAGGCCCTGGTGATCGCCGCGATCGCGGTCGCGCTCGGCTGGCGGCCGCACCCCCACCTGCCCTCAACCCTGCTGCTGCTCGCGGGGGTGCCGGCGGCGATCGTCGCCTTCGCCGGGCTGGCGCTCGCGCTGGCCGGGAGCCTGCGCGCCGAGGCCACCCTGGCGCTGGCCAACCTCTGCTACCTGATCGGCGCGCTCGCGGGCATCGTGATTCCCGCCGAGGGACTCCCGGCGCCCGCGGCCGCCCTGGTCTCACTGCTGCCCACCGCCGCGCTGGGCACCCTGCTGCGCGCGTGGGCCACCGGCGCGACCGCCGTGACCCCGCTCCTGATCCTGTTCGCCTGGGCGGTTCTGGCCACCCTGTTCGCCCGAAAGGTCTTTCGATGGACGTCCTGACCTCCCCGCGCTGGCTACGCCGCTGGGCGCTGGCCTCTCTGATCGCCAACATGGGGATCGTGATCACCGGCGGGCTGGTGCGCCTGACAGCCTCGGGCCTCGGGTGCAACACCTGGCCCCAGTGCGAGCCGGGTTCCTACGTCCCGCGCCCGGAGGCCGGGATCCACAGCTACATCGAGTTCGGGAACCGGCTGCTCACCTTCGTCCTCGCGGCGATCGCCATCGGCATGGCCCTGGCCGCGTGGCGGGCACGGCGCAACGGCCAGCCCCGCCGCCGGCTGCGGGTCCTCTCGATCGGGGTGGGGCTCGGCATCATCCTGCAGGCCGTGGTCGGTGGGGTCTCGGTGTGGCTCCAGCTCAACCCGTGGGTCGTTGGCCTGCACATGGTGCTGTCGGTGGCGCTCATCGTCAGCTGCACCCTCATGGTCCACGACGCCTACGACCTGGAACCGAGCCCGGCCCCCGCCCGCACGCTGTGGCTGGCTCGGGCCATCTTCGGGCTGTCGATGCTGCTGATCTACCTGGGCACGGTGGTCACCGGGGCCGGGCCACACTCGGGCGACGGCGGCGCCGAGCGCAACGGCCTGGAGCTCACCGCGATCGCCCGCTGGCACTCGCTGACAATGTGGCTGACGCTCGTGCTGCTGGCCGCCCTGGTCGCCACCAGCCGGCACCAGCCGCGCGTGCTGCGGGCCTCGCTCGGCGTCGTGGCAGTCGCCGTGCTGCAGGGGCTGATCGGCTACATCCAGTACTTCACGGCCCTGCCGATGCTGCTGGTGCTCGGGCACCTCGCCGGAACCGTGCTCTACACGGTCGCGGTGACCCACCTGGTGCTCGGCGTGCGCGCCGAGGATCAGAACAGGAGCGGGTCGATGGCCGCGGCCAGGAACACGATCGCCAGGTAGGAGTTCGACAGGTGGAACAGCCGCATCGGCCGTAGCTCCGCATCGGTGAGCCCCGCCCGGGCCCGGCGCAGCAGCGCGCCCGCCTCGATCGTCATGGCCACGCCCGCGACTCCGGCAACGATCGGGTACAGCGGGCCGGTCTGCGCCACCGGCCACAGCAGCAGCGACACCAGCGCGGTGAGGACGGTGTAGGCGAAGATCCGCACCGCGACGGCCGGGGGCTCCATGACCACCGGCAGCATCGGAACGTGCGCCCGGGCGTAATCCTCGCGGTACCGGAACGCCAGCGCCCAGGTGTGCGGGGGCGTCCAGAAGAAGACGATCGCGAACAGCACCAGCGGCGTCCACGCGATCGACCCCGTCACCGCCGTCCAGCCGATCAGCGGGGGGAAACAGCCCGCGATGCCGCCCCAGACGATGTTCTGGGAGGTGCGCCGCTTCAGGCCGAGCGTGTAGACCACCACGTAGTACGCGTTGGCCAGCAGCGCGAGGCCCGCCGAGAGCCAGTTCGCCCCCCAGGCCAGGATCGCCGTGGACAGCACGCCCAGCAGCACACCGAACACCAGCGCACGCGAGCGCGTCACCGCCCCCTGCGCCATCGGACGGCGATGGGTGCGCCGCATCGAGGAGTCGATGTCGGCGTCCAGCACCGAGTTGAACACGTTCGCCGAGGCCGCGGCCGCCGTCCCGCCCACCAGGGTCACGGCCACCAGGTGCAGCGAGGGAAAGCCGCGGGCGGCCAGGAACATCGCCGGCACGGTGGTGATCAGCAGCAGTTCGATGATCCGCGGCTTGGTGAGGGCCACGTAGGCACCCAGAGACCCCAGCCACCCGGGGGCCGGCTGGTCGGCTCCGGCGTTGGAGGCGACGGTATCGGTGATGCGAATGATGGACACCTTTCCCGGGGCGATTGGGGCAGTGTAGCGAGCCGGTGCGGCGGCGGTCCCGCCCACGCTCACGCCCGCGGACAGGATCGGCGTCCGGGACCGCGTGCGCCCGGGGGCGAGGGCGCCGACACGGGGGCGCCGCCCGCGTCGGTGGGACCCGCGATTGCGTCCGCGGGCGGGTCCGCGAGAGCATCGACGCTGTGAGCCCCTCCAGCCCCTTCGTCAATCCGCTCCGCGACCCGCAGGATCGTCGGCTGCCCCGCATCGCCGGGCCGTGCGCCCTGGTGCTCTTCGGGGTGACCGGCGACCTGGCCCGCAAGAAGCTGATGCCGGCGATCTACGACCTGGCCAACCGCGGCCTGCTCCCCCCGGGGTTCGGGCTGATCGGCTTCGCGCGGCGCGACTGGGCCACCCAGGACTTCGCGCAGATCGTCCACGACTCGGTGAAGGAGCGGGCGCGCACGCCGTTCCGCGAAGAGGTGTGGCAGCAGCTGCTCGAGGGCATCCGCTTCGTCGCGGGTTCCTTCGACGACGACAACGCGTTCGCGGAGCTCAAGCGGACCCTGGAGGAACTCGACGCGACGCAGGGGACGGGCGGCAACCACGCGTTCTACCTCTCCATCCCACCCAACGCGTTCGACCTGGTGATCTCCCAGCTGAAGAAGCAGGGGATGACCCGCCGCGAGAAGGGCACCTGGAGCCGCGTGGTCATCGAGAAGCCGTTCGGGCACGACCTCGAGAGCGCCCGCGAACTGGAGCGCAAGGTCTCCAGCGTCTTCGACCCGCAGTCGGTGTTCCGGATCGACCACTACCTGGGCAAGGAGACCGTCCAGAACATGCTGGCGCTGCGCTTCGCCAACCAGCTGTTCGAACCGATCTGGAACCGCAACTACATCGACCACGTCCAGATCACGATGGCCGAGGACATCGGCATCGGCGGGCGGGCCGGGTACTACGACGGGATCGGCGCGGCCCGCGACGTCATCCAGAACCACCTGCTGCAGCTGCTTGCGCTGACGGCGATGGAGGAGCCCACGTCGTTCGAGGCCGACCAGCTGCGGGCCGAGAAGCGCAAGGTGCTGGCCGCCGCCCGCCCCCCCAAGGACATCGCCGCCCACACGGCCCGCGGGCAGTACCTGGGCGGCTGGGCCGGAGGGCAGAAGGTGCTGGGCTACCTGGAGGAGCAGGGCATTGACCCGGCATCCCAGACCGAGACGTATGCGGCCATCCGCGTCGACATCGACAACCGGCGGTGGGCGGGCGTCCCGTTCTACCTGCGGACCGCCAAGCGGATGCCGCGCCGGGTGACCGAGATCGCCCTGAACCTCCGCAAGGCCCCCCACCTGCCGTTCACGCTCACCGACACCGAGGCCATGGGCAGCAACGCCCTGGTGCTGCGCATCCAGCCGGACGAGGGCGTCACGCTCCGTTTCGGGGCCAAGGTCCCGGCGACCCTGATGGAGATCCGCGACGTCACGATGGACTTCGCCTATGGCACCTCGTTCGCCGAGGACAGCCCGGAGGCCTACGAGCGGCTCATCCTCGACGTGCTGCTCGGCGACCCGCCGCTGTTCCCGCAGGCCGAGGAGGTCGAGCTCGCGTGGAAGATCCTCGACCCCATCCTGGACTTCTGGGCCGAGGAGAACACCCAGCCCGAGGGCTACGCCTCCGGAAGCTGGGGCCCTCAGTCCGGCCGTGACATGCTGGCCAGGGACGGCTTCGTCTGGCGCAGGCCTTAGGAGGATTCGATGATCATCAACCTTCCCGGGACGGACGCCGCCGGCGTGAACGCCGCGCTGGTCCGGGCCCGACACGACGTGGGCGTGGCGAGCTCCATGGTGTTCACGCTCATCGTGATCGCGGACCTGAAGCACTACGACTCGGTATTCAATGCGTGCAAGGACGCCGGCCGGGAGCACCCCTCGCGGATCATCGTGGTCACCAACGGCCTGTCGCGCGCGAGCCGGGTCGACGCCGAGATCCACATGGGCGAGGAAGTGCCCGGCGAGATCATCTCCCTTCGCTTCCACGGCGAAGTCATCGAACACCGCGATTCGGTGGTGCTGGCCCTGCTGCTGCCCGACTCCCCCGTCATCGCGTGGTGGCCCCAGTCGTCGCCGCTGCGACCCGGCGATGACCCGGTGGGCAGGCTCGCCGCCCGGCGCATCACCGACGCGATGGGCAGCAGTCGCCCGCTGGCCGCCATCGAGGCCCGCGCCCGGAACTATTGCCCCGGGGACACCGACCTGACCTGGACCCGGCTGACACCCTGGCGCGCGCTGCTGGCGGCGGCGGTCGACCAGTACCCCGCCCGGATCTCCGAGGTGCGGGTGGCCTCGGCCCCCCAGAACGCCGCGGGCAGCCTGCTCGCGGCCTGGCTGGAGAGCCGGCTGGGGGTGCCTGTCCATCGCGGCGAGTCCGTGAAGGGGTTGGGGATCACCGAGGTGGTGCTGAAGACCGACAAGGGCGACATCTCCATCACGCGCACGGACGGCCGGATGGCGTCGTTCTCCGCGCCCGGGCTGCCCCGCCGCCAGGTGGCGCTGCGTCGCCGCGACGTCAACGCGCTGATCACCGAGGAGCTGCGTCGCCTGGACGTCGACGACATCTTCGCCGCCACCATGGAGACCCTCGTCGAGCGCTGCGAGCGCGATCAGACCCGGCGGACCGAGGCGGCGTTGAGGGCCGGCAAGTGAGGGCCCCGGAGGTCCATCGCTACCTCGACTCCGACGAGCTGGCGGACGGGGCGGCGGCCCGGTTGCTGCAGCGCCTCGTCGAGTTGCAGCAGGGTGGCCGGGTCGCCGAGCTGTGCCTCACCGGCGGACGCATCGCGCTGGCTATGTACACCCGGCTGGGTCAGCTGGTGGAGGGCTCCGAGCTGGACCCCGAGCGGCTTGAGCTGTGGTGGGGCGACGAACGTTTCGTCCCCACCGGCGACCCGACGCGCAACGCCGGCCCCACGTTCGCCGTCCTGGCCGGACACTTCCCCCTGGACCCCTCCCGCACCCACCCGATGCCCGCCGCCGACGGCGTCGTGGACGCGGACGCCTCCGCGGCCACCTACGCCAAGGAGCTCGGCGAGACCGTCTTCGACATCTGCCTGCTCGGCATGGGCCCGGATGGCCACGTCGCGTCGGTCTTCCCCGATCACCCGTCGTTCGCGGTGACCGAGCCGTCGGTGATCGCCGTCATCGACTCCCCCAAGCCCCCCGACGAGCGCATCAGCCTCACGGTGCCGGCGCTGCAACGCTCCCGCGAGGTCTGGTTCCTGGTGAACGGCGCCGACAAGGCCGCCTCCGTCGCCCGGGCGGTGGCCGGCGACCCGGCGCTGCCGGCGGGCGTGGTCAAGGGACGCGAGCGGACGCTGTGGTTCCTCGATCAGGGTGCGGCGGCCGACCTGCCCTACTTCACCTGCCGCTACTGAGACCGCCGCGGGGGCCGAACCGCGAAACGCAAAGCGACGGGCCGCCTGCTGGTGGCCCGTCGCTGTTGGTTGGTCAGTAAATAACCTCGCCGCTGGCCCGTCGCATGCGCAACGACTCCAGCGCCTCGGTGAGGATCGCCGCCGCCTCGGCGTCCGAGCGGCGCTCCTTCACGTAGGCAAGATGCGTCTTGTACGGCTGGATCTTCGGCGGGGGCGGCGGGTTCTCGGAATCGAGGTTCGCCGGTAACCCGCACCGCGGACAGTCCCAGGTCTCGGGCACGACCGCCTCGGCGGCAAACGCCGGACGAGTCTCATGCCCCTTGGAGCAGAAGTAGGAGACGTAGCTTCGCGGCGCTGAATCGCCCCGCTCGGCCTCGCCCATGGGTCCTGCTCCGACCCGGCTTCCCCGAATCGCACTACCTCCGGCCACGGTGGACCCCTCTCATCCGAGCGTCCCGAAGTCCGGGAAATAGCGATACAGCACCAGCAGCCCCAGGATGCAGGCGAGCCACACCAGGCCGATGATGATCGTCAGCCGATCCAGGTTGCGCTCGGCAACCGAGGCACCCCCCATGCTGGTCGTCATGCCGCCGCCGAAGAGGTCGGACATGCCGCCACCGCGCCCCTTGTGCAACAGGATGAACAGGGCCAGCACCACACTGGTGAGGATCAGGATGATCGATAGGGTCAGGACGGGCCAGGTCAACAAGGGCACAACAATCACGCGGTGCATCCTAACTCACGCGAAACGGAAACGACGCAACGGGCCGGGGCCCGGTCGGCCTCAGGCCTGCGCCGCCTTGTAGAAGCACACGATCTTGGCGAACTCGTCGGCGTCCAGCGAGGCCCCGCCGACCAGCGCACCGTCGACATCAGGCTTGGCCATGATGTCCACCACGTTGCTGGCCTTCACCGAGCCGCCGTACTGGATGCGCACCGAGTCGGCGGCCTCCTGGCCGAACGTCTCGGCGACGTAGCCACGGATCGCCCCACAGACCTCCTGCGCGTCCTCGGGGGTCGCAACCTCGCCGGTGCCGATGGCCCAGACGGGCTCGTAGGCGATGACCAGCGCGCCGACCTGCTCGGCCGTGAGGCCCTCCAGGCAGCCCGCCACCTGGTTCAGGACGTGCGACACCTGGTCGCCCTGCTTGCGGATCTCGAGGACCTCGCCGCAGCACACGATCGGGGTCATGCCGGCCGCGATCACGACCTTCGCCTTGGCATTGATCAGCGCGTCGGTCTCGCCGTGGTACTCGCGGCGCTCGGAGTGGCCGATCACCACGTAGCCACAGTTCAGCTTGGCCAGCATCGTCGCGGAGATCTCGCCGGTGTAGGCGCCGGAGGCGTGGACGGAGACGTCCTGCGCCCCGTAGCCGAGCGGCAGCTTGTCGCCCTCGATCAGGGTCTGCACGGTGCGCAGGTCGGTGAAGGGGACGATCACGGCGGCGCCGGACTGGGCGTCGTCCCAGTGCGCGTCGGCCAGCGCCCACGCCAGCTTCTGCACGAGGCCGGCGGCCTCGACGTGGGTGAGATTCATCTTCCAGTTGCCAGCCATCAGGGGCGTGCGGGTCATGTCAGTTCTCCTGTTCCAGAACGGCCAGACCGGGAAGGTCCTTGCCCTCGAGGTATTCAAGCGAAGCCCCACCACCGGTGGAGATGTGTCCGAACTGGTCGTCGGAGAAGCCGAGGATGCGCACCGCGGCGGCCGAATCGCCGCCGCCCACCACGGTCAACCCGTCGCAGGCCGCCAGGGCGGCCGTGACGGCCTTGGTGCCGCCGGCCAGGGCGTCGATCTCGAAGACGCCCATCGGGCCGTTCCAGACCACGGTCTTGGCGGAGGCGATGGCGTCAGCGAAGAGCTGCTCGCTGGCCGGGCCGATGTCCAGGCCGGCCTTGCCAGCCGGGATGGCGTCGGCGGCCACGATCTCCACGTCACCGGTGACGGTGCGCGCGGCGAAGTCCATGCCGTCGGCGACGCGGACGTCGACCGGGAGCAGGATCTGCTTGCCGGTCGCGGCGGCGGTGTCGAGGTAGCCCTTGCAGGTCTCGATGTTCGCCTCGTCCAGCAGCGAGCTGCCGACCTCGTAGCCCTTGGCCTTGAGGAAGGTGTAGGCCATGCCGCCGCCGATGATCAGCGTGTCGGCGGTCTTGAGCAGGTTGTCGATGACCGCCAGCTTGTCGGCCACCTTGGCGCCGCCGAGGACGACCACGAAGGGGCGATCGGGGTTCTTCAGGACCTTGCCGAAGACGTCGCCCTCCTTCTTCACCAGCGTGCCGGCGGCGCTGGGCAACAGCTGCGCGACGTCGTAGACGCTGGCCTGCTTGCGGTGCACCACGCCGAAGCCG
>CAZBMH010000089.1:0-9838 GCA_964492685.1 uncultured Micropruina sp.
TGGGCCGGAAGCCGTGGGTGAGGTGGCCGCCGACGTCCAGGCTCATGCCCATCACGCGCTGCTCGGCGAACGACTTGCGCAGCGTCTCCCAGTCGTCCTCGGAGAGCTCGTTGACGTTCTTGGCGCCCAGCCGCTCCAGCGCCGGCGACTCGACGCGGTGGGCGAGGATTGACCAGTAGGCCACCAGGTTGGCGTCGATGCCCGAGTGGGGTTGCACGTAGGCGTACTCGGCGCCGAACAGCTCGCGGGCGTGCTCCGCGGCCACCGACTCCACGGTGTCGACGTTCTGGCAGCCGGCGTAGAAGCGGTGGCCGACGGTGCCCTCGGCGTACTTGTCCGACAGCCACGTGCCCATCGTCATCAGCACGGGCAGCGAGGCGTAGTTCTCGCTGGCGATCAGCTTGAGCGAGGCGCGCTGGTCGGTGAGCTCCTGGCGGGTGGCCGCCGCGATCCGCGGCTCGACCCCCTCGATGATGTCGAGAACCTGCTGGTAGACGGACGACGCGTTGGCGCTCATTCAGGGGACTCCTCGCTGGCCGGATCGAGACGGCGCCACTCTATCGGAGGCGCGTCGGGCGGGGTTCCGCGGGTGTCGGGCCGGCGGCGGGTGGTCTGTACCCCCCCGGGGGCAATTGTGCCCGCAGACCACGACATATCGTCAGGAATAGCCTGTCTCCATCACAAGGAACTGCCGATTGTGGGGGGAAGAATGGGCAGATGTCCGGGCGGCCGGGGCCGTCTCAGGATCGGGAGTTGACGCGCGGCACGCGCACCATGAGTCGATCGGCTCCCCGTCACTCAGCACTTTGTGATCCGCTCGACCCCATCGCAGGTTGAGGCCTGCCTTTGACGCGACACTGGGCGATTTCTGCCTGCTTGGGAGGAGCTGTCGCCACCCGCCGACCACCGTCGGCCAACCCACCTCGAGGAGCACACATGTCTCTCTCAACCCGTACCCGCGGGCCGTCCACATCTGCGATCGGGCGGACGCTCGCCCTCTTCCTGGCCAGCTGCCTCGCATTGTCAATGACGAGCAGCTTCGCCTATGCCGCCTATCAAGCAACATTGACCGGCAGCAATTTCGAGATCGACACCGACGCGAACCTCGTCCGAGATGTCACCTCAATGGACGACTGGGCCACTGTGACCGAGGCCCGCAACACCGACAAGGCGACCGGGACCAACGACGACTCCTACTCGGGCGGCGTCAAGGAGGACACCGTGTGTCCGAAGGAGACCACGGGCAGCATTCCCAACAACAAGAGCGACCTGAAGACGTTCGGCACCTGGGTGGAGTCGGGCAGCCCCGGCTTCCTGCACATGTTCTGGACGCGCGTGTCCGACCCGAGCGGCACCACGCTGATGGACTTCGAGTTCAACAAGTCCAAGACCAAGTGCGCCGAGGGGCCCAACGTCGTCCGGACCGTCGGCGACCTCCTGTTCGAGTACTCGATCACCCAGGGCGGCGCCCAGGCGACCATCACCATGCGCACCTGGGACGGCAGCGCGTGGAGCGTGGGAACCGCGCTGCTGCCCAGCGACGCCACCGGCACCATCAACTCCTCGCCGATCACCGCCGCCAACTCCGACGGCAACGGCGCCCTCTCGGCCCGCACCTTCGGCGAGGCCTCCATCAACCTGAAGGCGATCTTCGACGCCAACAAGTGCGAATCGTTCGGCAGCGCGATGCTGAAGAGCCGCTCGTCCGACTCGTTCACCTCGCAGCTGAAGGACTTCATCTCGCCGATCCCGATCAACCTGACCAACTGCGGCAAGGTGATCATCCACAAGCAGACCGATCCCGCCTCCACGGTGGACTTCTCGTTCGCCAAGTCGTTCGGGACCGACCCGACCACGGCCACCACCTTCACGCTGGCCGACAACGGCACGCAGACCTTCGACAACGTGCTGCTGGGTAGCGGCTACACCGTCAACGAGTCCTCGACGCTGCCGTCCGGCTGGTACTTCGTCTCGGTTGACTGCTCCGCCAGCGTCGGGGTCACCCCGACAGTCAGCGGCGCCGAAGTGACCTTCGCCATCGACGCGGTCAGCGACGTCCTGGAGTGCACCTACTACAACGAGGCCCGGGCGAAGCTGACGGTGGTCAAGAAGACGAAGGACACCACGGGCACGTTCGCCTTCACCACGACCGGCGGGCTCAGCCCGGCGGCGTTCAACCTGACGACCACGGCCGTCGGGGACGCGGGGGCGGCCAGCCAGTCGTTCACCGACCTGAACCCCGGGGCGTACTCCGTCGCCGAGACGGTGCCGGCCAACTGGAACCTGGACACGGCCACGTGCGACAACGGTGACGCGCCCAACGCCATCACCCTGGAGGCCGGGGACGACGTGACCTGCACGTTCACCAACGAGCTGGAGCGCGGGGCGCTGGTCATCACCAAGCTGCGCAAGCACGCGGCTGACGGATCCGGCGATCATCCGCAGTCCGGGGTGACGTTCACGGTCAAGCAGGGCGCCACCACGCTCGACACCGTGACCACGGACGCCACGGGCAAGGCGTGCCTGCCCAACCTGCTCTACGGCGACTACACGGTGGTCGAGACCGTCCCGGCAGGCTATGTCTCCGCTGACGTCAGCCAGGACGTGACCGTCTCCGCCGAGGCCAGTTGCGCCGGTGGTGGCACCGCGAATGCGGCCAGTGTCACCTTCCACAACACGCCGCTGACGACGATCACGGTGACGGTGGACTCGCAGGTCGTGGGCGGCACCGCCTCGACGATCCGCTGCGTTAACGCCGCCGATGTGGAGTTGGGTTCGGGCAGCACCAACGCCACGACCGGCGACGGCAGCGTGACGGTGACGGATCTCCTTCCCACCGATCCGGCGGCCACGCTGATCTGCACCGTGGTGGTCGACCCTTAACACCCCTCATGTGATGGCGCCGTCGGCCCCCGGCCGGCGGCGTCATCGCCGTGTCCGGCCGAGCCTCCGCCTCGACTGGGACGGAGGCTCTCGCGTGAGGTCCTTCGGTGGGCGAGATCAGCCGCCGACTCGGTCGAGGCGCAGCAGCGCCGCGTCCCGGCCGTCCTGGAGCACCCAGAGGGCGCCGTCGGGCCCCTGCTGGACCGCGCGGATCCGCTCGCCGAGTTCCGGATCCGTCTCGTCCCCCCAGCGGTCGCCCGGGGCGGCGCGGGAGCCGTCCAGGTCGACCCGGATCAGCGACGTGCCCGACAGGGCGCCGATGAACGCGTCGCCGACCCATTCGGGGAACTGGGTACCGGTGTAGATCAGCAGGCTGCTCGGCGAGATGCTGGGATTCCAGGAGACCCGCGGCGCCTCGAAGCCGTCGCCGGGAGCGTGGTCGGGGATGTCGCGGCCGTCGTAGTGGGTGCCGTCCGAGACCAGCGGCCAGCCGTAATTGCGGCCGGGCAGGATGGCGTTGACCTCGTCGCCGCCGCGCGGACCCATCTCCGACTCCCACAGGGTGCCGTCGGGGGCGAAGGCCAGCCCGAGCGGGTTGCGGTGCCCGTACGACCACACCTCGGCAGCCACGCCACCTCGGGCGGCGAACGGGTTGTCGGCCGGGACGGAGCCGTCCAGGTTCAGCCGGACGATCTTGCCGAGGTTCCCCGACAGGTCTTGGGCCGGGTCGAAGGCCTGCCGTTCGCCGGAGGAGATGAACAGGTGGCGGCCGTCCGGGCTGAACGCGATCCGGTGTCCGAAGTGGCCCGAGCCGCCCCGCTTCGGCTGCTGCCGCCACAGCACAGTCAGTTCGCGCAGGGTCGGCGCGCCGTCCGCCAGCTCCAGCCGCGCCCGGCCCACGGCGGCCCCACTGGTGCCTGCGGATCCGGCCTCCACCCAGCTGAGGTAGATCAGGCCGTCGGTGGCGAACGTCGGGCCGGCGACCACGTCCCCCAGGCCTCCCTGGCCGGCGACCACGACGTCCGGCACCCCGGCGACTCGCGCGAGGGTGCCGCCAGCCTGGTTCCGCAGCAGCAGTTCGCCGCCGCGGAGGCTGATCAACAGCTGGTCGGTGCCGGGCAGAAACGTCATCGCCCACGGCTCGTCGAAGCTCGCCACTCGGGTTACGGTGAACGAGGGGGCGGCGGCGGGGGAGCCCGTGACCGTGGGCGACGAGGCGACCCTGGCGCTCGCCGGCGCGGCGGCACCCTGGGTGCAGCCCGCGGGCAGCAGGCACAGGCCCGCGGCCAGTCCGACGGCCAGCAGCTTTGTCCGGGGGGTCATGCCACCTCAACCGCTCCCTGGGGCGGTCGATTCCCCGCGGGCGGGCGAAGGCTCCGGTCCCGGACGTGCGGGCGGGTGCAACGCGGGCGGTCCGCGGTACGTGGAGAGGGTAAGCGTTCGAGGAAGGGCAGCGGATGAACAAGCGGAGGTGGGTGGCCAGGGTGCTGGCCGTGGCCCTGGTGGCGGTGATGCTCCCGCTGTCGGCGACCGGACGGGCGTGGGCCTGCTCGTGCGTGGAGTTCGACGCGGCCGAGAGCGTGGCGCGGGCGGACGCGGTCTTCGTCGGCACCGTGGTCGGCAAGGCCGAGGCGCCCTCGCGCGAGGGCCCGATCGATGCGGGCGAGAACCCGGTCGGCTACCACGTGCAGGTCTCGGGGACGTTCAAGGGCGATCCCCCGGCGGACGTGAGCCTCTACAGCCCCGCCTCCCAGGCCGGCTGCGGTCTTGAGCCGCAGTTCGGGGCCCGCTACCTCTTCTTCGCGAAGGGGTCGGGGAGTCGCTTCAGCGCGAACCTGTGCGACGGCTCGGGCGCCGAGACCCCCGCCGTGCTGGAGGCCGTCGCGAAGATCCTCGGTCCGGTCAGGGCGATCCCGGTCGTCGCCGTCTCCGCCCAACCCCGGGCGGGCGCCCCCGGAACCGGTGAGGCTGCCCCGGACGGGCTGACCTCCCCGGGCATCGTCACCCTCGCCGTCGTGGCCGGGTTGACGGCCGCGGTGCTGGCCGCGGCCTGGTGGCGCCGCCGCAGCAGCGACTGACGGAGCTTGCTTCACGGCCCGCACCTCCCGCCCCCGGGTCGTGCGGGCCGTTGTCGCGCTGGTGGACGGTGGCCTGAGGGGGCGACTCCGGCAATCACCGGGTCGACCAAAGCGAGCCGATCGTCCACCAAAGGAGGCGGCTCGGCGACCTCTTACCTCGGTAGCGTCGAACTCGTAGCACCCCACGACAAGGAGTTCACGATGTCCGACAGCCCGACCACTGACCGCCCACCCACCACCCCGACGACCGATCTGCCCCCCGCGGCGATCACCGCCCCCCAGCCGCCGGGGCCGCCGACGTATGTGGCCCAGCCCCGCGAGCGCAACTTCAGCCGCGGCTTCGGCATCGGCGCTGGGACCGGCATCGGCCTGGGGGCCGCCCTCGGTATCACCGGCCTGCTGAGCTCGCTCATCCTCGCGGGCGGGATGGCCGCCGCGGGCGCCTCGGTCGCGCAGCTGAACGCCGGCTCCCTCCAGACGCTCTCGACGGTCTGGGGCAACGACGCGGCCACGGCGGCCGAGACCGTCCGCGCCATCCCGATCACCGGGCCGATCATGGCCGGTCGCGAGGACGGCTTCACCTTCGGATCCACCACCTACGGCTACGAGGTGGCCAAGACCATCGATGGCATCAAGACCGAGGATGCGGCCGGCCTGGTGCTGCTGCTCAACACCCCGGGCGGCACCATCAACGGCTCCCGGGCAATCGCGGACTCCGTGGAGCGGTATCAGGCCCGAACCGGCAAGAAGGTGATCGCCTACGTTCAGGGGATGTCCGCCTCCGGCGGCATGTACGCGATGGCGGGCGCGGACAAGATCATCGCCGACCACGGTTCGCTCGTCGGCAGCATCGGCGTGATCTTCGGCCCGTTCACCCGCTACAAGGACGTGGTCGCCACCAGCGGCTCCCTCGCCGAGGCCGGGGTCTCCACCACCGGCGGCATCACGCAGGAGTACCTCACCCAGGGGGAGGGCAAGGACTTCGGCAACCCGTTCCGGGACATGACCGCCAAGGAGCGCTCCACGCTGATGACGGGGCTCGCCAACGAGTACGGCGAGTTCGTGAGCTGGGTGTCGAAGGCGCGCGGCATCCCCGCCGACACCATCCGCAACGACCTGGGCGCCTACATCTACGACGGCAAGACGGCCATCGCGAAGAAGCTGATCGACGCCCAGCTGGGTCCCGACGACGCCTTCCGCGATGTCGCCACCCAGCTCGGGCTCGACCCTGCGAAGGCCCGGGTCGCGCAGGCCGGCGAGCCCGGCCTGTTCGAGCAGCTGCTCGGCGCCGAGGCCCGGGTGTTCGGCTACTCGGCCGTAGCCCCGGGCGGCGGGGTGCGAGCCACCAGCGTGCTGTGCACCGGGGCGCCGCAGACCTTCGCCTTCCACGGGCCCACGGCGAGCGCCTGCGGCTGACCGCCCCTGGGCACGGGCGCTCCTCCCGGCAAACCGCGGTTTCGCGGCGCGCTGGGGGGAGCGCCTCAGCAGGTCGGCGGCGAGATCGTGAGGGACGTCCAGAGCCCCTGGACGCCCGCGATCGTGAAGCGGTACTTCACCTGGGGGCCCTCGAAGCACGGATTGATGTGAATCCCGTCGTTGGCCGACGGGTAGGCGGTGTGGGTGCAGGAGCCGTAGTTGTCCCCGGGCGCGGGGAAGGTGACCGAGCCGCCCGCGGTCAGCGTCTTGGAGGCGATCTGCGTGCCCGACCAGGCGCACCACACCGCGGCCCCCGCGATGGGTTGAACCTCCACCACGACGGTGGCCGTGCACTGCGACGACAGGGTGAACTGGAGCTGCACGTCCTTGTGGCACGCGTAGCGCTTGCAGCCGGAGAACGTGACGCCGTCAACATCCCAGTCGGCCGAGGCCTCTTCCACTCTCGGTTTGCAGAGCGCCTCGATTGTCGAGGCTGCCAGCGCGGGTGCCGAGGTGGCGTACAGGACGGTAGGCGTCGCCCAGGCGACGCCCAAGGCGAGTCGCCGACGGCTGATGGCATGGTGATTGACACCCATAGAAAATGTCCCCCCGGAACTGTGCTAAATCGAAGCACCGACGAGACCCTAGCAAAGAATTGGTGCGGGGGTGAAATGGTCGTGGGCTGTTTCTGCTGGTGCACAGAAAACGCACAGAAAGGCGCAGGATCTCAGCGATTATCCGACCGGACGGTCAGGATTGCCAATGCGGAATGGATCCATTGTCGCTCCTCTTGTCCCTCACTCGGGTGACAAATGCGGGGCGAGGGCAGCGGAGGTTTCCCCGGCCCGGCACAGCGCCGTCTGCGGGTCATCCCCTCAGCGGCAGGGTGACCTCGTTGAGGCGACGCGCGCCGTCCGTGGTCCACGTGCGCAGCGTTCCGTCGGCCCCCACCTCGACGACCCGGAAGCCCCGGTAGTCGACGCCGTTGCTGGAGCCCAGGTGGCCGTCGAAGAGGTAGGGGACGTCCCCGACGCGGACGACGGTGTCGAGGGCGTGGACGTGGCCGTTGAAGATGGCCTTGATCCGGGGCTCGTCGGCCAGTAGCCGCTGCAACCGGTCGCAGCTGAGCTCCAGCGTGGCCGGGTCGACGGGCGGGACGTGGAAGAACAGGAACGCGCTTGCCGCATCGGGGTGGTTGGCGAGCTGCCGCTCGATCCAGCGGGCGTCGGGACAGTCCTTGGAGCCGTGGCCGTCCGTGGTGTCGGCCAGGACGAACAGGGTCCCGGCGATGCTCGTGACGGTGTTGGGGTCGGCGCCGAAGACGGCCCGCCACTGCTTCTTGGTGCCGAAGTCGTTGTTGCCACGGGTGGCGATCAGCGGGGCGTTCAGGCCGCCCAGCGCGCGTTTCGCCTCGGGCAGCAGGTCGGCGTCCTCGTTGGTGAGGTCGCCGACCAGCGCCACGAAATCCAGCGGCGTCTGGGCATCGACGGCGTTCACCGCGGCCACGAAGTCGGAGTAGAAGCGCACCCAGTCGGTGCCCGCCTGCCCCCAGTGGCCGTCGCTGCCCACCACGAAGCGGACGACCGGCTCCGCGCCCTGGGTCGGGGGAGCCGGGGCCGCCGGCGATGTCGTCGGGGCGGGCGAGGGTGCCGTCGCCGCCGGGGTGCAGCCGGCGATCAGCGCGAGAGCGAGCGCCGCCGCGGCGCCAGCGGCACCGCGGCGGGCTCGGCCGTCAGGCACGGCAGCGGTTGATCTCGTACAACGCAATCGCGGTGGCCACCGAGGCGTTCAGCGACTCCACCTCCGAAGAGATGGGGATCGAGGCCAGGGTGTCGCAGTTCTGGCGCACCAGCCGCGACAGGCCGTCCCCCTCGGAGCCGACCACCAGGAGCACCGGGCCGTCCACGCCGGGGACGCCTCCAATGTCGGTCTCCGCCTCGCCGGCCAGCCCCACCACCGTGAACCCGGCGTCGGCGAACGTCTTCATGGTGCGGTTCAGGTTGGTGGCGTGCGCCACCGGGATCCGGGCGGCGGCGCCGGCCGAGGCCTTCCACGCCGAGGCGGTCAGCTGCGCCGAGCGACGCTCCGGGATGATCACCCCGTGCGCACCGAACGCGGCCGCCGAGCGGATGATCGCGCCCAAGTTGTGGGGATCGGTGAGGTGGTCCAGCGCCACCACGAGGCCGGGTTCGTCGTCGTGCAGCGCGTCGGCCAGCACGTCGATCGGGTCGGCGTACTCGTAGGGCGGCAGCTGCAGGGCGATGCCCTGGTGGACGGCCCCGTTGGTGATCTTGTCCAGCTCGGCGCGGGTGGCCTGCAGCAGCGAGATCCCCCGGTCCGCGGCGAGCCGGAGGATGTCACGGAGCCGGTCGTCCCGCTCCACGCCGTCGGCCACGTAGGCGCGCTTGATCGGCAGCTCGGCGTGCAGCGCCTCCAGCACAGCGTTGCGGCCCACCACCCAGTCGGTGCCGGACGAGCGGGGCTTGGCGCCGCCCGAACCGCCGCGCGAGCGCTCGGACGACTTGGCGGGCTCGTTCGGCTTCCGCTTGCGATAGGCCTTGTGGTAGGGGCGATCCTCGGCCTTGGGCGTCGGGCCCTTGCCCTCTAGGCCGCGCCGGACCCGGCCACCGGAACCGGCGGTATTCCCGGTGTTCCCGGTGCCTTTCCCGCGCTTGCGCACGGCCCCCTTGCGGGTCGAATTTCCGGGCATCTACTTCTCCAGACTCCAGCGAGGGCCGGCCGAGGTGTCCTCGACCTTCAGCCCGAGATTGCTCAATTGGTCGCGGATCGCGTCCGCGGCGGCCCAGTCCTTGCGGGCGCGGGCGTCGGTGCGCTGCTGCAGCAGCGCCGCCACCAGGCCGTCCACCACCGGACGAAGGTCGTCGCCGGCCCGCTCGTCCGCCCAGACGGGGTCGGCAGGATCCAGGCCGAGCACGCCGAGCATGGCGGTGACCTCGGCGTAGGCGCCCGCCAGCGCCTGGTCGTCACCGTGCTCGAGGGCGACGTTGCCGTCCTTGATCCGGCCGAAGAGCGCGGCCATCGCCGCGGGGGTGCCCAGGTCGTCGTCCATCGCCGCGGCGAACGCGGCCGGGATGCTCGCGGCCGGCGTGTTCGCGGGCGAGCCGGTGTCGCCCACCCGCTCGGCGGCCCGGTCGAGGAACGAATCGATGCGGGCCAGCTGGGCGGTCGCCTCGGCCAGCGAGCTCTCCGACCACTCGACGATCGAGCGGTAGTGCGGGGCCACCAGGTAGAGCCGGACGGCCCGCGCCGGGAAGCGCTTGACGACCTCGGTGACCAGCGCCGAGTTGCCCAGCGACTTGCTCATCTTCTCGCCGGCGGTGGTGAGCAGCGCGTTGTGCATCCAGTTGCGCGCGAACGGGTGCCCGGCCGCGTTCGACTGGGCCAGCTCGTTCTCGTGGTGCGGGAAGCGCAGGTCGAGACCGCCGCCGTGGATGTCGAAC
>CAZBMH010000090.1:0-9830 GCA_964492685.1 uncultured Micropruina sp.
ATGGCGCAGCGCGACCCGCTGGTGGAGTACCAGCGCGAGGGCGGCGAGATGTTCACCGCCATGATGGGCGCGTTCATGGAGGAGGTCGTCGGCTTCCTGTTCAACCTGGAGGTGACGGCCCAGCCGGCGGCGCAGACGGGGCTGATCCCCGGGCCGGACGGGCGCGCGGTTCCGATGTCGGACGAGGTGCTGGACCAGCTGATCGCGTCGGGACCGGACCCCGACGGTCCGGGGGTGGAGGAGCACGCTGTGCCGCCGGTGCGGCACGGCGCGCCGCTGCCCGAGGAGCCCGAGGTCACCAAGCGACCGGAGCTGAAGGCCAAGGGCCTCGGCGGGCCCGCTCGGCAGCGGCCGCTCAGCTACTCGGCGCCGGGCGAGGACGGGTCGCAGCAGCGCGGCGGCGCCGCCAAGACGGACGATCCCTATGCGGGGGTGGGGCGCAACTCGCCGTGCCCGTGCGGCTCGGGCAAGAAGTTCAAGCTCTGCCACGGCCGCGCCGGGGTCAGCTGACCCCCGCCGGGGGTCAGGGCGAGAAGAGCAGGACGAGCCCGGCGCAGGTGTAGCCGACCATCAGCAGGAGCATCGGCAGCTGGCCGATGCCCTGGCGATGGCGCTCCAGCAGCACCAGCGACCGTTCATGGGCGACCACCACGCCGAGGAGATGCCCGATCACGATGGCACCCAGCTGGATCAGGGCCGTGATTTCGGGGTAGTCGAAGAAGGCGGTGTTGACGGCCAATTCGGCGGTCCCGAAGGCGTTCCAGCCCAGCCCCAGCGGATCCGAGACCAAGACCAGGGTGCGTTGGCCTTCCAGGAAGAACGTGCTGAGGTAGTGCGCCAGGCTGTAGCCGGCGGCGATGGGAACCAGGGCGGCGGCCATCCGGTCGGGCAGGCGAGTCTTGTGCCGCACCAGGAACGGCTTCATGGCCTGCGCGGCGGCGGCGAAGGAACCGACCACCAGCAGGATCATCCCCAGCAGGCCCGCGGTGCGCAGCAACGTGGGGGACATCCCCGATGTCTGGACGGTGGCGATCCACCAGGACGTGTTGGCGAAGCTGTCGAAGGCTGTGGCCCCGAGCAGTGCCCCCGCCAGGGCCGCGACGCCACGGGGGCGCCGCGCCGTCACCAGGTGGCGCAACGGGTTCACCAGGTGCAGGTGGCCGTCGAAGACCTGCCACGGCGAGAGCCGGGCGATCATGTCGGCGACCGCCTCGAACGGATCCGCGGCGGCGATCCACCAGGGACCGAGGATGACCGCGCCGAGCAGTGTCCACACCAACCACCCCAGCACCCACCAGCGCAGGACCCCGAGGGTGTTGTTGCCTGGTTGCACCAACTCCAGCCAGGCGAACAACGAGACGGCTACGGCCGCCGGCCACACGCCGATCCGTTGCCGGGCGTTGCCGGAGGCGATCAGGCCATCGCCGAGGGGGGCCACGACGGTGCGGAGCGGGTTGAGCAGTCGCCAGACCCGCCCGAACAGCAGCGAAATCGGCGCTGCCCCGACCCACAGCCAGACGAAGACGAAGCCGAAGATGGGGTTGGTGACGCGATCCTGGCCCGCGACCAGGGCCAGCCCCATCCAGGCGTAGAGCGCCAGGATCGAGGCTCGTAACACCCAGACCACGGCGCGGCGGACGCGCGGGGACAGGAGCTGGGGCAGCGGCCAGCCCTGGATTCCTCGGAATCGGGGCTCGCGCCAGGCGACGGTGACCACCAGGAACGAGATGACCAGCGCCGCGATGGAGCCCGCGACCACGTAGGGGAACGGGAGTGGAAGGTCCTGGCGCGACGAGAGTCCGTGCAGCGGGAGCAGGCCGATCACGAGATCTGGAGCACGACGGTCACCAGGGGCGGGTCGTGTGATTCGATTTCGTAGCGCCCGATCCGATCGGCCCGCAGGGTCTTGGTCGTCCGCTCGCCGGCCTTCACGGGGATCTCGGTATCGAAGCCGTGCACGTGCACGATGTCGTCGCGATCGGTAGTGATGTCGAGGGTGAACTGTTCGCCGTAGTGGAGGTTCACCCGCTGTCCGTTGGGGGAGACCCCGCCCTCACTGAGGGTGATCCGGATCACCGTCGGGCCCGACTGCGTCGGAGCCTCCGAGGTCGCGGAGCTGGCCGGACCGCAACCGGAGAGCATCAGCGCCAGGGCGATCCCGACCACCACAAGCGCGGCTTTGAGGCCTTTCACAGGGGGGATTCTCGCATAACGCCGCGCACGTACGCTTGTGCCAGTTCAACCCTTCGAAGGAGGCGCGGTGGCGGAGGCGGTCAGCCTGCGGGACAGCCTGCTGTTGGCACGGGATCAACCGAACCGGCCGTGGCACCTGATCACGGTCCTGGTGCTGGAGGGTGCCCTGGAGCGCGACGCGCTGGTCACCCGAATCGGGCAACGGCTCGGCTATGCCCCCCGGTTCCGGGAGCGGGTCGGCGGCGCGCCGTTTCCCGGCTGGGCCGACGACTCCGGCCTCCGGGTGGCCAGCCACGTCCGACGACACACCCTGCCGCCGGGCCGGGGGCTGGACGCCTGGCTGGGGGAGGAGCTGAGGCGGCCGCTGGATCGGCTGCATCCGCGCTGGGACGTGACGCTCGTCGACGGCTTTGCCCCCGAGCGGACCGCCGTGGTGTTTCGGGTCCACCCCGCGTGGGTGGACGGCCAGGATCACGTTCACCTGCTGCAGGAGCTGCTGGACGAGACGCCCGGGCCGATCACGGGCCAGGCGCCCGAGTGGACGCCGCGGGAAGCCGGCCCCGGGATGCTCCTGGGCGGGTTGTCGGACCCGTTGCGGCTGCTGCGGGAGGCGGCCGCGAGCCTCACGGGACTGGCGGAGGCGGGGCTGCGTCAGGCCGCCGCCGAGCCCACACCGCTGCATGTGGCCGGGGTCACGGTTGACCTCGCCCAGGTCCGCCTCGTCCGGGAACGCCATCGCTGTACCACTCACGACGTCCTGTTGGCGCTGGCCACCGCCGGGCTCCGCGAGGCGCTGGTCTCCGAGGGAGGCCCGTGGGAGGACCCGATCGCCCTGGTTCCGCTGGGGGTGGTGGACCACGTCGACGCGAGCGCCATCGGCTGCCGGGTGGCGCCGCAGTGGATCACGCTCCCGGTCACCGCGCCCTCGGCCGTCGAGCGGCTCGGGGTGCTGGCCAGCCTCACCCAGACCCGGATCGACACCGAGGAGAGCGTGCCCGCGGCCCAGCTGGCCGACGTGGCTGGCTTCGTGCCGCCGACCCTCCACGCGGTCGCCGCCGCCACGGTGACCGAGGGGCGCCCCCATCAGGCACTGATCGTCAACGCGCCCGGCCCGCGAACCCCCCGCTACCTCGGCCCGCGGCGCGTGGTGTCGGTCCACAGCATCGACTCGTGCGTGGACGGACAACGCTTCAGCGTCGGGATCACCAGCTACGGTGACCAGGTGACCTTGACCGCGACCTCCCTGGTGCCCGTGCCGCGCTTCGCCCGAACCGTGGCCGACGAGCTGGGCATGCTGTCCCGGGAGGTCCGGTGACGCTGCTGTTCGTCCCGCTCGATCGCGCGGGGCTCGCCGCCTGGGCCGGCTCGGGTCGGCTCGGGCCCGTGGTGGGGTTCGCCCCGACCCCGGCCTTCCGCGGTGCCTTCGGTTTCGGGCCGGGCGACGACGAGACCGCCGACTACACGGTGCTGTGCGTCGCCGGCGTCAGCTGCCTGACGCTGCACCCGGCGCGGCTGGTCGCCGTGGCGGAGGCGGACGTGCCCGCCAGCGACGACGAGTTCGGGCGCGTGTCGCTGCCCTCGCTGCCGTACTCCGCCGTGACCGCCCTGTTCGCGGAGGGTTCGGCGGAGATGGCGGAACGCACCCACGCCGCCATAGCGGGGGTGGGGCTGGACGAGGCGTGGGATGACGCCCGGGTCGAGACTCTGCTGGCGGAGGGCGACCTGCTGTGGCACGGTCCCACGGAATGGGGCACCCTAGTCTGACGTCGGCGAGGCACAAGGAGGGACCATGCCCCGATCCATCTGGAAGGGTGCCATCTCGTTCGGGTTGGTGACGATCCCGATCAAGGTCTACGGCGCCACCGAGACCAAGGACCTGAGCTTCCGCCAGATCCACCCCGAGGACGGCGGCCGCATCAAGTACAAGCGCGTCTGCGAGGTCTGCGGCAGGGAGATCCCGTTCACCGAGATCGCCAAGGGCTACGAGACCGCCGATGGCCGGGTGGCGATCCTGCAGGACACCGACTTCGCCGACCTGCCGCTGACGACGACCAAGACCGTCGACGTCGTGCAATTCGTGGACGTCGGCGACATCGACCCCACCTACTTCGAGCGGAGCTACTTCCTCGAGGCCGAGGGAGCCGGCGCCAAGCCCTATGTACTACTGCGGCAGGCCCTCGTGCAGGCCAACAAGGCCGCGATCGTCAAGGTGGCGCTGCGCTCGCGGGAGTCGCTGGCGCTCATCCGCCCGGTCGGCGACCTGCTGCTGCTGCACACGATGCTCTGGCCGGACGAGCTGCGCGACGGGTCGTTCGCGGCGCCGTCGGCGGAGATCAAGGTGGCCGACGCCGAGGTGGCGATGGCGCAGATGTTCATCGAGCAGCTCAGCGGCGAATTCGACCCCTCGCAGTACTCGGACGCCTACCGGGAGGCGCTGGAGCAGGTCGTCCAGGCCAAGCTCAGCGGCGTCCCACTGCCGGAGCAGGAGGGCCAAGCCCCGGCCCAGGCCGACGTGGTCGACCTGGTGGCGGCCCTGCGCGCGTCGGTCGAGGCCGCCAAGCGCCGGCGCGAGGAAGCCGCGATCGCGGGCTGAGGGACGCGAGATGTTCCGGTGATCGCGTGATCCGGCCGTCACATCTTCGCTGGGACGATCACTGCTCGGGTATTCTCCGTGCATGGATGCGATCACCTCGGTGCCGACGCCGGTCAACGAACCGGTCTTGACCTACGCGAAGGGCAGCCCCGAGCGGGTCGCGCTGGAGCTGAAGCTGAACGCCCTGGTCGAGGCGGAGCCGCTGGAGCTCACCGGCGCGTTCGGCGACGAGCGTCGTCCGGGGACGGGCGCCGACCTGCTCCAGGTGACGATGCCCTCCGATCACCGCCACGTGCTCGGGGTGGTCCGGCAGGCGTCCCACGCCGACACCGAGCAGGCCATCGCGGCCGCGATGGCGGTCGCGCCCGAGTGGGCCGCGATGCCCTTCGACGAGCGCGCCGCGATCTTCCTCAAGGCGGCCGACCTGCTCGCCGGGCCGTACCGCGCCACCCTCAACGCCGCCACGATGCTGGGCCAGGGCAAGACCGTGCAACAGGCCGAGATCGACGCGGCCTGCGAGCTGATCGACTTCCTGCGCTTCAACGTGGCCTTCGCCCAGCAGATCTACGCCAACCAGCCGCTGAACAGCCCGGCCGTGTGGAACCGGCTGGACTACCGGCCGCTCGAGGGGTTCGTGTACGCGATCACCCCGTTCAACTTCACCGCCATCGCCGGCAACCTGCCCACCTCGGCCGCCATCATGGGCAACCCGGTGCTGTGGAAGCCGGCCCTGACGCAGAGCTTCGCGGCCCACTTCTTCATGGACATCCTGACCGAGGCCGGGTTGCCCGCCGGGGTGATCAACCTGGTCCCCGGGCACGGCAAGGAGGTCAGCGACATCGCGCTGGCCAGCCCGCACCTGGCCGGCATCCACTTCACCGGCTCCACGGGGGTCTTCCAGGGGCTGTGGCAGCAGGTCGGCGCCAACATCGCCAACTACCGCGGCTACCCGCGCCTGGTGGGGGAGACGGGCGGAAAGGACTTCGTGGTGGCGCACCCGTCGGCCGACCCGTTGGCCGTCACCGCCGCCCTGATCCGCGGCGCCTTCGAGTACTCCGGCCAGAAGTGCAGCGCGGCCTCGCGCGCCTACCTGCCCAAGAGCCTGTGGGCGACGATCAAGGACGAGCTGATCGCCCAAACCGAGGCGCTCGCGGTCGGCGACGTCCGCGACTTCACCAACTTCACCTCCGCGGTGATCGACCAGCGGGCCTTCACCAAGCTCTCCGGGGCGATCGAGCGGGCGCGCTCGTCCGGGACCGCCGAGGTGGTGGCCGGCGGCACCTACGACGACTCGACCGGCTGGTTCGTCCGGCCGACGATCATCACCTCCGACGACCCCACCCAGGACATCTTCGCCACCGAGTACTTCGGGCCGATCTTGGGCGTCTACGTCTACGACGACGCCGACTACGACCGGGTCCTCGACCTGGTCGACACGGCGTCGCCGTACGCCCTGACGGGCGCCGTCTTCGCCGGCGACCGCCGGGTCATCAACGACACCATGAACCGGCTGCGCTTCGCCGCCGGCAATTTCTACATCAACGACAAGCCGACCGGTGCGGTCGTGGGCCAGCAGCCGTTCGGCGGGGCCCGCGCGTCCGGCACCAACGACAAGGCCGGCTCGATGTGGAACCTGATCCGCTGGTGCAGCCCGCGGGCGATCAAGGAGAACCTGGTCCCGCCGCACACCACCGGCTACCCGCACATGGGCTGAGCCCGCAGTGGTTCAGGAGGGTTGCAGCCAGCGTGCGGCGACCTGCTCCTGGACGGCCAGGGCGTCGAGCAGCGCCGGCGCGGCCTCCCGCTCCAGGTGCGACCCCAGGAGCGGGATCGAGACCGTCAGCGTGCCCTCGTAGCGCAGCTCGGTGCCGACGCCTCCGGGCTGGAGCCGCAGCTCCCCGGTGAGCGTCACGGGCATGCCGAGAACGTCCGCGCGGATGGTCCCGGTGCGGCTGCCGTCGGCCGCCGGCGGCCCCCACTGGCTCGCCTCGGAGATGGTCAACGTTTCCCCGGTGAAGCGGCGGACGGCCGAGGGCGAGGGCAGCGTCCGCTCCACGGCCGTGGTGGTCGGGCTGGCCGCCACCCGGTGGGCCACCGCGCCGGTCGCGAGGCACACCTCGCTGAGGAAGAGCTCGTTGGTCAGCAGGGCGTGGACGGTGGCCGGGTCGGCGGCGAAACCGTTGACGTTCGAAAGCTGCATGCCGACCATTGTCGCCTGTGGCGGCACGCCGGTGTCGCCGCCACGACTGGGTGCCCTTGCGCGGGGCCGATGACTAGAGTGAATCCCACGTGAAGAAGCGCCCCGAAAGGATGTGCTGTGACCACAAGTCTTCAGCTCCGTCGGCGGGCCATCGACAAAATCGTGGCCTCAGCCCGCAAGCACGCAGAGAATTCGTTGGACCCCGCCGCGCAGGCGGACTTCCTGGGGGCCTACTTCGCCCACGCATCCTCGGACGATCTGCACCAGCGCGAACCCGCGGACCTGGCCGCCCTGGCCGCCGCCCATCTCGCGGCGGGGCTCGTCCGCCCTGCCGGGGCCACGCTCGTGAGCGTCAGCGCCCCCGATGACGCGGACGAGGGCGCCTCGACGGTGATCCGGATCGTGACCGACGACCGGCCGTTCCTGGTGGACACCGTCGCCATGAACCTGACCCGGGCCGACTGGTCCATCCGCTCGATCGTCCACCCGCAGCTGGCCGTGACGCGCGACGCCGACGGCCGGCTCCTCGGCCTCGCCGCCGACCCCGCGGCGGGCATCGCCGAGTCCTGGATCTCGGTGGAGGCGTTCCCGCCCCTGGGCAAGGCCGCCGACGCGCTCGCCGACGGGCTGCGCGCCGACCTGACCGAGGCGCTGGGATGGGTCCGGGTCGCGGTGGCCGACTGGGACGCGATGCAGCAGCGGGTGGTGGAGTGCCAGGCCCTGCTCAACGACAACCCGCAGCCGGTGAGCCCGCATCAGGTCCGCGAGGCCACCGACCTGCTGTCCTGGCTGGCCCGGGACAACTTCGTCTTCCTGGGCTACCGGGAGTACCGGGTGGAGCAGGATCGCTATCAGTCGGTGCCCGGCACCGGCCTGGGCTACCTGCGCGGGGACGAGGGCGACGACACCGCCTACCACGCCGTCCCGGGACCCGGCGAGCACGACGTGCTGGTGTTCACCAAGGACTCGCGCCGCTCGCCGGTGCAGCGCCCGGTCTACCTGGACTACATCGGCGTCCGGCTCTACGACCGCCGGGGTCGGCTGACCGGCGAGCGCCGCTTCCTGGGCCTGCTGTCGGCCTCGGCCTACCGGGAGCCCGTCGAGCGGATCCCGATGCTGTCGGCGAAGGCCGACCAGCTGCTGCGCGCCTCCGGCTTCGCCCGACAGTCGCACGGCGGCAACGTCACGTGGCACGTGCTGTCGACCTATCCCCGCGACGAGTTGTTCCAGGCCTCCGCCGACGAACTGCAGCCGATCATCTCCCGGGTCGTCGAGTTCGAGGAGCGGCGCCTGGTCCGGGTCTTCGTGCGCCGCGAGCGCCACGGACGCTTCTTCTCCTGCCTGGTCTACCTGCCGCGCGACCGCCACACCACCCGGGTGCGGCTGCGGATTCAGGAGATCCTGCTCACGGGGCTGGGCGGGGAGTCGCTGGAGTACCAGACCGCGGTGAGCGAGTCGATCCTGGCCCGCCTGTTCTTCGTCGTGAAGCGCCCCGACGGCGACCCCGCGCCCGCCGACGTGGACGTCGAGGCGTTGCGGCAGCAGATCGCGGAGGCGACCCGGAGCTGGGACGACGAGTTCGAGGAGGCCGCGCGCGGCCTGGCGAGCGAGGAGCGGGGCGTCGAGTTCAGCGACGCCTACACCGAGGAGTTCCCGGCCTCGGTCGCCGTGGCCGACCTCCGGCTGGCCAACGGCCTGACCTCCGACGACGGCTTCGTCTACAACGTCTATCGTCCCTTGTGGGAGAGCGATCCGGCGGACCTGCGGTTCAAGGTCTTCGCGTTCAGGCAGATGTCGCTGACCGACGTGATGCCGCACCTCTCGCTGCTCGGGGTCGAGGTGATCGACGAGCGACCCTACGAGTGGGACCTGCGGGGTCGCAAGGTCTTCCTGTACGACTTCGGGTTGCGGCTCGCCGGCGGAGCGGCGGCCGCGCAGGCCTGGAACCCGGAGCTGGAGGCTCGGTTCGTCGACGCCTTCGACGCCACGTATCACGGCCGCGCCGAGTCGGGTCGGTTCAACCGCCTGGTCATGACGGGCGGCCTGACGTGGCAGGAGATCGTCTGGCTGCGGTCCATCTCCCGCTACCTGATCCAGGCCGGGGTTCCGTTCAGCCAGACCTACATCGCCTCCGCCCTCACCGAGAATGCCCCGATCGCCGCCGCGCTGGTGGCGGCCTTCCGCGCCAAGTTCGAACCGTCCCGGTTCGCCGGGGACGACGAGCGGCGCGCGGCCGTCGAGGTGGCGTTCGCGGGCATCGAGGAGCAGCTGGCCGGAGTCGCCTCGCTCGACCAGGATCGGATCCTGCGGATGTTCCTGGCCGTGCTGCGGGCGATGGTGCGCACGAACGCGTTCCAGCCGGACGCGCCGGCGCTGGCGTTCAAGGTGCTGCCGCGCGAGCTGGAGATCCTCCCCGAGCCCCGGCCGCTGTTCGAGATCTTCGTCTACTCGCCGCGGGTCCAGGGCGTCCATCTGCGCTTCGGCAAGGTCGCGCGCGGCGGGCTGCGCTGGTCGGATCGCAAGGAGGACTTCCGCACCGAGGTCCTCGGCCTGGTGAAGGCCCAGATGGTGAAGAACACCGTCATCGTCCCGACCGGCGCCAAGGGCGGCTTCGTGCCGCAGCACCTGCCGGATCCGGCGGTGGACCGGGCCGCCTGGCTGGCCGAGGGCATCGCCTGCTACCAGATCTTCGTGTCGTCGCTGTTGACGCTGACCGACAACATCGTGGGCGGCGCGGTGGTGGTGCCGCCGAACGTCGTCCGCTACGACGACGACGATCCCTACCTGGTGGTGGCCGCCGACAAGGGCACCGCCACCTTCTCCGACATCGCCAACGCCATCTCG
>CAZBMH010000091.1:0-9671 GCA_964492685.1 uncultured Micropruina sp.
GGTGGCCAGGTTGAAGCCGATCAGCATGACGATGGTGCCGGTCATCACCGGCGGCATCAGCGCATCGATCCAGTGCGAGCCGGCCACGTGGACGACGCCGCCCACGGCCGCCAGCAACAGGCCGGTGAGCAGGATCCCGAACAGGGCCTTGCTGATGTCGCCCTCGGCCTTGGAGGCCAGCACCGGGGAGATGAAGGCGAACGAGGAGCCGAGGTAGCTCGGCAGCTTGTTGCCGGTGATGAGCAGGAAGATGATCGTGCCCAGGCCGCTGAAGAACAGCGTGGCCGGGATCGGGAAGCCGGTGATCAGCGGCACCAGGAACGTCGCGCCGAACATGGCCACGACGTGCTGGGCGCCAAGACCGATGGTCTTTCCCCAGGAGAGGCGTTCATCGGGGGCGACGACCGCCCCGGGTTCGAGTTGTCCATTGCCGTGCAGGGTCCACAGAGCCATTCGGGTTTCCTAAGGTCGCGAGGCGAGTCGGCCACACCCTAAACCTGCGATGCCGGACGGTCCCCGGCCCGGTGCCCGCTGAGACGCGGCCCCCTGAGGGGGCGGCGAGGGGCGATCATGGAGGTTCCCCCCGGGCCCGCCGAGCCCCGCCTGGACTCTTCCCGATCTCATCATCGGCAACTACTTTCACCTTGCGTCTCTACTCTCGCGTTATAACGCGAGAGCGGTGAACGCTTCCTGAGAGTAGTTACCGATGATGAGATCGGTGCATCCAGCCGGGACGCGCCCCGGGTCAGATCCAGGTGCGGAGCCACATCCGGGCGAGCCACTGCGGGTAGGGCAGCAGCTCGTCGGTGAGGACGGGGTAGATCCAGGCGAAGTTCGCCGCCACCAGCGCGGTGGCCACGCCGACGATCATCGCCCGCTTGCGCCGGTCGGGGGCCGCCGGGTCGCCGAGGATCAACCCCAGCACCATCGCCAGGCCGATCACGGTGAACGGGACGATCGTGATGGCATAGAAGAAGAACAGCGGACGGTCGGTGTAGGCGAACCACGGCAGATAGGTGCTCAGCGCGCCCACGACGGGAACCCCGAACCGCCAGTCGCGCCCGCCGACCCACCAGATGATGCAGACCACCAGCGCGACGGCGGCGAACCACCACAGCACCGGGGTGCCCATGCCGCTGATCACCCGGATGCAGTTGTCGGGGCCGAGGCAGCCGTCCGTCCCGGGCTTGATGTCGTTGACCGCGTCCATGCCGATCGGGCGGGCCATGACGAGCCAGCCCGCCGGGTTGGCATCGTAGGGGTGGGTGGCGTTGCGGATGTAGTCGCCGATGTGGAACTCGTAGATCTCCTTGTGGAGATAGAGCAGGGACGCGAACCCCTCGCCCAGCGCCTTCGTCCAGGGGTGATCGGGGTTCTGCAGCCCCCAGTCGCGCCGGTAGCCGCCGCGGGTCAGCAGCCAGCCGCTCCAGGTCGCCACGTACACCAGCGCCGCCACGACGACGAGCCGGATGAGCGCCGGGATGCCCTCGATCACCAGGGCCAGCCAGGCCCGGAAGTCGGCACCCGCGAGCCGGCGGGCACCCACGTCCCACAGCACGCAGAGGACGCCGAACGCGGCCAGCGCATACAGCGCGTTCCACTTGGTTCCCAGCGCCAGGCCGAACATCAGCCCGGCCATCAGCCGCCAGGGGCGCAGCCAGATGATGGGACCGTAGCCGCCGCCGAGGTCTGCCCGCCCGGAGGCCTCCAGCCGATCGGCGAGGCGATGCCGGAACCAGTCCCGGTCGGCGACCAGGGCCGAGACCGCCGCCACGATGAACGTGGCCTCGAAGACATCGAGCAGCGCGATCCGGCTCATCACGAACGCCAGCCCGTCGAACGTCAACAGCACCCCGGCGAGCGCGCCGATGAGCGTCGAGCGCGTGACGCGCCGCGCCAGCCGGATCGTGAACAGCACCAGCAGGGAGCCGAAGATCAGGGGCAGGAAGCGCCAGCCGAACGAGTTCATCCCGAACCACTGCTCGCCGAGCCCGATCAGCCACTTGCCCAACGGCGGATGGACGACGAACTCCGGCGTGGTGAGGTAGTCGTTGGCGTTGCCGATGAGGATCTTGTCGTTGGCGCCGTCGGGCCAGTTCGTCTCGTAGCCGAACTTCCACAGGGTCCAGCCGTCCTTGGCGTAGTACGTCTCGTCGAAGACCAGCTTGTTGGTGGGGTACCCGAGGTTGACCAGGCGGATCGCGAACGCGACGCCGGTGATGACCAGGGTGATGACCCAGCTGCGGAGCCCGTCGGGCAGCACGCCATCGCGGAGGCGTTCGACGGTGGTCAGCTCTCGGGGGGCGGCGCTCGCCGCCACGGGCGCGGGCTCGGCGGCCTCGCGGGGGGCGGCCGGGTCCGGCTGGGATGGGTCGCCTGCTGCCTGCACCGGGCCATCCTAGTGGGGGCACTGGGGCCGCGCGGTCGGCGCTTCCGGTGTGAGGGGGGCCGGTGTGACGGGGGCCGCGGGCGCGTGGGATCGTGGTCCCGGAGGTGTGATGGACGAGACAGGGACGCTGGTGCTGGCGGGAACGCCCATCGGGGACGCGGCGGACGCGTCGCCGGCGCTGCTGCGCGCCCTGCTGGCTGCGGACGTGATCGCCGCCGAGGACACCCGAAAGTTCCGCGGGCTGACCACCCGGCTCGGCATCGAGGTGACCGCCAAGGTGGTCTCCTTCTTCGACGGCAACGAGAGCGGCCGCGTGCCTGGGTTGATCGCCGACCTGAAGGCCGGTCGCCGCGTGCTGGTGGTCACCGATGCGGGGATGCCGTCGGTGTCCGACCCGGGTTACCGGCTGGTGGCGGCGGCCGTCGAGGCCGGGCTGCCGGTGACGTCCGTCCCCGGGCCGTCGGCGGTCACCACCGCCCTGGCGGTCTCGGGGCTGGCCTCGGACCGCTTCTGCTTCGAGGGCTTCCTGCCCCGCAAGGGTGGCGAGCGCCGCAGCCGGCTGACCGAGCTGGCCACCGAGCCCCGGACGATGGTGTTCTTCGAGGCCCCCCACCGGCTGGACGACTTCCTCGCCGACGCGGCGACCGTGCTGGGCGCCGACCGTCCGGCGGCCGTCTGCCGCGAGCTCACCAAGACCTACGAGGAGGTGCGGCGCGGCCCGCTGGGCGACCTGGCGGCCTGGGCGGCGGCCGGGGTGCGCGGCGAGATCACCGTCGTCATCGCGGGGGCGCCCGCGCGCACGGCGTCGCTGGCGGAGGCCATCGAGGAGGTCCGGGCCCGGGTGGAGCGCGGCGAGCGCTTCTCCGAGGCGGCGACCGCGGTGGCCGAGCTGCTGGGGCTGCCCCGGCGGCGGGTGTACGACGCGGCCCTGAAGGCGAGGACGTGATGACGCGGGGGAGCCACCCTGACCTGGTGGCCGCCGCGGACGGGGGGCCGTCCGCCGTCGGGGCCTTGCCGCCCGGCCTGCCGCCCGCCCCCGAGGCACTGCCGGCACCGACCACCGACGCCCACACCCATCTGGGCAGCACCCAGCACTTCTCCGGGCTGGCCGTCGCGGACGCGGTGGCCGCGGCCCGCGCCGTCGGGGTGACCCGGCTGGTCGAGGTCGGCACCGACGTCCGCTCGTCGGCCGAGGCCGTCGCCCTGGCCGACACCCACCCCGGGGTGATCGCCTGCATCGCGCTGCACCCCAACGACGCCGCCCGCGCCGGGGACTCCCTGGGCCGTGAGCTGGCCGGGATCGAGGCCCTGATCGGCACCTCCGACCGGCTGCGCGGCATCGGGGAGACCGGCCTGGACTACTACCGAACCCGCGACGACGAGGGAAAACGCCGCCAGTGGGAGTCCTTCGCCGCCCACATCGGCTGGGCCAAACGCCACGACCTGGCGCTGGTCATCCATGACCGGGAGGCGCACGACGACATCCTGGCCGTGCTCGACGCCGAGGGGGCGCCGCCGCGGGTGATGATGCACTGCTTCTCCGGCGATGCCGCGTTCGCCCGCCGCTGCCTGGACCGGGGCTTCTGGCTGTCGTTCCCCGGGACCGTCACGTTCAAGGCCAACGAGGCGCTGCGGGAGGCCTTCGACGTCACCCCCGACGACCGGCTCCTGATCGAGACCGACGCCCCCTATCTCACGCCGATGCCGCTGCGGGGCAAGCCGAACGCGTCCTATCTGATGCCGCACACGGTGCGCTTCCTGGCCGAGCGGCGCGGCGTGGCCATCGCCGACCTGTGCCGCCTGGCCCGCGACAACGCGACGGCCCTGTTCGGGGAGTGGGGCGAGGATGCCTGACATCGGACTGCTCGACCCGCGGACGATCCGCGCCCTGGCCGCCGAGCTCGACCTGCGGCCCACCAAGCAGCGCGGCCAGAACTTCGTCCACGACCCCAACACGGTCCGCCGGATCGTCGCCTCCTCGGGCATCGGGCCGGACGATGTCGTCCTGGAGATCGGCCCGGGACTGGGCTCGCTCACCCTCGGGCTGCTCGAGGTGGCGCGCGCCGTGACGGCGATCGAGATCGAGCATTCGCTGGCGGTCCGGCTGCCGCGCACCGTCGCCGAGCGGCTCCCGGAGACCGCCGGGCGGCTCACCGTCCTGGAGGCGGACGCCCTGACCGTCGACGTGCTGGACGATCCGCAACCGACCGCGGTGGTGGCGAACCTGCCGTACAACGTGAGCGTGCCGGTGCTGCTGCACGTCCTGGCCCGCTTCGCGACCGTCCGGCACGGGTTGGTGATGGTGCAGTCGGAGGTCGCCGACCGGCTGGTGGCCCCGCCCGGGTCGAAGACCTACGGCGTCCCCTCGGCCAAGCTCGCCTGGTATTGCGCGTCGCGGCGGGCCGGCTCGGTGCCGCCGACGGTGTTCTGGCCGGTGCCCAACGTCGACTCCGGCCTGGTGGCGCTGGAACGCCGCGACCCGCCGGCCACGGCCGCGAGCCGCTCGGACGTGTTCCGCGTGATCGACACGGCCTTCGCGCAGCGCCGCAAGATGCTGCGGGCGGCGTTGGCGCCGCTGTTCGGATCGTCCTCGGCCGCGACCGAGGCGCTGCTGGCCGCCGGGGTCGACCCGCAGGCCCGCGGCGAGGTGCTGGACATCGCCGGGTTCGCCGCCATCGCCGAGCAGCTCCCGACCACGCTCGGCCCGGCCGCTCGATGAGCCCGGTGCCCCGGGGCGCGGCCGACGGCCGATGCCTGGCGGCGGGGTTGGCGCTCGTCCTGCTGGCCGGCTGCGCCGCGACGGCCACGTCGGAGGGTCTCGCGCCCGCCACGTCCGTCGCCACGGCCGCCACGCCGCTCGTCCCGTCGTCGGCCGCGCCCACGCCGACGGCCACCCGCTCCGCGTCCGCGTCGCCGTCCCCGAGCGCGGCCTGGGATTGGCGCGCCGGCAAGGGGGTTCGCGGGGTCGACGTCTCCCGCTACCAACCCACGGTCGACTGGGCGGGGCTGGCCGCCACCGGGCACCGGTTCGCCTACGTCAAGGCCACCGAGGGCACCGGCTACGTCAGCCCCCCGCTTCGGCGCGCAGTGGGCGGGGGCCCGCAAGGCTGGGCTGCTGACCGGCGCCTACCACTACGCGCGCCCGGCGGCCTCGTCCGCGGCCGCGCAGGTTCGGCACCTCGTGGCCTCCGGTGGCCGGTGGCGTGGCGACGGCCGCACCCTGCCCGCGGCCCTCGACCTGGAGTTCGCCACCACCGGTGACCGCTGCCACGGCCTCGGACGTCCGGCGTTGGCCGCCTGGGTCGCCGCGTTCGTGGACGGCTACCGCGAGCGCACCGGCCGCGACCCGGTGATCTACACGTCCAAGGAGTTCTGGGACGCCTGCGTCGGCACGCGCGCCTCGGACGTGTCGGCGCCGCTGTGGCTGTTCGACCACGCCGGCTCTCCCGGCCCGCTCCCCGTGGGCTGGACCCGGCCGCTGCTGTGGCAGCGCGGCGTCGAGGGCGGCCTGGACCGCAACGTGTTCCTGGGCAGCGAGGACAGCCTGCGCGCCTGGGCCCGCATGGGCTAGCCTCGCGGACGTGGCGACGCCAATGGTCGGGGGTTCGGAGTGGATCCGGGTCCGAGCCTCGGGCAAGGTGAATCTCGCCTTGCGCGTCGGTGGCGCGCGCCCGGACGGCTACCACTCGCTGGGGACCGTCTTCCAGGCGGTGTCGATCTACGACGAGGTGGGGGCCCGGTGGGCCGAGCCGGGAACGTTCTCGGTCACGGTGAGCGGCGACCAGGCCGACCTGGTGCCCCTCGGGGACGACAACATCGCGGTCAAGGCAGCGCGGCTGCTGGCCCGCTGCTTCGGCACCCCCACCCTGGGGGCCGAGCTCACCATCCGCAAGCAGATCCCGGTCACCGGCGGCATGGCCGGCGGCTCCGCGGACGCCGCGGCGGCGCTGCTCGCGTGCTCGGTGCTCTGGGACCTCGACACCACCCCCGACGACTTGCGCCACCTGGGGGCGATGCTGGGGGCGGACGTCCCGTTCTCGCTCATGGGCGGCAACGCGCTGGGCACCGGACGGGGCGATCAGCTGGTGCCCGCGCTGAGCCGCGGCACCTTCCACTGGGTGCTGGCCTTCGGCGACGGGGAGCTGTCCACCCCCGCGGTGTTCCGCGCCTTCGACGAGCTGTACCCGACCCGGGCTCCGGAGCCGGTGTTGCCGACGGACGTGATGAACGCCTTGGCCACCGGCGACGCGGCGGCGCTGGGGCGGGTGCTCGTGAACGACCTGGAGGCGGCATCGATGCGGCTGCGGCCGTCGCTGGCGGGCCTGCTGGAGACGGGGCGCGATCTTGGTGCGCTGGGTGCCATCGTTTCGGGCTCCGGCCCGACGTGCGCGTTCCTGGCGGGCAACGAGGAGGCGGCCGTGGATCTCTCGGTGCGGCTGTCCGGCGAGGGCGTCTGCCGGGCGGTGCGTCGCGTCACGGGCCCCGTGCCGGGCGCGCGGCTGATCAGCTCTTAGCGACCATGCCCTGCGTGGTGAGCGACGGCGAGGCCTGCAGGTTCCGCATCCCGTTCCAGGCCAGGTTGACCAGGTGGGCGGCCACCACCCGCTTGTCGAGGACGGTGGTCTCGCGGGCGTCCAGCCACCACTGACCGGTCAACGCCACCAGCCCGACGAGCATCTGCGCGTACATGGGGGCCATCGCCGGATCGAGCGTCGTCTTGGCGAACTCGGCGGCGAGCAGGTCCTCGACCCGGCTGGCGATGTCGGACAGGATCGTCGCGAACGAGCCCTCCGGCGAGGCCGCCGAGGAGTCCCGGGCGAGGATGGCGAACCCGTCGGGGTTGTTGTCGATGTAGTCCAGCAGGGCGAACGCACCCAGCTCGATCAGCTGTCGGGCCCGCGCCCGGGGCGTCGTCAGGGCCGTCCGGATCGCCTCGTGCAGGGTGCGGACCTCGCGGTCGACGACGACGGCGTACAGGCCCTCCTTGCCGCCGAAGTGCTCGTACACCACCGGCTTGCTGACTTCGGCGTGGGCGGCGATCTCCTCCACCGAGGTGCCCTCCAGGCCCCGCTCGGCGAACAGCGCCCGGGCGACGTCGATCAGCTGCTCGCGCCGCTCGGCGCGCGTCATCCGGACGCGCCCGCGGCGGGCGCGCGACGAACGAGGGTCGGCTGACGGCACGCACCCAGTTTGGTCCCCGCGCGCGCGGTTGGCGAATCGCCACCCCCGCGCTGCGGAGGGCCGCGGCGCGTCCCCAGGGTGCGTGGGTCGCCGCCGGGGCCGTAAACTCCCCGGTGACGATCCCCGGTTGGTCTTTCGGTAGGGCCCGCCTGACTTTGAATCAGGATTAGCGCAGCAGGTTCGACTCCTGCCCGGGGAGCCCTGGACCCTCTTGGTGAGGGCGTCAACGTCACCTCATGGCTACGGGCTACTAGCACGCCGCTGCCTACCGACCTGCAGCTGGCAGGCACTGTCGCCGGTGCCGGTCGAGCGAGGTTCCCGCAGGTCCCTTCGGCCCGGGCGTCGATCCGGGGTGCCTGGGGCGACGCCGCTGGATAGGATGGCTGCGCCCTGCGGGGAACTCGTCCTCGGACCGTTGCGGTGGTCCGGCGACAGAGCGAACCGGCACCACCCGTCAACCTTGGGAGAGCACGTGGCAGCAGCGAGCAGCGAGTCGACGGGTCGGGTGGCAGCGGTCGTCATCATGGCGGCCGGCGCCGGGACGAGGATGAGGTCGGCCACCGCCAAGGTGCTGCACCCGCTCGCCGGACGGTCCATGTTGAGCTACGCCGTGGACGCCGCCGCCGCGGTCGAGCCCGACCGCCTGGTGGTGGTCGTCGGCCACCAGCGCGAACAGGTCGAGGCGCATCTCGCCGACATCGCCCCCCACGTGACGATCGCCGTCCAGGAGCAGCAGCTCGGGACCGGCGACGCCGTCCGCTGCGGCCTGGAGGTGCTGCCGGAGGTCAGCGGCGCGGTCGTGGTGACCAGCGGCGACGTGCCCCTGCTCACCGGGGAGACCCTGAATCACCTGGTGGAGGTGCACGCGCAGGGCAACCACGCGGTGACCGTCCTCACCTGCGTGGTCGACGAGCCGACGGGGTACGGCCGGATCGTCCGCGACGGCGACACCATCGTCCGGATCGTGGAGCAGAAGGATGCGTCCGCCGACGAGCTCGCCATCGCCGAGATCAACTCCGGCATCTACGTCTTCGACGCCGACGTGCTGCGCGCCGGCCTCGCCCAGCTGTCGACCGCCAACGCCCAGGGCGAGCTGTACCTCACCGACGTCATCGGCTACGCCCGCGGCCAGTCGCTGCGGGTCGGCGGCGACGTGCTGCTGGACGCGCTGCAGGCCGAGGGCATCAACGACCGGATCCAGCTCAGCAGCCGCGCCGCGGAACTGAACCGGCGCATCCTGAACGGGTGGATGGCCAAGGGGGTCACCATCGTCGATCCGGCGAGCACCTGGATTCACGACTCCGTCGACCTCGCCGAGGACGTCACGCTGCTGCCGGGCACGTCCCTGGAGGGCGCGACGTCGGTCGCCACGGGCGCCGTCATCGGCCCGGACACGACGCTGATCGACGTGGAGGTGGGGGAGGGTGCCCACGTCGTCCGCAGCCACGGCTCGCTGTCGGTCATCGGGGCCGGCGCCACCGTCGGCCCGTACTCGTTCCTGCGCCCCGGCACCGAGCTGGGCGTCAAGGGCAAGATCGGCGCGTTCGTCGAGGCCAAGAACGCCAAGATCGGGGATGGGGCCAAGGTGCCGCACCTCACCTACTGCGGGGACGCGGTGGTCGGCGAGGGCGCCAACATCGGCGCCGGGACGATCTTCGCCAACTACGACGGGGTCAACAAGTTCACCACCACGGTCGGCAAGCACTCCTTCGTCGGCAGCGACTCGGTGCTGGTGGCCCCGGTCGTCATCGCCGACGGCGCCTACGTGGCGGCCGGTTCGACCATCACCGCGGACGTGGGGCCGGGCGAGCTCGCCGTGGCCCGGGGGCAGCAACGCAACGTCAAGGGCTGGGTCGCGCGGAAGCGCGCCGGCACCAAGACCGAGGCCGCCGCCGACGCCGCCCTCGCGACCCCGGAGGGCGACCTCCAGTGAGCGGGATCAAGCGGCCCACCGAGAAGCACCTGATGATCTGCAGTGGCCGCGCCTATCCCGAGCTCGCGGACGAGGTCGCCGAGCTGCTGGGGGTCGAGCTCGTCCCCTCCCGCCAGGTCACCTACGCCAACTCCGAGATCTACGTCCGCTTCGAGGAGTCGGTGCGCG
>CAZBMH010000092.1:0-9575 GCA_964492685.1 uncultured Micropruina sp.
CGCCGCCGTGGATGTCGAACTCGGTGCCGAGGTACTTGCCGGCCATCGCCGAGCACTCCAGATGCCAGCCCGGACGGCCTCGTCCCCACGGCGAGGGCCAGGCGGCGGTGGTGGGCTCGCCCTCCTTGTGCCCCTTCCACAGGGCGAAGTCGCGGGGGTCGCGCTTGCCGCGTGGGTCGGCGTCGGCGGCGGCCTCCATCTCGTCGATCCGCTGGCCGGACAGCCGCCCGTACTCGGGCCAGGAGCGGACGTCGAAGTAGACGTCGCCGGAGCCGTCGGGGGCCACGTAGGCGTGGCCGCGGGCGATCAGCGCCTCGGTGAGCTCGATCATCTCCGGGATGTGCCCGGTGGCTCGCGGCTCGTACGTGGGCGGCAGGCAGCCCAGCGCCGCGTAGGCGGCATGCAGCTCGCGCTCGAAGCGGTACGCGTGGGCGTACCAGGGCACGCCGGCCTCCGCCGACTTGGCGAGGATCTTGTCGTCGATGTCGGTGACGTTGGCGACGACGTCCACCTGATAGCCGGTGTGGGTCAGCCAGCGCCGCAGGACGTCGAAGACGACCTCCTTGCGGATGTGACCCAGATGCGGGGCGGCCTGGACGGTCAGCCCGCAGTGGTAGACCGACACCCGACCGGGACGGACGGGTTCGAGGGGCACCACCCGGCGGGACAGGCTGTCGTAGAGCTGAAAGGTCACCGGGGCAGTCTAACGGGACCGGCCCGGCCCCGTTCGGCAGCCGCCGGGAGTCGGTCTCTCGCCCTGGACGAGGGTGGGTGACCCCCGTCAGGCGTTGCGGCGGCGCAGGGCGTCGATGTCGAAGAAGCCGCTCGGGGTGGCGGGGGAGACCGCCTCCTCCCACGGATCCACCGGCATGGGCTCGTCGTCCTCGTCCAGGAAGCCCTGGGACGGGTCGTAGGGGTTGGCCAGTAGCTGGCCCCCCTCCTCCACCGCGGTGGTGTTGGTCATCGCCTCGTCCTCCAGGCCGCTGAGGACGTCGCGGATGTAGCCCCAGGCGGCCTCGACGATCGGCACCTCGCGGTTCTCGCGCTGCGACTGGTACCAGCGGTAGTCGAGCACCTCGTGGAAGATCTGCGCCGCCTCGCGCTTGCCCCGCAGGTGCTCGGGGATCGCGGTGACCACCGGCTGAAAGACCTGGGTCAGCCATTGATGGGCGATGACGGACTCGTCGACGCCCTGCTGCTCGGTGCGGAACTTGAAGGTGTCCAGGTCGTTCAGCAGCCGCCGGGCCTGATGCTCCTCCACGTCCAGGCCCGTGAGGCGCAGCAGCCGGCGGGTGTGGTGGCCGGCGTCCACGACCTTGGGCTGGATCCGGACGGTTGACCCGTCCACGGAGGTGGTGATGTCAACCTCGGCGACGTCGAAGCCGAGTGCGTTGAGCCGCCGCACCCGGTTCTCCAGCCGGTGGAGCTCGGAACCCGGGAACTCCTCGACCCCGGTCAACTCGGCCCACAGGTCGCGGTAGCGGGTGTTGATCGACTCGACCAGCGCAAGGGGGTCAAGCGACTCGTCCAGCAGCCGCCCGGCCTGGAGGTCGCTGAACTCGCCGAACAGGTTGGTAGTGGCGATCTGGAGGTCGTGGGCGCGCTGCCCGTCGGTCAGCGACGGGTGCATCTCGGCGGTCTCGGCGTCGACGAGGTAGGCCGCAAACTCCCCGGCGTCGCGCCGGAACAGGATGTTGGACAGCGACACGTCCAGCCACAGGAAGCCGATGAGGTGCAGCCGGGCGAGCAGGACGACCATGGCGTCGAGAAGCCGGCTGACGGTCTCGGGGCGCACCCCGTTGGAGAACAGCGACCGGTAGGGCAGCGAGAACTCCAGGTGGCGGGTGATCAGCACCGGATCCAGCGCCTCACCCTCGGGGGTCTGCCGCCCGGTGACGACCGCGAGCGGCTCGACGCAGGGCGTGTTCTCCCGGTTGAGCTCCTGGAGCATCCGGTACTCGTGGAACGCGGCGGCCTCGATGACCTCCTTGGCTGCGTACACCGACCCGCCGACCTTGATGAAGCGGACGACGTGGCGCGAGATGCCCCGCGGCAGCGCCACCAGGTTCTCGATCGGCCACTGCGCCAGCGGCGTCCCCCAGGGGAGTGGGATCAGCCGGGCATCGGGCTTGGCCGAGAGGAAGCGTGGCATCGGACCATTCTGACTGGGGGAAGGGAAAGGGATCGAGTCCGGCTCGCGTCGAGGCGAAACCGGGCCGGAAAGCGCCGGAGCCCCCGCGAGGACGGCGGGGGCTCCGGTAGGGACGAGGCGGTGCGTCAGGAGATGCGGGCGCCGGTCTTGTTGCTGAACACGTGCAGCGTGTGACCCTCGCCGGCGATGAGCCGGACCATGGAGTTGCGCTTGGGAGGCGTGCGGCCGGACACCCGGGCGACGATCTGCTGCGCGGTGAGCTGCTTGTCGGGGCTGAGCCCGGCCAGCGTGCCGTAGGTGTAGGCGTCCGCGCCCAGTTCCTCGACGACGCTGATGTCGACGCCGATGCCGTGGTCACCGATCTCGAAGTCCTCGGGACGGATGCCGATGGTCAGCTCGGTCTCGCCGGCGGCCTTGGCCAGCACCTCGCGGGCCACGGGGACGGTGTAGTCGCCCACGCGGACGCCGCCGTCGACGACCTTGCCCTCGATGAGGTTCATGGCCGGGGAGCCGATGAAGCCCGCAACGAAGATGTTGTTCGGCTTGTCGTACAGGGTCAGCGGGGAATCGACCTGCTGCAGCAGGCCGTCCTTCATCACCGCGACGCGGTCGCCCATGGTCATGGCCTCGACCTGGTCGTGGGTGACGTAGACGGTGGTGACGCCCAGGCGGGTCTGCAGGGCGGCGATCTGGGTGCGGGTCGACACGCGGAGCTTGGCGTCGAGGTTCGACAGCGGCTCGTCCATGAGGAAGACCTGCGGGGAGCGGACGATGGCGCGACCCATCGCGACGCGCTGGCGCTGGCCACCCGAGAGGGCCTTCGGCTTGCGGTCGAGGAAGGTCTCCAGGCCGAGCAGCTTGGCGGCCTCGGCGACGCGGGCGTCGCGCTGATCCTTGGGAACGTTGGCCATCTTCAGGGCGAAGCCCATGTTGTCGGCCACGGTCATGTGCGGGTACAGGGCGTAGTTCTGGAACACCATCGCGATGTCCCGGTCCTTCGGCGGCAGATCGGTGACGTCACGATCGCCGATGAAGATCTTGCCGGAGTTGACCTCTTCGAGGCCCGCCAGCATGCGCAGCGAGGTGGACTTGCCGCAGCCCGAGGGGCCGACGAGCACCATGAACTCGCCGTCACCGATATCGAGGTTGAGCTTGTCGACGGACGGGTGATCCGATCCGGGGTAGATCCGGGTGGCATCCCGGAAGCTAACAGTGGCCATGCCAGTTAGTCCTTTCCACGGGCAGGTACGTGCCCGACGATCCTTAGTGGAGGCACCGCCGCTTCAGCGCGACAGTTCTGGCATCGTCTCACGTCCGGGGGTGTTCGCGCAGCCCCGCCGTCCAACCTCCGGACGCGGCGTCCGGCAGGCCCCGGGGGGCGCCGCGGACGCCGGGGTATCCTCGGCCGGTGACCGAAGAAACCGCGGGGGCAGACACGGCGCCGGCCGAGCCGGACGCGGCACCCGCCGCCGAGCCCGAGAGCGAGTGGTGGGACGACCCCGCCCTGCCGTGGAAGCACAAGCCGTCGCGTGCCGACATCGCCTGCCTGAGCTGGATCGGGGCGATCTCGGTCTACTCCCTGATCATGCTGCCGCTGCGCCCGGTGATGCTGAGCCTGTCGCCGGTGGTGCTCGGGTCGCTCGGCTACCGCACGGGCCTGGTGATGGTGGGGGCGCTGGCCGCGACCGGGGACGGCTGGTGGCCGCTGGTCCTCGTCCTGGGCACGCTGGGCGCCATCAAGTTCGACTGGGTGTACTGGTGGGCCGGGAAGCTCTGGGGCCATGGGTTGATCGAGGTCTGGTCGGGTCAGTCGCCGCGGGCGAGGCGCCGCAACGAGCGCGCCATCCGCTTCGCGCACCGTTACGAGCGGATCGCGATCGCGATCACGTTCCTGCCGATCCCGCTGCCCGCCGCCGTCATCTACGCCGCCCTTGGTGCCGCCGGGACCACGCTGCGCACCTTCCTGACCGTCGGCATCCTGTCGGCCCTGGTCACCACCGCCGGCTACCTCTATCTCGGGTACTGGATCGGCGCCCCGGCGGTCGACCTCATCACCCAGTACGGCCAGTGGCTGTGGTACCTCTCCCTGGCCATCCTGGGCGGGATGCTGATCGCCGCCTGGTGGCGCGCCCGCACGGGCACCGCGCCGACCCGCCGCGGCTGATCGACCAAAGTCGATCGGGGCCTCGCCCCCGGGTGCTGCCGGCCCTGGCGGCCGCCTCCCTAGGCTGAGCCGCATGAGGTCAGGACTGATGACGGCGATGCGGACGCCCGAGCGCTTCCCGCCGCCCCGACACGGCGCCTGGTCGCTGACGTGGCGGTGGTTGCTGGCCGCCGGCTGGTACGCGGTGGTCATGCTGGCCTACCTGGTGGGCCGCGACGACGCCGAGCTGGCCGGGGCGCTGCCGCCGATGTGGGCCCTGGTGGCCGATCTGACCCTCGGACTCGTCGCCTTGGGGCTGCTGGCCGTGCGTCGGCGCTGGCCGTTCTGGGTGGCGCTGGCGGTCATCGCGATCTCGGCGGTCTCCGTGTCGTCCCTGGTGGCCGCGGCGTGGGCCTTCGTCTCGCTGGCCTCCCATCGCCGCTGGGGTCTCACCCTGGTCGCCGGGGCCGTGAGCGCCGCAGCTGCGGCGGCTCGGCGGCTGCTCCCGTGGTCGCAGTCGGCGGAGGGGGCGATCGAGGGTGCCGGCGGCCTCGTCGTCGAGCTACTGGTCAGCGCGTTCGTGGTCCTGGTGGGGCAGGGGCTGCTGGCGGTCGTCGGCGCGTACGTCGGCGTCCGCCACGACCGCCAGGCCGCCCGGATCGCGGTCGCGGCGGCGGCCGTCCGCGACCGGGAGCTGGCGGTGTTGGCCGAACGCAACCGGATCGCGCGCGAGATGCACGACGTGCTGGCGCACCGGATCTCGCTGGTGGCGATGCACGCGGGGGTGCTGTCCTATCGGGCCGACCTCACGCCGCAGCAGACGCGCGAGATCGCCGGGGTGATCCAGGAGAACGCCCACGCGTCGCTGGGCGAGCTCCGCTCAGTGCTCACCTCGCTCCGCGACGACCTCGGGGTCGACCCGCCGCAGCCCACGCTGGAGCGCCTGGGCGACCTCTGCGCGGAGGCCGTGGCCAGCGGGCAGCGGCTGGAGGTGGCGGACACCCGCGCCACGGCGGTGCTGTCGCCGGTGGTGGGTCGTCACGCCTACCGGATCGTCCAGGAGTGCCTGACCAATGCCCGCAAGCACGCGCCGGGCGCGGTGGTGACGCTGTCGCTGAGCGGCGCCCCCGGGTCCGGGCTGGCGATCGAGTGCCGCAACCCGATCGGGTCGCCGGCCGTCATCCCCGGGGCCGGGCTGGGTCTCATCGGGATCGGTGAGCGCGCCGCGATGCTGGGCGGCACCCTGGATACCGGGCTGCAGGACGGACAGTTCCGCGTCCAGGTGTGGCTACCGTGGGTTTCGTGAGTGGCGACGTGATCCGGCTGGTGGTGGTCGACGACGACCCGCTGGTCCGGATGGGGCTCGGGCTGATCCTGGGCGGCGCGGCGGGCCTGCAGATCGTCGGCGAGGCCGCGGACGGCGAGGACGCGCCCGCGCTGGTCGCCCGGCATCGCCCCGACGTGGTGCTGATGGACATCCGGATGCCCAAGGTCGACGGGCTGACCGCGATGGCCACGCTGTTGGCCGCGGCCGATCCGCCGAAGGTGATCGTGCTGACCACGTTCGACGCCGACGACCTGGTGATCCGCGCCCTCGCGGCCGGGGCCGCCGGCTTCCTCCTCAAGGACACCCCGCCGGAGCGGATGATCGAGGCCATCCGGGCGGTGGACGCGGGCGAGACGATGCTCTCGCCGACGGTGATGTCTCGGGTGATCGCCGCGGCGACCCGGCAGTCGACCGACGACCGGCGGCTGTCGGCGGAGCGTGCCCTGGACCAGCTGACCGAGCGGGAGCTCGAGGTGGCGGTGGCCATCGGCCACGGCCGGGCCAACGCCGAGATCGCCGGCGACCTGTTCATGAGCGTCGCCACGGTGAAGTCCTACGTCACCCGGATTCTCTACAAGTTGGGGGCCGACAACCGCGTCCAGGTCGCCATGAAGGTGCACGACGCCGGCCTGGTCTGAGGGGTTGCCGTCGCCGGGATCGCGGCCGGGGTGTGATCGCCCGGTGGAGCCCCCGACAGGAATCGAACCCGCGACCGTCCGCTTACAAGGCGGGAGCTCTACCAACTGAGCTACGGAGGCCAGGACGCGCCGCGTCCGCCGCCATTGTGCCCGACCCGGGCGGTGCGGCCCTATTCGGGACGGGGCGGCCAGCGTCGGTCGGCCAACTCCCAGGGGCGATGGCGGCGCCAGTGCTCGGCCTCCTGGACGGCCCACTCGTCCCAGTGACCGTCGAAGGGCTCGGACGGGCGCGCCAGCGCGCGGCGACGCCGCTCCGGCTCGTCCAGCTCGCACCAGACCCCGAGGGTGGCCGCGGCCCGGGCGGCCGGGGTGAGGGCGCCGCACCCCTCGACGATCAGCGGCAACTCCCGATCGAGGCTCACCCACTCGGCCCGGGCGCCCGCCGTCCAGTCCCAGCGGCGGTAGCCGGGCGAGCGGTCGCGGAGCACCTCGCGGGCGACGGCGTCGGATGCGGCGGCCAGGCCGTGCCAACCCGGGTACAGCGCGTCCAGCGACACCACCTGGACCGCCGAACCCCAGGTGTCGGCCAGCAGGCGGGCCAGCGTGGACTTGCCGGAGCCGGCGCCGCCGTCGATGAGCACGACCGGCCGACGGCCGCTCTGCCGGGCGTCGTCGGCGAGTCGAACGAGGTTCGCCTCGGTCACCGGATGCCGGACGAGGCCCCGAAGACGCGGCCCGAGCCGGTGATGGAGACGTCGGGGTCGTCGCCGGACAGGAAGGCCGACTCGCCCTTGGCGAGCGGGAGCGTGCCCTCGCCGTTGGTCAGCGTGCACTGCCCCTCGACCACGAGCAGGATGCGGGCGGCGCCGCCCCCCGGCACCCGGATGGTGCCCAGGTCGTCGTCGAGTTCCAGCCGCCAGGCTTCGAATTCGCTGCACGGCGTCTCGTACTTCCAGACCCCGGGGCGGGTCTCGTGACCGGCGAGGATCTCCGGCGTCGTGGGGGAGAACTGGACGACCTGGATCAGCTCCGGGACGTCGATGTGCTTGGCGGTGAGCCCACCCCGGATCACGTTGTCCGAGTTGGCCATCACCTCGATGCCGGTGCCGCGCAGGTGGGCGTGCATCATCCCGGCTGGCACGAAGATGGCCTCGCCGGGCTGAAGGACGATCCGATTCATCAGCAGGGCGGCGACGATGCCCGGGTCGCCGGGGAACACCGCGTCCAGTTCGAGGGCCGTCCGGGCGAAGTCGCCCAGCTCGCCCTCGTCGTCGCGGTGGTGGACGGCCGCCGCAACCACCTCGTCCACCAGGTGGCGTCGGGTGTCGGCCAGGCTCAGGATGTCGAGGAAGACCTCGGCCAGTGCCGCCGGCCCCTTGCGCTCGGTCAGCGGCCCGATCACGGAGCCGAGCTGCTGCGCGATCCCCAGCGCTTGGAACAGCTCCGCGCTGCGGTGCGGGTCGCGGAAGCCGGACAGGCTGTGGAACTCGTCCAGCGAGATCATGATCTCGGGCTTGGGCCAGGCATCCTTGTAGGTGCGCTCCGGGGCGTCCAGCGCGACGCCGGCGCGGTTCTCGCGAGCCCAGCCCTCCTCGGCCTGCGCCCGGGACGGATGGGCCTGCAGGGAGAGCGCGTGGCGCGCGGAGAGCACCTTCATCAGGTACGGCAGCTGCTCGCCGAATTCCTTGCGCGGTCGGTCCCCCAGCACGCTGGGTCCGGCCGCGATCCGGTCGAGGAGGCTCTCGCCGCCGACGGTGGACGGGCTCGACTCGTGCGCGCCCAGCCAGTACTCGGCGTAGGGGCGAGCATCGGCCTCGATACCGAGGAGCGTGGGGATCGCGTCGAGGGTCCCCCAGGTGTAGCGCTGGAGGGTTCCACTCAGGGGTTCCATGGAGTATTCCTTGTCGGGCCGGGGCCCAGCTGGGTTCACGGGAGCCTGCTCAGTCTACCGGAGACGCCGGAAGCCCCGAATTGGCGAATGACAGCGCTGTGATTTGAGCCTAGGATGGCGCCATGTCCGATGCCCTGACCCGCCAGGAGACGCCGCTCGCCGCGCGCGAGGCGGCCATCCTGGACTTCGAGAAGCAGTGGTGGTCCCTGGCCGGAACCAAGGAGGGCGAGATCCGGGAGCGGTTCGACCTGTCCGCCCCGCGGTACTACCAACTCCTCAACGCGCTGATCGACACCCCCGAGGCGATGGCCTACGACCCGCTGCTGGTCAAGCGGCTGCGGCGTCAGCGCGAGACCCGGCAGCGGGAGCGTTCCGCCCGCCGGCTCGGCGTCCAGATCACCGTCTGACCCCTGGCGGTCTCAGCCCGACCGATCTCGGCCGTCGCCGCGCGTGATCCGGCGCGGACGCGCCAGCCGCAACACCTTCAGCAGCCCCTCATTGGTCCGCGGACGCTCCTCGTACCCCCCCACCTCGAGCCCGGCGTGGCGTTCGAACGCGTTGGCCGAGGCGGGGTCGCCCGTCCGCAGCCAGGACCAGGCGGACGCGGCCACATACGCCGGAAGGAAGGGCAGCCCCGCCAGCCAGAAGTACTGCCAGGCGTGCGCGTCCTCGTGGCCGAGCACATGGGGCTGCAGCCGCTCCAGCTCGGGGAGGGTTCGTCGGGTGATGACCACGTTGCCGAGCGTGAACGCGCCCGCATTGGGGAAGCGCCAGCGGTAGCGCTCGGCCAGATACAGGCCGTCGGGCCCGTGGCGGACCGTGGCGCCGCCGAGGCGCGCCAGCACCAGCCCCAGGGCTGAGGAGCCGTTGATCCAATTGCCGTAGAACCGGACGCGGTGGGCGCGGGTCGGCAGGCTGGCGGGCACCCCCACAGTGTTCTGCCTCGCGGGGCCGCGAACAAGGGCGGCGACGGGCCGGATCCGACCCCGGATCGTTTGCACTCGCCATATGAGAGTGCTAAACATGGAGTTAGCACTCTCCTGTCGAGAGTGCCACCGTCAGCAGATGAGATCGGTTTCGATCGTCCGTCGCGGGCATCGGTTGACGAGCACACCAAGACGACCGACGGGGCCACCGCGCCCCTCAACAGACAAGGGATTGCCGAACCGACATGGCAAAACTGATCGAATTCAACGTCGAGGCGCGCCGCGGCCTCGAGCGAGGCATGAACGTCCTCGCCGACGCGGTCAAGGTCACGCTGGGGCCCAAGGGTCGCAATGTGGTCCTGGAGAAGAAGTGGGGCGCCCCCACGATCACCAATGACGGCGTGTCCATCGCCAAGGAGATCGAGCTGGAGGACCCCTTCGAAAAGATCGGCGCCGAGCTGGTCAAGGAGGTCGCCAAGAAGACCGACGACGTCGCCG
>CAZBMH010000093.1:0-9362 GCA_964492685.1 uncultured Micropruina sp.
CGATCAGCGAGTGCCGGATGCCGTACTTGTTGTCGAACTTGCTCTTGGTGACCGAGTCGTTGACGTTGATCGCGGGGAACAACAACGAGCCGTTCTTGGCCATCTCGTAGAGCCGGTGCACGCCGGTGGTGGTCTCCTCGGTGACGCCCAGCAGCGCGTTGGAGATGCCGACCCAGTCCTGGGTTGAGGCGCGCAAAGTCTGCAACACCACGGCGTACTCGGCGGCGTCGGTGGCCTTCGTCTCCGGAACGGCCCCGGCCTTGGCGAACTCGACGCCCTTGTGGACGAGCAGGGTGGCATCCCCGCCGTCGTCGAGGATCATGTTCGGCCGCCGGTCGCCCCAGTCGAGGATCTGCTCGGTGCACCACCAGTACTCGGGCAGCGACTCGCCCTTCCAGGCGAACACCGGGACGCCACGCGGGTCCTCCGGCGTGCCGTCGGCACCCACCACCACGGCGGCGGCGGCGTGATCCTGGGTGGAGAAGATGTTGCAGGAGGCCCACCGGACCTCCGCACCGAGGGCGACGAGCGTCTCGATCAGCACCGCGGTTTGGATGGTCATGTGGAGCGAACCGGCGATCCGCGCCCCCGCCAGCGGCTTGCTCTCACCGAAGCGGGCTCGCATCGCCATCAGGCCCGGCATTTCATGCTCCGCAAGGGCGATCTCCTTGCGTCCGAAGTCGGCCAGATTCAGATCCGCAACCTTGTAGTCCACGGCGGGGAGCCTACCGGATGGCTGCCACGCACCGATGTGACAACAACCCCGGCACCCGATTGGATAGAGGGGTCACAACCCGGTCACAAAGGAGAGACATGGCGGTTGTCATCGGGATCCCGACGAGCGCGGACTCCTCGGAGCGCCGCACCCCCATCGTCGCCGACGTTGCCACCAAGCTTCGGGCCCTGGGCGCCGAGATCGTGGTCCAGCGGGGTGCCACCAAGGGCGCCTATCTCGGCGAGGCGGAGCTCGGGCAGGTGTCGTGGGTCGACACCACCCAGGAGGTGCTCGACGCCTCCGACGTGGTGTGGACGATCGGCCCGCCGAGCGACGAGACCATCGCCGCGATGCGGGCCGGCACCGTGCTGATGGGCACGTTGGCGCCCTACGCCAGCGCCGAGCGCGTCCAGTTGCTCCAGGAGGGGAACGTCACGTCCTTCGCGCTGGAGTTGCTCCCCCGCATCTCGCGGGCCCAGTCGATGGACGTCCTCTCCTCCCAGGGTGCCGCCGCGGGCTACCAGGCCGTGCTGATCGCGGCGGCCCGGGCGCCCAAGTTCTTCCCGATGCTCACCTACGCCGCCGGCACCATCCGTCCCGCCCGGGTCTTGGTGATCGGCGCCGGGGTCGCCGGCCTGCAGGCGATCGCGACGGCCAAGCGGTTGGGCGCCATCGTCGAGGGCTACGACGTGCGACCCGAGACCAAGGAACAGATCGAGTCGCTGGGTGCCAAGTTCGTCGACACCGGCGTCAGCGCCGCGGGGGACGGCGGCTACGCGCGCGAGCTGACCGAGGACGAGAAGGCGACCCAGGCCCAGAAGCTCGGCAAGGCCGTCGCGGCCTGCGACGTGCTCATCACGACCGCGGCGGTGCCGGGCAAGAAGGCGCCCCTGATCATCACCGAGATGATGGTGATGGCCATGAAGCCCGGTGCGGTCGTCGTGGACATGGCGGCCGAGATGGGCGGCAACGTCTTCGGGACGGAGGCCGGCAAGGAGGTCCGGGTCGGGCCGGCGCACGTGGTCGGGCCGGTGAACCTGCCCAACCGGATGCCGGTGCACTCCTCGGAGATGTTCAGCAAGAACCTGCTCAACTTCATCACCCCGATGATCACCGAGGGCCTGCTCAATCTCGACTTCACCGACGAGGTCGTGGCCGGCAGCGCCCTCACCCATGCCGGCGAGGTCCGGCACCCAGTGGTCAAGCGCGTGCTCGGCCTCGAGGCCTGAAAGGGAGTCGTCAGTCGCAATGACAGACCTGCTGTACATCTACATCTTCGTGTTGGCCGCGTTCGTGGGCTATGAGGTGATCTCCCGGGTGCCGGTCATCCTGCACACGCCGCTGATGTCGGGTTCGAACTTCGTCCACGGCGTCGTGCTCGTCGGCGCGATGTACGCCCTGGCCTACGCCGAGACCCCCCTCCAGCAGACGCTCGGCTTCCTGGCCGTCCTGCTCGGGGCGGCCAACGCTGCCGGTGGCTACGTGGTGACCGAGCGGATGCTCGGCATGTTCGCCGCCAAGAAGGACGCCAAGAAGACCGCTCTTCCCAGCAAGGAGGCGTGACCATGGAGTGGGTCATCAACGGCGCCTACCTGCTGGTCGCCGTCCTGTTCATCCTCGGCCTCAAGGCCATGTCGTCGCCCAAGACGGCCTCGGCCGGCATCAAGTGGGCCGGCATCGGCATGGTTCTGGCCACGGGCGTCACATTCCTGCTGACCAGCCACGACGGCTCCGGGCTGCAGTTCTTCGCCGGCGGGAAGCTGTTCAACCTCGGGCTGACCGTCGCGGCGCTGGCCATCGGCGCCGGCGTCGCCGCGTGGGCGGGCAAGATCGTCAAGATGACGGACATGCCGCAGATGGTCGCCATCTACAACGGCATGGGGGGCGGCGCGGCGGCCCTGATCGCCGCGATCGAGTTCGCGGGCGACGAGATCACCGCCCTGCCCACCGCGGTGATCGCGGCCCTCGGCGCCCTCATTGGCTCCGTCGCGTTCTCCGGGTCGGTGGTGGCGTTCCTGAAGCTGCAGGGCATCATGAAGAAGACCTGGAAGCTGCCCTCGCAGAACCTGGTCAACGCTGGGCTCGCCCTGGTCGTCCTGGTGCTCGGCATCGTGTCGGCCGCGACGCTGAACCCGATCGCCGTGATCGCCTTCTTCGTGCTCGCCTCAGTGCTCGGCGTGGTCGTGGTCGCGCCGATCGGCGGGGCCGACATGCCGGTGGTGATCTCGCTGCTGAACGCGTTCACCGGCCTGGCCGTGGGCCTTGAGGGCTACGTGCTCCGCAACCCGGCGCTCATCATCGCGGGCATCGTGGTCGGCGCGTCGGGCACGCTGCTGACCAACCTGATGGCCAAGGCGATGAATCGGCCGATCACCAACGTCATCTTCACCCCCATCACGGGCGAGGCCCAGGCGGGCGGCGAGATCGCCGGCTCCATGAAGGAACTGTCGGCGATGGACGCCGCCGCCGCCATGCGCTACGCCTCCAGCGTGGTGATCATCCCGGGCTACGGCATGGCCGTGGCGGGTGCCCAGCACAAGGTCTACGAGATGACCAAGCTGCTGGAGGCCCAGGGCATCGACGTGAAGTTCGCGATCCACCCCGTCGCCGGACGGATGCCCGGTCACATGAACGTCCTGCTGGCCGAGGCCGGGGTCCCCTACGACCAGATCTTCGACCTGGAGGAGATCAACGCCGACTTCCCGCTCACCGACGTGGCACTGGTGATCGGCGCCAACGACGTGGTGAACCCGGTGGCCCGCACCGACAAGTCGAGCCCGATCTACGGCATGCCGATCCTGGACGCCGACAAGGCCCGACAGTGCATCGTCATCAAGCGGGGCAAGGGGGCGGGCTACTCCGGGATCGAGAACGCCTTGTTCTACGCCGAGAACACCTCCATGCTCTACGGCTCCGCCCAGGCGGCCATCGGCGAGGTCATCACGCACCTGAAGGAACTCGACTAACAGACCGCCGGGGAGGGCTCTCACCGAGGCGCACCCGGGGGCCCTCGCCCGGCAGCGTCGGGCCCCCACCCGTCCCCGACGGGACGCCTCTACCACGCCAGCCGACCGCGCCGCCGGGCGGTCTCGCGAAGCCGGGGGGTCGGCGTTGTCGCACGCGTCTGGCAAGATGAACAGCGAGTCAGGCGTGCGCACTCCCCCCAGTGAGCCCGTGCCGAGCGCGACCGAAGCGAGGAACCCGATGAGCGAACCGATCACGGTCAGACTGTGTGACGAGGCGGACATCCCGACCCTGGCGAGCTTCGAGCCCCACGCCAGCGCCCGCTATGCGGAGCAGCATTTCGCCTTGCAGCAGGCAGGTGACTACTTCTATGCGGTCGCGTTCCGGGGCGAGGAGCCCTTGGGCACCAGCGTCCTGGACTGCCGCCCCGGGAGCCTCGCGCCCGAGCTGAAAAGCCTGTGGGTCTATCCCCATGCCCGCCGTCAGGGGGTGGCCCGGGCACTGACCGGGTACCTGGAGGTGGTCGCCCAGCAGCGCGACTTCCCCGAGGTCTTCCTGCGGGTCGACCCCGACAACGAGGCCGCGATCCCGATGTACATCTCGCTCGACTACACCCCCACGGGCAACCACAAGAAGACCTCGTACGAGTTCGTCGACGACCAGGGCGAGCGCCAGATCCGTCAGGGCGTCCACGCGGTCTACCGGAAGTCGCTCCGGCTGCTGTGATGGCGGGTGGCGGCGGCTTCCCGGGGCTGCCGCAGCGGGCGCGCGACCCGCTCGGGCCTAGTCGGCCCGGGAGGAGTCGGCGAGAAGCTCGCGGGTACGGTCCACGTCGTCGTTCATCTGCACGATGAGCCCCTCGACGCCGGTGAACCGGACCTGTCCGCGGATGCGCCCGACGAAGTCGACCGCGATCGGCGCGTCGTAGAGCTCCAGGTCGTCGCGATCCAGGACGTAGGACTCGACGCGCCGCACCTGGCCGTCGAAGGTGGGGTTGGTCCCCACCGAGATCGCGGCAGGCCAGCGTTCGGCCTCGACGCCGGGCGGCAACGGGTTCCCCCGACCGTCCCGCCGGTCCAGGCGGGTGAGCCAGCCGGCGTAGACCCCGTCGGCGGGGCAGGCCTGATCCCGCGGGACGGCGAGGTTCGCCGTGGGGAAGCCGAGGCCGCGTCCCCGGTGATCGCCGTGGCGGACGAGGCCGCTGAAGCGGAACGGCCGGCCCAGGTGCTCCGCGGCGTGGCTGACGTCGCCCGCCGCGAGCGCCTCCCGGATCCGGGTGGAGCAGGTCTCCTCGTCGCCGAAGCGGACCAACCGCAGGGTGTCGACCTCGAAGCGCCCCGCGCCCAGCTCGCGCAGCGTGTCGACTCCGCCGGCCGCGCGGTGACCGAAGCGGAAGTTCTCCCCCACCACCACCAGCGCCGGCTGCAACGGCAACAGGATCCTTTCGACGAACTCGGCAGGGCTCCACAGGGCAAACTCGGGGGTGAAGTCGATGACCTCGACCCGGTCGGCCCCGGCCTTGGCCAGCAGGGCCACCCGCTCGTCCAAGCTCGTCAGCAGCATCGGCCCCCGGTCGGGACGCACCACCGACACGGGGTGGGGCCAGAACGTGACCACGACCAGCGGCAGGTCGGCGGCCCGGCGTCGGGCCTCGGCGAGCACCTCCCGGTGGCCGGGGTGGACGCCGTCGAAGTTGCCGATCACGACCGCCGTCTGCTGCACACCCGTCCCGTTCGTCGACGCCTGCTACCGACTCCGAACATTAGCAACCCGCCGTGGGGTGTCCGAATCTGCGGCCGGGGCGCTCGGGTGTTGGATGGGAGCCATGGATCATCGCTTCCTCGGCCACTCCGGCCTGAAAATTTCGGAGATCTGTTACGGCAACTGGATCACCCACGGGTCTCAGGTGGAGAACGACGCCGCCACGGCGTGCGTGCGCGCTGCGCTGGACGCCGGGATCACGACCTTCGACACGGCCGACGTCTACGCGAACACGCGGGCCGAGACCGTGCTCGGGGAGGCCCTGGCCGGGGAGCGCCGCGAGTCGCTGGAGATCATGACCAAGGTCTTCTGGCCCACCGGCCCCGGCGGCCCCAACGACTGCGGCCTGTCACGCAAGCACATCATGGAATCGATCAACGGCTCGCTGCGGCGGCTCGGAACCGACTACGTGGACGTCTATCAGGCCCATCGCTTCGACGCGTTCACGCCGTTGGAGGAGACGATGCGGGCCTTCGCCGACGTCGTGCGGCAGGGCAAGGCCCTCTACATCGGTGTGAGCGAGTGGACGGCCGACCAGATCCGCGCCGGCGCCGAGCTGGCGGGGACGATGGGGTTCCAGCTGATCTCCAACCAGCCGCAGTACTCGATGCTGTGGCGGGTGATCGAGGGCGAGGTCGTCCCGGTGAGCCGCGAGCTGGGGCTCTCCCAGGTGGTGTGGTCGCCGGTCGCCCAGGGCGTGCTCACCGGCAAGTACCTGCCGGGTGCGCCGGCACCCGCCGGCTCCCGGGCCACCGACGACAAGGGCGGCGCCCGGATGATCGGCCGGTGGCTGGACGATGCCGTGCTGGCCCGGGTGCAGAACCTGCGCCCGATCGCGGCGGACCTCGGCCTGACGATGGCGCAACTGGCGATCGCCTGGGTGCTTGCCAACGACAACGTGGCCTGCGCGATCATCGGCGCCTCCCGACCCGACCAGGTCGTCGACAACGTGGCCGCCTCCGGGGTACGGCTCGACCCCGAGACCCTGGCACGTATCGACGAGGCACTCGGGGACGTGGTGGTCACGGATCCGGCCAGGACCGCCGAGTCGGCCCCGAAGGCGCGCCCCAGCTGATCCCAGCGGAGCCGTCCTTCCCCCCGTCCGGCCGACCCGCCACGGGGCCCCCGGACGAGAGGGAGGCCGCCCTCACTCCTCGTCGGGCTCGGCCGGACCCACCGAGGTGCCCAGCCGGCGGGCGTGCAGCACGTCACCGACGAACAGGTCGTAGAGCACGATGCCGATCACGCCGCCGACGAGCGGTCCGATGATCGGGACCCAGAAGTACCAGGCGTACGAGCCGTCCAGGGTTCCGGGAAGGGCGAGGTCGCCCCAGCCGGCCATCCAGGCGAACAGCCGGGGGCCGAAGTCACGGGCCGGGTTGATCGCGTACCCCGCGTTGGCGCCGAACGACATGCCGATGGCCGCCACGGCCAGACCGATGATGAACGGGCCCAGGTTGGCCTTCACGGCCAGGTTCCGCGCGTCCACCAAGGCGGCGATCAACATCACCAGGAAGGCGGTGCCGACGATCTGATCCGTCAGCGGCCCGAGCAGGCTGCCGTGATAGTACGGCGCCGGGAAGGTCGCGAAGATCGAATAGGTGGCGAGGCCGCCCGGCGCGTTTCGGGCCGTGTTCGAGGCCGCATTGAAGGCATCGATGGCCTGGTGGTAGACCAGGTACACCAGGGCGGCACCCACGAACGCGCCGACCACCTGGGCGACGACGTACGGGATGACCTTCCGCCAGGGGAACCTGCGGCGAACGGCGAACGCCAGGGTCACCGCGGGGTTCAGATGGGCACCGCTGACGCCGCCGGCGACGTAGACGCCCATCGCGACGGCCAGGGCCCAGCCCCAGGTGATCAACAGCCAGTCGCCGCCGGCCTGGAAGATGGTGGTCGGACCGGCGGTGCGCCCGGATCCGGGAAGCGCGGCCACGGCCATCGCGACGACTCCGTCACCGAAGGCGATCAGCACGAACGTGCCCAGGAACTCCGCCAGCACCTCCCCCCACGTGCTGTTCAGGCGCTTCAGGCCGCTGCCGTGCATGACGGCAGCGCGCAACGGGGTGATTTCGGACATGGTCGAGCCTCCTCGATAGCGAGCTTTTCTCGGGGCCGTCGCGCTCACGATCCGGGCGCGGGGGGCCTCACCAGCGGGATCCCTTAATCACTATCTTATGTGTTTAAAACAGGTGAACCAAGGCCCACCGACCGCCGGCGCCGCGGAGCTCAGACGAAGACCGCGATGGGTCGGCTCCCGCCCTCATGGGGCTCGTACAGGGCGAGGAACTCCCCGTCGCTCAGCAGCGCCGTGGGGGCGGCGGGCACCGGCCGCGCCAGAGAGCGCCCGAAGCGAACGTCGGCGGCCTCGGCCCCGGTGAGCTCCACGTGCTCGAAGGCACGGGTGGCGACGTCCGCGAGCGTGAGCATGGCGGGCGGCAGGTCGACGGCCAGGCCGTCGGCGTCCAGGGACGCGTCGTGCAGGCCGAACTGCCCCACGCGGGTGCGGCGCAGCGCCGTCAGGTGTCCCCCGGTGCCCAGGTCGCGCCCGAGATCGCGCGCCAGCGCGCGGATGTAGGTCCCGCTGGAGCAGTCGACGACGACGTCCACGTCGATGACGGGCAGTCCCTCGGCCGAGGCCTGGCGCGCAGCCAGGACGTCGTAGCGGCTCACGGTCACCGGCCGAGCCTTGAGTTGCACATCCTCGCCGGCGCGGACACGGGCATACGAGCGGACACCGGCCACCTTGATCGCGGAGACCGCCGAGGGCACCTGGACGATGTCGCCGCGGTAGGGGCCGACGGCCGTCGCGACGTCGTCGCGCGTCAGCCCGGTGGCCCCGGCCGCGGCCAGGACGTCGCCCTCGGCGTCGTCGGTCACCGTCTCCTGGCCGAGCCGGATGGTGGCCAGGTAGCTCTTGTCGTGCCCGGCCAGATGGCCGAGCAGCCGGGTGGCCCGCTCGACCCCGACCAACAGCACCCCGGTCGCCATCGGATCCAGCGTGCCGGCGTGGCCAACCTTGCGGGTACCGACCAGTCGACGGACGCGGCCGACGACCTGATGCGATGTCCAGCCCTGCGGCTTGTCAACGACGATCAGGCCGGACGCAACCCCCGGAGCCCGGGTCACTGCTCGGTCTCGTCCTCGTCGTCGTGCTTGTAGGGGTCGGCATCGCCGGCATAGCTGGCCGTGGCCGCCTGCGCCGCGACGGCCTCGTCCGACAGCCGCGCCCGGGCCAACGCATCCTCGATGTGCTTGGCGGTCTCGGGGACCGCGTCCATCGAGAACGCGATCGTGGGGCTGAACTTCATGCCCAGTTGCTTGCCGACCGTGGAGCGGATCAACCCGCGGGCCGACTCCAGCGCGTGCGCGGTGTCGATGCGCGACTGCTCGTCGCCCAGCACCGTGTAGAACACGGTGGCGTCGCGGCCGTCGCCGGTGATGCGGACATCGGTGACGGTGACGAAACCGAGGCGGGGATCCTTGATCCGCCGCTCCAGCATCTCGGCGACGATCACGTGGATCTGCTCGGCGACCTTCACATAGCGGGGGCTGCCCATGGCCTTCTCCTCCTTGAACGACGATGCGGACACGCCGTGACCGGCATGCCCGCATCGTGCGTGATCAGTTGCGCGGCTTCTCGACCATCTCGAAGGTTTCGATGATGTCGCCGTGCTTGATGTCGGAGTAGTTGTGCAGCGTCAGACCGCACTCGAACCCCTCGCGCACCTCGGTGGCATCGTCCTTCTCGCGGCGGAGCGAGGCGATCGAGGTTTCGGAGACCACGATGCCGTCCCGCAGCAGGCGAGCCTTGGCGTTGCGCTTGATCGTCCCGTCGAGGACCATGCAGCCCGCGATCGTGCCGAACTTGGACGAGCGGAAGATCTCGCGGATCTCGGCCTGACCGGTGACCTTCTCC
>CAZBMH010000094.1:0-9265 GCA_964492685.1 uncultured Micropruina sp.
ATCCGTAAGTGGCCTCTGACAAGGTCGAACACCAGTCGGGCTGACAGGATTTGAAAGTGTCGTCCGGTGGTTGGTCGATTCGCTCGGTTACTAGGTGTTTTGCCTGTCTGACTAGGCACGTCGCCCGGGCTGACTGACCCGTCTGCGTGTCTGTATCCGACTGACAGTGACTCTACCGTACAATCCTTATCATGCAACTATCTTGCAAGGGATTCCGCCGGTGAGCGGCAACGTCGTCCCCCTGCGCCGACTCCCGGCGCCCGAACCCGAACCCGCCGAGACCGGCAGACGAACCCGGCGCGCATTCGGTGCGATCACCCGGCAACGCTCCGGGCGCTACCAGGCCAGCTACATCGGCACCGACCGAGAGCGGCACTTGGCGCCGGTCACGTTCCTGACCAAGACCGACGCCGCGGCCTGGCTGGATATGCGGCACGCAGAGCTGATGGAGTACCGATGGAAGCCCGCTCCCCCGCCCGAGCCGGACGCCACGACGTTCGGGGAGTACTCCCGCCGCTGGCTCGATGAGCGGGAGCTGAAACCCCGGACACGCTCGGAGTACGCAAAGACACTCGAGGTTCTGCTCCGCGCATTCGAGGAGGCGCCGCTGCGCGAGATCACCAGCGCGGACGTGAAAGCCTGGTACCGGACCCTCGATCCGACGACAAAGAGCGCCCGTGCGCACGCCTACGCCCTGCTGCGCACCATCTTCGCTACCGCCGCCAGTGACGAGCTCATCGCCGTCAACCCGTGCCGCATCGTCGGCGCCAGCTCGGCCAAGCGGGCCAAAGCGATCCGGCCGGCGACCCTGGCCGAGCTGGAGACCCTGACCCTGAGCCTGCCCGAGCGATACCGGGCACTCGTCCTAGTCGCCGCCTGGTGCGCACTGAGGTTCGGTGAGCTCACCGAGCTGCGTCAGTCGGACGTCGACCTCGCCGCCGGCCTGATCCGCGTCCGCCGGGCCGTGACGTGGCCGACCGCGAGCACGCCCGTGGTCGGGACGCCCAAGTCTGAGGCCGGCGTCCGGGACGTGACCATCCCGCCCCACCTGCTCCCGATGCTGGCCGACCACCTGGAGCGGTTCGCCGTCCCCGGGCCGGATGGCCTGGTGTTCCCCAACACTCAGGGACTCCACATGCACCACGGGAGCATGTACAAGGTGTTCCGCCCTGCCCGGGCCAAAGCGGGCCGGCCGGACCTGAGGTTTCACGACCTCCGCCACACCGGTGCCACGATGGCCGCCCAGCAAGGCGCCACCCTCGCCGAACTGATGGAACGGCTAGGACACTCGACGGTAGGCGCTGCGCTGCGCTACCAGCACGCGGCGTCTGGCCGGCAGGCCGAGCTGGCCCGGAAGCTGTCCGCGATGGCGGCCGGCGGGGGTGAGTCGTGAGCGGCTTCACAACACCCGAGGAAGACGAGATCTACACCAAGCTGTTCGGCCCCGACGCCCCCAAACCGACGAGCCAACCTACCCGCTTGGCTCGCACGTTCAGTGGTGCGCCGGCCGACCTCGAAAGTGGGGAGGGTCAGTCGACCCTGCACCGCGGGGACCGGCCGGCCCGTGACGTCATGGGGGTCATCCCGCAGTCTCAGCGCCGCGCCGTGGTGCTGTGCCGCAACCGGCCCGGCCGTCCGTCCGTCATCGCCCTGGTGACCACCTGGCCCGAGGGGATGGCCGGGTCCGTGGTCACCACCAACCCACACAACAAGTTCGCCGTACTGGGGCATGACTTCTACATCGAGTGCCGCTGTGGGATCACTCACCATGTAGACGGCGCCCGTCTGCGCTCCGCGGTTATGGGACTCCCCCGCCCCAAGCGGAAGCCGCCCGCGATCGACGTCCGCAACGTTGAGCGAATCTCCCCTGGCGGCGTGTCGCGTTAGTCGCAGTGGGTCCGATTGGGTAACGTGGAGACGTCATAACATAGGAATGCCCTAGCGCGTGATGCGCCCCCGGCACGGGGTTATGTGCCAGACGTACGGGCTGCGTGAGACCCTGAGAGGGGACCCGCAGCCATGCCCCGAGCATCGCTCCCACCCACCCACACCGAGCCACCGACGTACGTGGCGCTCCCAGTCGCCGCCGAACGGCTCAGCCTGTGCGATCGGACCATCCGCCGCGCCATCTCAGCCGGGGAACTCCCCGGTTACAAGTTCGGCAAGGCAATCCGCGTCCGCCTGGACGAGCTCGACGCGTGGGCCGCGTCCAAGGCCGTCCCCAACGCCCGCACCCTGAGCAAACCGGCCCGCCCCACCCGGCTCGGCCCGGTACGGTGACGACACAGCAAAGCCGCCCCGACCTGGCAAGGGTCAAGGCGGCTAGAAGTAGCTTGGCGGCTACCACGAGCATAGCCCAGGTCCACGACAAGAACGCGGACCCCTTGCCGGCCGCCGTGGTCCTGGCCGTGGTGAACACCAAGACGACCCGGGACGTGGCGGTTCGCTGCCCGTTCTGCGGCAAGACACATCACCACGGATGGCCCTACGGCGACCCCGAGGGGCCCGGCGTGCGGCTGTCCCACTGCCACCCCGGCCCGCACCGCTCCTACCGGCTGGAGCTGCCGTGAGCGGCGTCAACAGCATGTCCCTGCCCGAGGCCGCCGCCTGGTACGCCGCCCAAGGGTGCAAGGTGTTCCCGCTCCCGCCGCGGGCCAAGGACGCCCGGCTCAAGGGCTGGCAGGACAAGGCCACCAGTGACCCGGCAACGGTTCGGGACTGGTGGGCCCAGACCCCCGATGCCAACATCGGGATTCTCAACGGTGGCCCGTTCGACGTGGTCGACCTGGACGGCCCGGACGCCCTGGCCGCAATCCATGACCGGTTCGGGGACGCGACCCCGCCCGTCCTCGGATGGGTGGCGACGCCCCGCGGCTGGCACGGCTGGATTCCCGCCCAGGGACGCCGGCGCCGGGTCGGGGTGCTGCCGCACGTCGACTACCTCGGGACCGGTGGCTATGCCGTGGCGCCGCCCTCGGTGGTCGACCGGACCGACGAGACGACCGGGGAAGTGACCGAGGGGTGCTACCGGTGGACCGAGCCGCCCGTCCTCGACCCCGAGCCGATGCCCGACTGCGCCGGCTGGCTTGGCATCCTCGACCCGGCGCCCGGCGCGGACGCCGAGCAACCCAGGACGCCCCGCCCAGCGCCCCTCCTGGCCGGCACGGGCACGACCCGCTACGGTGCCGCGGTCCTGGCCGACGAGTGCGCCCATGTGGCGGCCACCGCCCAGGGAGGGCGAAACGACCGGCTGAACCTGGCCGCGTTCCGGGTTGGTCAGCTGGTCCCGCACGAGATAGCCGACGCCGAGGCCCGGCACGCCCTGGCCGACGCCGCCCGCGCCTGCGGACTCCCCGACGCCGAGGCGCTGGCCACCATCCGTTCCGGCCTCGGGAAGGGCATCACGAGCCCGCGGACGGTGCAGCACGCCCAGGTGACAACCGAGTTGTCACCTGCCCCGGGCTCAGGTGTGTCCGATGGACACACCTCACCGGAGCGGGTCGAAGCCGTAGCCAGCGGCAACCCTCTACCTGAGGCAGAGACTTCCGAGCGGCCGTCATGGGCGCCGGTGGACCTGTCCGCGTTCCTCGACGGCAGCAACCGGGAGCCCGAGCCAGAACTCCTCCCCCGGGCCGATGGGGTGTGCCTGCTGTACCGGGGACTCACTCACTCATTCCACGGGGAGAGCGAGAGCGGTAAGAGCCTGCTTGCCCAGGTCGAGGCCGTGCGGATCCTGGCCGGCGGCGGCCGGGTGCTGTTCGTGGACTTCGAATCCGACCCCGCCTCGGTGACCGCCCGACTGGTGGAGTTCGGCGCCACGCCCGCCCAGGTGGCGGCCGGGTTCGTCTACGTCCGGCCCGAGGTCCAACCCGAGACCAGCCCGGCCGAGGCCGCCGCGTTCCTGGCTCACCAGCGGGAGCGGTTCGACCTGGCCGTGATCGACGGGGTGACCGACGCCCTGGCCCTGTGGGGTGCTGAGACCAAGGACAACGACGGCATTACCCGATGGGCGCGGGCACTTCCCAAGGCCATAGCTGACCGGACCGGCGCCGCCGTCGTCATGGTCGACCACGTGACCAAGGATGCCGACAGCCGCGGCCGGTTCGCCATCGGTGGGCAGGCCAAGCTGGCAGCACTCACCGGCGCCGCCTACACGGTCGAGGTTGCCCAACCGCTGGGCCGCGGTCTGCGCGGCGTCATCGTGCTCCGGGTGGCCAAGGACCGCCCCGGGCACGTCCGAGGCCATAGCGGGCCGATGCGCCCGTCAGACCGTACTCAGGAGGCCGCCCGCGTGGTGATCGACTCGACCGGCCCGGCGCCGGCCGTCACGATCGAGGCGGCCCGCACGAGCACCGACCCCGAACAGCAAGCGCAGACGTTCCGGCCGACCACCCTCATGGAACGGGTGAGCCGGTACCTGGAGCAGGCCGACGACGGACTGTCGTTCAACCGGATCAACGGCGACGTACCAGGCCGAGAGCAGCACGTCCGGACAGCACTCGGGGTTCTGGTCGCAGAGGGATACGTCGCCGTTGAGGCCGGCGCCCGTAACGCCAACCTGCATCGGTCGATCAAGGAATACCGGCAGCGAACCGACCCGGCGTCTGACCTCTACGAGACGGGAGACAGTCGACCGTCTCCTGACCATCTGACCGTCTCCCACCCTTATACCGGGGGGTGGGAGACAGACAGTCACCGTATCCCGGGAGATGGTGGGGAGACGGTGGGAGACAGTCAGACAGTGCCCCCGATTCCCCAGGCGGCCCGCCCCTGCCCCGAGTGTGGCAAGCCGCTGCCCCCTGGCCGCGCCCGGCACCCGGAGTGCCTGCGCGCCCTGGAGAACCGGGAGGCCGGCCGATGACCGCCGACCGACTGAGGCCAAGGTCCCGCCGACTGTGGTTGGTGCGCTGGGTCGAGGTCAGCGGCCGGAACGTCAGGCACCGCTACTACACCCGGCACCACGACGCCTCCCGGTTCCTCGACACACTCCAAGATCACGGGCGAGACGCCGAGCTGTACCTCACCCGAGTCGAGTGGGAGGCCGAGCGATGAAGTTGATCGAACACGCCCCCCGCTGCCAGCGACGCCGGCCGCCGATCCTGCGCGCCACCTGGAACAGCACGCCTGAACTGTGGTGCCCCGAATGCGGACGCACCTGCCCCGCCGACGACCAACGACCCGCCCGCCCCGAGAGGACCACGCGATGACCGACGCCCTGACCCACGCCCCCGACTGCGCCGGCCCCAGGCTCGTGCGGTTCACCGACCGCCGCGGCGTCCCGATGGTGAAGTGCCGCGTCTGCAATCGCCTCACCGCCGACACGCGGCGGACCCCGGCGGCACCCACAACCGCCGAACCGGAGCCGATGTTCGGCCGCCTCAGCTGGCGCACCGCGGCAGCCCTCGACGCACTCGAGGACGCCAAACCCAAGCCCGCCCCCATGCCCTCCCGCTACGTGTGCCGGGAACACCTGCAACCGGTGACGTGCCGGGGCACCGGCTGCCCCGAGTGTGACGCCGATCGGATCGCCGCCCGCGGCCACCGAGACCCAGAAGAGGCCGAGTGGTGAGCGTCCACCGCCTGCCCGCCGATGCGGTGCTGTTGACCGGCAACGCCCTGGACGCCGCCCGGTACGCCGTCCATATCGCCCAGGACCACCGCCGCCGTAACGGGCTCCCCCCGTTGGCCGCGCTCGCTGCCCTGGCCGCCGCCATGTCCCCAGGCGGACACGCGGACACGCCCGCACCGCTGGTTGGGGAAGCTGACTACATGACCACCGACGAAGCCGCCGCCCTGCTCGGATGCAGCGAGCGGCACGTCCGCCGAATGGCGCCCGCCCTCGGTGGCCGCCTGGTCGGTGGCCGCTGGCTGGTCGACCGTCAGGCCGTCGCCGAACACATCGAAGGGAGCACCAACCCGTGACCGAACCCAACCCCACCGAGGCACCGCCCACCCCGCCGACCGTGACACTGCACGTCGTCACCGGCGCCTATGTCACCGTCCCCGTCCCCGGCGGCAAGTACCCCACGAGCGAGTTCTACCGCGGCGTGATCCTGCCGGAGAACGTCGACCAGGCCGACCTGGACCGGCTCATCGACACGGGGTGTGTCGCTGCTGTGACCATCCCCGTCCGCCCCACCCAGACCCAGGAGGGAACCCGATGAGGAACGCCACCGGCCTGCCCGGGATGAACACCAACATGCTGCCGTTGGCCCTGGCCGAACGGCTCGCCCAGCACGGCGTCCGCACCCTGCCCGGCGCCAAAGCCTACGCCGCCCTGATCCGTGCCGACCTGGCGAGCCGGGCAATGTCCGCCCCCCGCCCACCGCGGCCGCTGCTCGACTGCACCGCCGATGAACTCATCGACCTGGCCCGGGCCGCCGCCATCGTCGGCACCGACGCCACCCGGAACGTGATCGGCCTCGCAATGACCGACATTCTCGCCAGCTTGGCCGGCGAGTTCCTCGACTCCCTCCGCGCCTCCGCCGACGACATCATCCGGGAGCTCCGCCCGGCGTTCGACGCCGCCGCCGACCAAGGCCGCAAAGTTGCCGGCTACGGCATCGACCCCAACGCGACCCCCGAGCAGATGCTCGACCGGCCCGCCGAACAGGTCGCAGCGTGGAAACGGTTCCGCGACGTCGACGTCCACACGCTCGAAGCGATCGCCGACACCCGGCGTCTCATGTCCGAAATCCTCGGCATCGCGCCCACCGTCTCGCCGCTGCCCGCGACACCCGGACGCGAACACTCCGACCGCAACCCCGGCCACGTGAACCACGCCGTTGCCATCCTCAAGCCGTGGGGAGGCCAAACCCTCGAAGCCCACGACGGCGACACCGGCGGCCACGTCAAATGGCTCCGACTCGCCCCCTACCTGCACCTGTGCACCCTCGACGAAATCGACCCCCTCGACGCGATCCGCGCCGCCGGTGTGTCAACCGTCATCCTCGAAGGCGTCGCCCAAGCCCGCCACGACGCGGCCAACACCACCACCTGACCCGAAGGACAACCCGCCATGGCCAAGATCACCCGTCAGCAGATCATCGACAAACTCAACGCCGCCGGCGCGAACCTGCCCGACGACGCCAGCAACGAGGAGATCCTGGCAGCCGTCGACCGGCTCAAGGAGCAAGCCGCCGAGGACGCCGAACAGCACGCCCACGGACTCGACCCGATCGAAGCCGCGAACTACCGGCGACTGTTCGGCCGCTAACCCCCATGACTCCCCTCGCGGGGGCGCGTCAACGTCACCACCGCGCCGGCATCAAACGAACGCCGCTGGCGCAACGTGGATCGATGGGCGAAGAGGCCTCACCTCCTGAGGAACCCAAGACCCGTCCAGCGCGCCCCGCGAGGGGGTGGCCACAAAAAGCCCAGACCCTCTCCGCCGGACAGTCAGCGACGGCACTGGCCTCTCTCACTCACAGTCGTTGAAGGTGGTACCAGTGGCTGACGTGGCACCATGTGGCACCCTGGCCGCGTACCGTCGTCATCTGCGCGCCGGTGAGAAGCCGTGCACGGCTTGCAGGCAGGCGAACAGGGACGTGAAGCGGGCCCAGGCCGACCAGCGCCGCCGCATCGCTCCCCCCGCCCCCCAGGACGTGAGAAGCGACTTCTCACCTGCCCCCGAGCTGCTGAACGACGTACCGCCCGCGGCCGCCGCCGGCCCGGTGACCGCCGCCAGTGATCTGCGCATGGTCAGGGACGTCCTGGTCGCCGCCATTGGCACAGTGAAGCGTGAGGACCCGACCAGGCTGGCGCCGTTGGTGCGCGAGCTCCGCGAGACGTTGAGGGCACTCGACGCCCACCCGGACGCGGCCGCCGACGCTGAGGACGAATTCACGGTGGCACGCCGCCGCCGTGCCTCCCTCCGCCCCGACGCCTGACGCCCTGCGGACGTGGTAAGCGACTTACCACCTGGCCGTGTCGTGTCGCTCGACGCCCGGCGCCCCGCCCCCCAAATCCGCGGCGGCAGGCGGAGGGGAAGCCCCTGCCGCCGGGGCCCGGGGATGTTACACACCCGTCACATCTGATTGACTTGTGACAGGTAGGCGACCCGTGAGACTATCTGTCACATGGAAGTGACGTGTAACAGATGCGGACGCGAGTTCACCGCCACTCGCGCCGATGCCAGCTACTGCTCCGGTCGCTGCCGGACGATTGCCTACCGCGTCCGTCGGGACGGGGAGCAGCCGAAGCGACCGAAGCGACCGCTACCCGATGCGCTCAGGAATCGCACCTATGACTTGGAGAAGCTTCTCGCCTCGCTGGATCACTTGACCGCCGATGATCGGTTCCCCCGATTCCGCAACAGCGCACACGCGGCGAGGGTCAAGGCGGACCTGGATCGCGCCGCCAGCAAACTGGACGAGATACGCGCCCGGTTCGCACCTGTCACACGTGACTGACTTGTAACGGATCGCGCCACCGGCTAGACGACAAGACCCCCGGGGGATTTCAACCACCCGGGGGTCTGCCGCTGGCCGGTGAGCGACCGTTGTGGGGCTGCTACCGCTGCGCCGTGACCTCGGCCACCATCGCATCAAGCCGGGCCGTCATGTCGTCGCTGGCCGCCTGCTGCTGCTCGACGGTCCAGCCCGCCGGCCACTCGACTCGGATCGCCTCAGCGTCGGCGACGTTGGTGGTTGGGCCGTCCGGCGTCGGGTAGATCACCGTCTCGACCGCGGGGACGCTGGCGAGCTTGGCCGACACGACGCCGAGGAAGTCGGCGAGCTTGCCCAGGTCATCGCCGGTCAGGTCATCGAGTGCGTTGGTATCGAACAGCGCCGCCCGCGGCTTGGTGATCGTGACCCGTCCATCGGGGGTGATCGTCTCGCACGAGTCGACCAACGCCGAGACGCGGCGACCGTCCGACAAGATGACTTCCCCTGCGTCGACCTCATGCACCCGGACGAGGTTGTCTCCCTCATGGGTGGTCGAGTCGTACGGGTGGCCCGCGGCGAGCGTGCACCACGACGGGCACGGGGTCGAGGGTACGGGCTCACACGTCGGGCAATCGCAGTCGACGCGGTGCGCCGGGCAGGTGAGGCACCGGACCTCACCGGGCATGAACGTGTGCTGGCAGGTGGTCGGGGTGTTGGTGGTGAACATTGGGGCTCCCTCGGGTGGGGAGCGAATCGGCCTATCTTGCGGTTATCTTGCAAGCCCTGTCTTGCGCTGCACCAATGTGTCCGTGACAAGCCTAAACACTTGTCGGGCTGACAGGATTTGAACCTGCGACCCCTTGACCCCCAGTCAAGTG
>CAZBMH010000095.1:0-9204 GCA_964492685.1 uncultured Micropruina sp.
CGAAGGTCGTCGTGACCGGCGACGTCACCCAGGTGGACCTGCCGACCGGCACCCGCAGCGGGCTGCGCGCCGTCACCGACATCCTCGACGGGGTGCAGGACATCGCCTTCTGCACCCTGACCAACCACGACGTCGTCCGCCACAAGCTGGTCGGTCGCATCGTGGCCGCCTACGACCGCTACGAATCCACGCTGCCGCCGCGGCGCGACCGCTGAGCTCAGGAGGAACCCGTGATCGACCTCAACAACGAGTCCGGCGTGGTGGTGGACGAGCAGCGACTGGTGTCGCTGGCCATCTTCGCGCTCGACCAGCTGCGCATCCATCCCGAGGCGGAGCTGTCCGTGCTGCTCGTGGACGAGGACACGATGTCGGCCTACCACGTGAAGTACATGGACGAGCCAGGCCCCACCGACGTGCTCAGCTTCCCCATGGACGAGCTGCGCCCCGCCCGCGACGGCGAGGAGCCGCCGCTGGGCATGCTGGGCGACATCGTGCTGTGCCCCACGGTGACGGCGGCGCAGGCGGCGGCCAGCAACCGCACCCCGGACGAGGAGGCGGACTACCTGCTCATCCACGGGCTGCTGCACCTGCTCGGCTACGACCACGCCGAGCCGGGCGAGAAGAAGGTCATGTTCGACCTGAACGACCGGATCATCGCGGCCTGGGCCGCCAAGCGCGTCGGCTGATCGCTCCGATCGGCCTGCCGCGCGCCGCGCCTATCCTGGCGGGGTGACTGCCGTCTCGTTCCCGCTCGCCCACGTGGCGCGCGCCGTCTCGCGCATCCAGCGGGCCTTCGGGGAATCGCTGCGGACGCGGGTGGCCGGTGAGGACGCCGCCGAGCGGGCCCAGGGGATTTGGGGCAAGCCGGGGGAGCGCTGGTTCACCCCCGCCGACCCGATCTGGCGCGTCCACGAGGACGCCTCCATGTTCGTCGGTGGGATCGCCGCGCTGCTGCTGCAGTCGCTGCATCCGGCGGCGATGGCCGGGGTCGCGGGCCACTCGGGCTACCGCTCCGATCCGTGGGGGCGCCTGAAGCGCACCGCGGACTACATCGCCGTCACCACCTACGCCACGATCCCGGACGCCGAGGCGACGATCGCCCACGTGCGCGCGGTCCACGAGCGGGTCCGGGGACGCGACGAGTCCGGGCGGCCCTATCGGGCCTCCGACCCCCGCCTGCTGGCGTGGGTGCACGCCGCCGAGGTCGAGTCGTTCCTGACCGCGCACCGGGAGTTCGGGGCCGACCGCCTGTCGCCCGCCGAGGCCGACACCTACGTGGCGCAGACGGGCGTCGCCGCTTCCCTGTTGGGGGTGCTGGATCCTCCGATGACCGTGGCCGGGCTGCGCGAGACGCTGGTGGGCTTCCGGCCCGAGCTGTCGGTGAGTGCAGCCGCCCGCGACGCGGCCGACTTCCTGATCGCGTCCCCGCCGCTGCCGTGGGCGGCGCGGCCGGGGTACTACACGCTGGTCGCCGGGGCGATCGCGATCCTGCCCGGCTGGGCGCGCGAGATGCTGGACCTGCCGCTGAACCGCGTGGCCGGCCTGGTCGGACGCCCGCTGGGGCGGCTGGGGGCCGGCGCGGTGCGCTGGGGGTTGGCCGGGGTGGGGGACGGGCGCCGCTCGGCCCCGCCGCCGGCCTGAGCCGGGCGAGACGTCAGCGCCGCAGCAGCTGCCACAGGGCCACGCTGCCGACCACCACGATCGCCGCGCGCAGCACGGGGGTGGGCAGCCGCCGCCCGACCGACGACCCGATCAGGCCGCCGGCGAACGAGCCCATCCCGATCAGCAGCACGACCGTCCAGTCGATGGCGTCGGCCCGCAGCGCCACGAACACCACGGCCGCGACGGCATTCACCAGGGAGACGAGCAGGTTCTTGGCGCCGTTGAGTTCCTGCAGGGCGATGGGCACCAGCACCGACAGCAGCCCCACCAGGATGATCCCCTGGCCGGCGCCGAAGTAGCCGCCGTACACCCCGGCGGCGAACGTCGCGACCGGCGTCAGGACGCGGTGGGTGCTGGCCGGGTCGTCCGGGTGATGGCGGGCCGCGGCGCGCTGCAGCCGGGGGCCGAACACGACCAGCAGCAGCCCGACGGCGACCAGGGCGGGGACGACCGCGTCGAACACCTCGCTCGGCAGTGTCAGCAGCAGTAGGGCGCCTGTCAGACCCCCGAGGAAGGAGGCCGGAGCCAGTTGCCGCAGCAGCGGCCGCTGCCGCGAGATCTCCCGCCGGTAGCCGTACGAGCCGGCCAGCCCGCCGGGCAGCAGGCCCAGGTTGCTGGAGATGTTGGCGACGATCGGCGGGTAGCCGAGCATCAGCAGGACGGGGAACGTGATCAGCGTCCCGGACCCGATCACCGCGTTGATGGCCCCAGCCCCAACGGCGGCGGCCACGATCGCGGCGAGGTGGTCCAGGGGCATGGCCCCGACCCTACGCGCCGCGGCTCGCCTCAGGCGACGACGGGGCGGGGTTTCCCCAGCGGCTGCCCGGCGGGGAGGGCCGCCTGGGCCTGCCAGGCGCGGCCGAGCCGGCGCAGCGCGTCGGAGACCACGTCGGGTGGGTCCTTGTAGGGCAGCCGGACGAAGCCCTCCAGCCCGTGGTCGAGCGCGAACTGCGGCCCGGTGCTGATCAGGACGCCCTCGTCGCGGGCGGCGGCGGCGAGTTGCGCGGCCCGCCGGTCGGGGAGCTCAACCCACAGGCTCAGCCCGCCCGCCGGGGTGACCCAGCGGGCGCCGGGGATGGCATCGGGGAGCGCGGCCAGCATCGCGGCGCGCGAGGCGCGCAGCTCCTCGCGCCGCTCGGGGTGCAGGCCGGTGTGTTGGCGCAGCAGCTCGATGAGGGCGAGCTGCTCCACCAGGGGGGCGCCGAGGTCGTCGGCGATCCGGGCCTGGAGCAGCCGCGGCAGCAGCGGTCGCGGGACCCGGAGCCAGCCGAGGCGCAGGCCGCCCCAGTGCGACTTGGACGAGCTGCCCACCAGGATGCTGCGCGACAGGTGGGCGGCGAACGGCAGCGGCATCGCGACCTCGTCCAGGCGCACCTCGAGCATCGTCTCGTCGACGATGGCCAGGGTGCCGGCCCGGCGCAGGGCGGCCGCCAGGCGCTCCCGCTCGGCGTCCGGCATCAGGGCGCCGGTGGGGTTGTGGAAGTCGAGGGTCAGCTGGGCCACGGCCGGACGGGTGGCGGCGATGGTGGCGGCGGCGAGGTCGAGGTCCCAGCCGTCCGGTTCCACGGGCAGCGGGGTCAGCCGGACGCCGCTGCGCCGGGCCGCATCCACGGCGTTGGGATAGGAGGGGGTCTCCACGAGCACCCGCTGGCCCGGGCGGGTGAGCGCCCGGACGGCGAGGCTGATCCCCGCCAGGGCGCCGCCGACCACCATCACCTGGTCGGGGTCGGTGGCCAGGCCGCGCTCGGCGTAGCGGGCCGCGATCCGTTCGCGCAGCTCCGCGAGCCCCGCGGTGGCGTAGCCGGTGCCGGCGAGGAAGCTCGGCAACGCCGCGAGCGCCGCGGCGTAGGCCTCGGCGGTGCCCGCGGGCGCGCGGCAGGACGCGCAGGTCAGGTCGAGCAGGCCGTCGCTGTCGCCCGTGCCCGGCAGCAAGGCCCCACCAACCCCCAGGCGCTGCCGCCCGAGCGGCAACGAGGCGACGTGCCCCGAGCCCTGGCGGGCGACCAGGAAGCCGCCCTGGCCGAGCAGGGCGTAGGCGCGGGTCACCGTGGTGCGGCTCAGGCCGAGGGCCTCGGTGAGCCGTCGCTCGCTGGGCAGCGTGGTCCCGCTGGGGATCCGCCCGTCCGCGATCAGCAGCCGCAACCCGTCGGCGAGCCACCGGTAGGCCGGAACCGCGGGGTCGCGGGCTCCGAGCAGCTGGCCCAGGCGGGTCACGGTCATCCCGGGCGGCGTCATGAGGCCACTGTCGCCGAATTGGCCCTTTTTCACAAGGCCAATCCACGACAGGATCCTCGGCATGGCAGTCGAATCGAACCGCAGCACGTCCCTGTTGGCCGACCTGGACCCGCTGGCCCAGCTCCGGGCCGGACGGCTCTGGCGTCGCATCCCGCAGCTGCTGGTCGGCCTGTGGCTCTACGGCGCGGCGATGGGCCTGTTCATCCGCAGCGGGCTCGGGCTCGACCCGTGGGACGTCTTCCACTACGGGTTGCAGCGTCACCTGGGCTGGTCGTTCGGGACCGTCGTGATCGTGGTCGGGTTCGCGGTGTTGCTGCTGTGGATCCCGCTGCGGCAGTGGCCGGGGCTGGGCACCATCGCCAATGCCATCGTGATCGGGGTCGCCACGGACGCGACGCTGGCCCTGGTTCCGGACGCGGACGGCCCGGTCGCCGCGTGGTCACTGCTGCTCGGCGGCCTGGCGATCAACGGCCTCGCCGGGGGGCTCTACATCGGCTCCCAGCTCGGCCCCGGGCCGCGCGACGGCCTGATGACGGGCCTGGCCCGGCGCACCGGCTGGTCGCTGCGGCTGGTGCGCACCGGCCTCGAACTGGCCGTCCTGCTCATCGGCTGGGCGCTCGGCGGCGTCGTCGGGCTGGGCACGGTGCTGTACGCGCTGGCCATCGGCCCGCTGGTGCAGTTCTTCCTGCCGCTGGTGACCGTGCGCCTGGACGTGCCCGGGGTCGGGTCGAGCGACCCCGAGCTGTCGTCGGTCAGTTCGCCGCGTTGATGGCCTCGAACAGGTTCTTGTACATCGTCAGCGAGGCGTCGCTCGGCGTGACGCTGGTGCGCTCCGCCTCGGCGCTCAGCAGCAGGGCGCCGATGGTGGTGTCCGCGGTGCCGTCGCCGTTGCCGTCCACCGGGTCGGACAGGGCGATCGACCCGTCGGCGATGTTGAGCCACAGCGCCAGCAGGTGGGCGTCGAACTGGTCGCGGGCGTTGTTGGTCTGCTTCGGGTACAACACCTTCGCCGCGTCGGCGTTCGAGTTCAGCGGCACGACCTCGGTGTACACGCTCGACAGGACGCGTACGACGCTCAGCAGGCAGGTCTTCTCGGCGGCCGTGTGGCGCTTGCTGCGCTTCTCGCGGTAGTCGGTCTGCCAGACGCCCAGCGTGCCCGCGTCGGTGCTGTCGCCCAGGATGACCACCAGGGCCGAGTCGTGGTCGGATCCCGCATCGTCGTCGCTCACGGTGAGCCCTACGGTCGCGGCGCAGGCCATCGCGTAGGTGTGGGGCGCGTTGTCGGTGACGTTGCGTGGCTGGACGCTCGGGCTGAGCGCGGGGTCGGTGGCGGGCGGGTTGACCAGGGACGCGTTGCTGTCGCTCGCGCCGTCGCCATAGCTCCAGCCGAACGTCAGGTCGTCGCTGCCCGGGTCCGTGCCGGACGCGGTGAAGGCGACCGGGTCGCCGGCGCTGCCGAAGATGATCTCCTGTCCGTTCCACGAGGTGGTGGCCGGACCCGTGATCTCGGCGGTGGGTGCCACGTTGCTCACCGCCGTGTCGCCGGTGTCGGAGCCGCTGGCCCCGTCGGAATCGGTGACGGTGACCGTGATCGGGAACGTGCCGTTGTCGCCGTAGGTGTAGAGCGCGGTGAACGTGTCCCCGACGCGGCTGACCACGCCCGGCGTTCCGGCGGTGGTGCCCCACTCGAAGAGGGCGGTGTGCGTGTCGTCGCCCGGGTCGGTGAAGTGCGCGACGGCGGTGACCTCCCCGCCCTCGTCCGCGTCGCTGATCGAGTCGATCACGACCGTCGGCGCCACGTTGGTCACGTTGAGCGTGAAGGTGACCTGGGCGGTGTGGCTGACGTTGTCGGTCACGGTGACGGTCACCGTGCTGGTGGCCGGGCCGTCGGCCGGGGTATGCGTCCACGTCCACACCCCGCCGGCGTGCGTGACCGTGCCGACGTCGGCGCTGACGGCGCTCACGTCCGCCAGGCCGTCCGGGTCGCCGTACGTGCCGGTCATGGTTGCCTCAGAGCCCTCGGCCACGGTGACCTGCGCGGCGTCCACGCCGATCGTGGGCGGCTGGTTCGGGGTGGCGCTCAGGAAGGCCGCCAGCAGGTTGAGGCGGGGCGTCGTCGCGGTGTTGCCGCCGCCGATCCCGTAGGTGATCGGGACGCCGGTCGAGGTGATGTCGCCGAGCAGGTTGCCGATGGAGCGGCTCGGGGCCGCGGACCGGAGCACCGCCAGGGCCCCGGTGACCATCGGGGCGGCCATCGACGTGCCGCTCTTGGAGCCGTACGCGTCGTCGGGCACCGACGAGTCGATGTTGTTGCCCGGTGCCATCACGTCGACGAGGGTGCCGCGGTTGCTGAAGCTCGACACGCTGTCGTCGTCGTCGGTGGACCCGACCGTGAAGGCGCTCGAGATGCAGCCGGGCGTGCCGACGGCGTCGAGGTAGCTGTCGTTACCGGCGGAGATGACCGTCGCGATGCCGGCGGCAAGGTTGCTGTCGATCGCCGTCTTGCGGGCGTCGGCGTCGCACGCGGAGGTGTTCATGCCGCCGCCGAGGCTCATGTTCGCGGCCACGATGTTCCAGCCGGGGTTGGCGGTGGCTTGGGCGCGGACCCAGTCCAGCGCCAGGACCTGGTCGGCGTCCCAGCTCAGGACGCAGGGGGCGGCGCTGGGGCTGCAGTCGGCGGGATGGTCGAAGCGGGTGAACACCTGCACCGCCATGATCTGGGCGCCCGGCGCGACACCGTCGCCGGGGGCGTTGGCGCTGTCGGTGGCCGCGCTGCCGGCGGCGATGCCGGCCACGTGCGTGCCGTGGGTGCACAGGTTGGCCGTGCCGTTCAGGCACTGGGCCGTGGTCGCATCGGCCGAGGTGTCGTCGTTGGTGCCGTCGGGGCACAGCGTGTGGCGGTTCGCGCCGGCGTCGTCGGTGGAGAAGCAGTGCTGGGCGACGATGCGGCTGCCGCCGGCGCCGAAGAACGGATGGTTCGTGTCGATGCCGGTGTCCAGGATGGCGACCGTGGCGCCGGCGCCCGTGAGCCCGAGGTCGTGGACGTCGTCGCCGTTGATCACCGGCAGCGCGCTGGCCAGCGTCGGGGCCGAGGTCTTGTCCTTCGACACGGCGCGGACGTGCGGGTTGCGCCGCAGCCCGCGGATGGCCGACTCCGGCACCTCCATGATCAGGTAGGGCAGCACGTCCGTCGTGCGGACCTTTGAGGGTGCCACCGTCGCCTTGACCACGCTCTCGGCGTTGGCGCGCTTGTCGAGCTCGACGATCACGCGGACGCGCTCGCCCGGAGCGGCGTCGGCGGGGGGTGTTGCGAGGACGCCGGCGCTGGCCGCGACGAGGGCGGCGAGGAGGAGGAGCGAGAGGGGCTTGTTCGACATGGGGGAACTCCCATCGAGCGGACCGGTTGGGGGGACGCGTCCTTCAAGGCCGACGCTAGACCCGCCCCGTCACTCGTGGTAAGTGGCAGTAATGCCCCCGGCTGATACGGATGGCCCCGTCACCCGTCGGGGGCGGACGTCCGGTCCCGGCTGACCCTCACGACCAGCGGGTGGGCAGCCAGCTCCGCCACGAACGATTCGGGGATGCGCATGATCAGGTACGGGGTGGTCTCGGTCTGCGTCACGTCGGTGGCGCGGCCGCCGACGAAGTCCAACACCTCGGCCGCCGCCTCCCGCGACACCAGCTCCACGATGACCCGGACGGGGTCCTCCGGGCTGCCGGAGGGGGACGGCGCGGGCTCCGCGGCGGCGCACGCCGCCAGCAGGCCCACGAGGGCGGCGATCACGACCGGTCGGACGCGCATGGGGCCAGGGTAGTGCCGCCGCGGCGGCGCCGCCCGGCGCGCGGATGACCGGAGTAGCTAGACTGCTGCCGATTCCGCGTAGAAGAGGTGTGAGACACACATTGTGACCCAACCCGAATGGCTTGAACTCGCAGTGGCGGGGGTGTGTGTTGTCCTCGCGGCCCTGCTGGTCGCCGCGGAGGCCGCCCTGCAGTCGTTCTCCAGAAGCCGCGCCGAGCGGCTGGTGGAGGAGGGCCGCTCCGGGGCCAAGAAGCTGCTGACCCTCACCCAGGACCCGGCCCCCTACCTCAACACCACCCTCTTCGTGCGGCTGCTCCTGGAGTCGGTGGCGATCGTGCTGGTCGCTCTGATCTTCTTCCAGCACACCGAGGCCACGTGGGAGCGGGTGCTCTACCCGGTCTCGACGATGGTCCTGGTCTCCTTCATCGTGCTGGGGGTCGCCCCCCGGACGTTGGGGCGCCAGCACGCCGAGGCGGTGGCGCTGGTGGCGACCGGGCCGCTGAGCGCCCTGACCACGGTCCTGGGCCCAATTCCCCAGCTGATGATCTGGATCGGCAACGTGCTCACCCCGGGCCGCGGCTTCACCGACGGCCCCTTCTCGTCCGAGGCCGAGCTGCGCGAGCTGGTCGACATGGCGGAGGCGAGCGACCTGATCGAGGACGACGAGCGGAAGATGATCCACTCGGTCTTCGAGCTCGGCGACACCATCGCCAAGGAGGTGATGGTGCCCCGCACCGAGATGGTCTACATCGAGCACACCAAGACCGTCCGGCAAGGGGTTTCGCTCGCATTGCGGTCCGGATTCAGCCGGATTCCGGTGATCGGCGAAGACGTCGACGACATCTGCGGGGTGCTCTACCTCAAGGACGCGATCCGCCGGATGTACGACAACCCCCGGGCTCAGGCGACTGAGACCGTCGAATCGCTGATGCGCCAGCCGACCTTCTGCCCCGATTCCAAGCCGGTGGACGAGCTGCTGCGCGAGATGCAGTTGACCCGCTCGCACGTGGTGATCGTGGTGGACGAGTTCGGCGGCACCGCCGGGCTGGCCACCATCGAGGACATCCTCGAGGAGATCGTCGGCGAGATCGTGGACGAGTACGACCAGGAGGTGCCGCCGTCGGTGGAGATCGGGCCGAACCGGTTCCGGGTCTCCGCGCGGCTGTCCGTGGACGACCTGGGCGAGTTGTTCGGGCTGAAGGTCGACGACGACGACGTCGACACCGTGCTGGGCCTGATGGGTAAGGAGCTGAACAAGGTGCCGATCCCCGGCTCCGTGGTGGTCTGGGAGGGCATCCAGTTGGTGGCAGAGCGTGGCATCGGACGCCGCAACAGCATCCTGACCGTGCTGGCGTCCCTGGTCGAGGAGCCCGCGGAAGACCCGGCCGAGGGCGGCGTGGACGCCGCGACACAGCTGGCGTCCGACTCGGCGAAGCGGGCCAGCTGATGCACCGTTCCGGATTCGCCTGCTTCGTCGGACGTCCCAACGCCGGCAAATCGACCCT
>CAZBMH010000096.1:0-9091 GCA_964492685.1 uncultured Micropruina sp.
GAGGACCCCTGCCCGATGCGGTCAGCTGGATGGAACGGTTCGTCGTGTCCACCGGGTGGGACCAGGCCCGGCCGACTCACCGGCGGTGGGTGGCGAGGATTCGCCAGGCGGTCCAGCAAGCCGCGCTAGCGGCCAGCCACCTCCGAGGTCCCGTGACGACCATGACTGCTCAGGTGGACCACCTCCCTTCTTCGGTCCGCCCATGAAACCACCATCCGGCACCGCTGTCACCATGTCGGGGGCGGGAACTGTCGTCGGGGCTGCCGGGAGCAGCCCGAGCCGGGTGACACGTTCGGGCGACGTACGTCCCGCGTGGAGACGATGCCGCGTCGACTCCTGCGGGGCGGTGCCGGGGACACAGCGTGACCACCCCCGCAGCGCTGGTCCGCCCAGCGCCCGTACGCCACGGCATCGGGTGCCCGGCCGGCACCATGGGGGCAGTCCTCATCTGGTGGCCGGATCCTGCTCAGGTGCCCCGCGCCGGTGCCGATGTGGTGGCTGCACCAGTCACAGCACCGGTTGTCGTCCCTCGTGACGGCGGCGGTCCGATCGGCTCCCCTGAGGAGCCCGCAGCATCACCCGCCCGAGCGATGCGGTCCAGCCGATGGCGACGCAGCGCAGTCGGTGCGGGCCGGCGCACCCATTGGGCTGGCCGGGTGACCTGTTCAAGATCCGAAGCCGCGGCATCGATCCAGTGCCTGTCCGGGATCTCCCCGAACATCGTCCTCGTAGGAGTCACAATGCTCAACCGCCTGCGTGCCCGTCGGGATGATGAGGGCTTCACCCTCATCGAGCTCCTGGTCGTCATCATCATCATCGGCATCCTCGCCGCCATCGCCATCCCGGTCTTCCTCAACCAGCGCAAGAAGGGCTGGGACGCGGCCGTCCAGTCGGACCTGAAGAACGCAGCGACGGCCGAGGAGACGTACAACACCTCGAACTTCTACTACACCGACGATGTCACCGACCTGACCAATGCGGCCATCGGCTACAAGCAGTCCAACGTCTCCAACTACTTCGGCGGCGACTACAGCACGTACGTGATCAAGACCTACGATGCCGCGGGCGCCGTCCAGACGGGCAGCCAGGCAGTGGGCAGCTACTGCATCTCCGCACAGTCGGCCTCGGGCTCCACGTGGGTCTACGACAGCGCCGCCGGCGGCATGCAGGCAGTCAACGCGACCTGCCCGTGAGGCGATGACTGATTCCCCGTCCATGGTGAGGGCCCCGGAGGAATCCGGGGCCCTCACCATGCGCGCTGGTGGGCTCGGTACCCGGCGCTCCCGTCGCTGGAACAGGTGACGTCCCTCAACAGGTCGCGGACGTGCGCCGATAGAGCCCCCATGGTCCGACCTGAGCGCCGCGTGGTTCAGGGAGACGCCGGCTTCACGCTCGTCGAGGCCCTGGTCTCCCTGATGGTGCTTGCCGTCATCTTCACGGCCCTCGCCTATGCCTCCATCGGCACCTTGAGGGCATCCTTGAGCAGCCGCGTCGAGCAACAGGCGGTCGACTTCGCGACCCAGCAGCTCGAGGTCGCGCGCCAGGCCGACTTCAGCCTCCTGGCCAACCGTGACGCGGACATGTCCCCGTCCCAGGACCCCCGGATCACGGTCTCGGGCTCGGCGAAGGTGTTCGACCCGGGGACCGGCACGCCGGAGCCCCTGGTCCTCAACCCGTCCGGATCTGTGAGCCCGCACACGGTCGCCATCGCCGCATCGACGGCCAACCAGGTCCCGTTCCTGGTCTCCACGTACGTCACCGATCCGGGGCAGGACTCAGCGGCCGTGGTGCGGGTGACGGTGGTGGCGAGATGGTCCGTGGGTGGTCAGGCTCGCGAGCGGATGGTGACCACCCTGGTGACTGCGACCACCCGGGGCCTGCCCGTCCCGGTCTTCAAGCTCACGCCTGTCGGAGGCACCGCTGCTGCTGTGAACCCCACCGCCCGCGTCACCTTCGGCTTCGAGCTCACCAACCAGGGGGCGCCCGACGTGTGGGACATCAGGGTCTCCGGGTGGGGCAGCTGGTCGCTGCTGCGCGACGACGGCGACGGGCGCCTGTGCCTTGAGGTCTCGGACGAGCCCGGCGGATGCGCGGCGGTCGATCCTCCCCTCACGGATTCGTCGGATCCCGGGTCCGAGGTCGACACCGGGCGGGTCGACCCGACGGACAGCATCGTCTTCTGGGCGACCTCGATCGTGCCTGCCGACACAAGCGCGGGCACCCTGGGGTCGACGCTCACGGCTGACTCGGCCTCCAGCGACGATCCCGAGGTCGGCGTTGCCTCCCTGGACCTGGTGACCCAGGTCGTGTCTGGGACGGTCAGCGCCACACCCCAGCCCGAGGGGCCGGCGGCGGTGTTGCCCGGTACCCCCCAGGCGCTGCTCCTCACGCCCGGATCAGGTCAGGTGACGGCAGGCTGGTCGCCGCCGCTGTCCTCGGGCAGCAGCCCGGTCACCGACTACCTGGTGAGGTACCGGGCGAGTGCCGACACCGCCGGGGCGTGGACCACCGTCGCCGACGGCACCTCGACCGCGACCACGGCCGTGGTCCCAGGACTGGCCAACTCGGTCCAGTACGACGTGCAGGTGCTGGCGGTCAGCGCCGCCGGGAGCAGCGCGGTCCCGGCATCGGCATCGGTCACTCCCATGGACGTCACCGCCTACGTGGCCCCCGTGCGCTGCGCGGCTGTGCCGTCCGCCCCCTCCGGAACTGCGGCGCAGGGGTTCACGCTGCGCGGCTACTCGCTGCACAACCGTTCCGACCTGAACAGCACGTGGCCTGGCACCGGGGTGCCGGCGGAGACCACCACGACCCAGCAGGGGCTGCCCCTGAAGGCTGCGGTCGACGGGCCACAGTTCGGCGTCGGGGTCAGCCTCCCGGTCTACTCGGCCGACGTCGCCGCTGGGGTTCCCGGACGGGTCGTCCGTTCCGGGGGTGGCCTCACCTCCGCGGACCCGACCCGGGTCATCGACTGGCGCACGAACGTGGCCGGTCGGGCATACTCCGGGACTGCCGTGCTCCGGCTGTGGATCGCCCCGGTCCCCGGGGACAGCATCAGCGGGGTCGGCTATTCGCTGAGCGCGCAGCTCTACCGCCAGGCCCAGAGCCAGTCGAGCCCGGCCACGAACAAGCTCGAAGACCCCCACAGCAGCTCCGCGGTGGTGCTGGATGCGCCCAGCTTCGCCTGCGGGTCCGGCTGGCAGGAGGTCACATGGCAGCTGCCCGTGAACACCAAGGGGGCGCTGTCGACCACCGAGTACCTGGGCGTGCGGCTGTGGAACAACGGGGGTGCCTCCCGCGTCGCCCAGGTGCGCGTCGCATACGACATCGCCGGCGACTTCCCGGCCGCCCTCACGGTCCCGGAGAGCTGACATGGCCGCCCTTCGACGACCCCATGCTGCCCCGACCGCGGGGTTCACGCTGGTCGAGCTGCTGATCACGATCTTCCTCGTGGGAGTCATCGGGAGCCTCGTCGTGGCTGGTGTGCACCAGGCGTCCCGCGTGCTCATCCACGCCGAGGACGAGAACCTCGGGCTTCAGGACGCCAAGGTCATCCTGGACCGGCTGTCACGCGACGTGCGCCAGGCCCGGGGGGTCGTCTGCGACGGGGCCGCGGAGGACCCGTGGTGCCGCCAGCACCTCCAGCTGTGGATGGACACCGACTCCGACTACCTGGAGGACCCGGAGGAGGTCGTGACGTGGGAGCTGGAGGACAACCCGGACGGCGAGCACTTCGACGTCTGGCGGGTGCGGGGCGTCGCCCCGGCCACGCCCACCCGGCAGCTGCAGGCGTCGGCCCTGATCGTCAAGACGCTCTTCGAGTACAACACGCCTGAGAACGCGGACCCGTCTGGGGCGACCCTCGTGACGATGCGCATGCAGTACGACGCGCTCGTCGGGGTGGGGGTCGACGTGCGCCAGGCGTCGGTCAGCGTGCGGCTGAGGAACAAGGGATGAGGTCGTCCATGGAGCGCTTCCGCGAATTCGTCCGGTCCGACGCGGGCATCGGCATGGTCCTCGTCCTTGGCATCGCAGTGTTCGTGGCGGGGCTCACCGCGACAGCGGGGGTGGTGGTGATGAACGGACTGGCCCAGACTCGACAGCGGATCGGGTTCGAGCAGTCGCTGGCCGCTGCCGAGGCCGGCATCGACTATGCCCTGGGCCACCTGCAGGCGGCCTTCGACGAGGGCCCCTCCGACTTCCCGATCCCCGCCCCAGGGGTGGCCCCAGTCGAGGGGTGCGCGCTCACCGCCGAGCAGATGCCTGACTGGTCGGACGAGGACGACCCTGCCGCCGCCGAGCAGGCGTGGGCAGCGGCGTGGCTCGATGCAGCCTCCGGCACCGCCGAGGGTCGGGCCTGCATGATCCAGACCCCGACCGGACACGTGCTGGTCCTCAAGCCCGCGACCCCCCAGGGCTCGACCCTGCAGTACGGCCGCGTGTACGCCCGGGGGTACTCGCCGTCGATCGACGACATCCATGCCCAGCAGCGCACGCTCAAGGTGGAGTACGTCTTCCTGCCCTACAAGCCGAAGTTCGCCATCCTCACCGGGACCAAGCTGGAACTGCAGTCCACCAGCACGGATGTCACGGGCGCCCACGGCACGGACCCGACGCTCGCGGCGGTGCACACCAACGGCACCCTGGAGGTCACCGGCAGCCCGACAGTGACCGGGCCGGTATCGGTCAGCGTGGCCTCGGACTCGCAGACGAGCAGCAACTTCTCCGCCAACCCGGGCGGGGTCCCGATCGTTCGGCCCATCGTGCCGATCCCTCACGTCAGCGCGCGGCAGTTCTACAGCCAGGCGCCCTCGCAGGACGCAGCCGCCATGGAGCACTGGGCCGACCTGTGCCCCGACGGATCTGTTCGCGCCTACTCCTCCGGCGGGCCCTGCACCGCCACCACCCTCCTCGGTGCCTCGCCCTACCAGGGCTGGGCGTACTCGGGCAGCACACACACCTGGACCGCCAGCAAGGACACCGAGAGCGGCACGTACTTCGTCCACCAGGCTGACGTGGCTAACGGGACGGGCAACGGGTCCATCCCCAACGTGACCGTGATCGCTTCCGCCACTTCCACGACCTGCGGTGCCAAGCAGTACGGCAACATCGTGTGGGACCACTACGACACCGTCGCCCCCGCGTTCAAGAACCTGTTCTTCCTCGCGGATGGCGACCTCAAGGCCACCTCCAACTTCTACTCCGGGCAGAGTGCGGCGGGGAGGGCCACAGTCTCCGGCATGTACGTCGCGGCCGAGGAAGTCCTGGTGTGGACCAGCTCGAGCGGGTTGGTCGGCTCCGTCCTCGCGGCCAACCAGTGTCCGTCCGACACCGGACCGGTCGCCACGAACGAGGTGCAGGGCCAGGTGGTCAAGTTCGACCCCAACGGGGACTCCCCGTTCTCCAGCCTGATCGCCACGACGCTGTGGCTGGAGTACGCCCGCTGACCCCGCCGACTGGGAGGATCTCGCCCGTGGAGAACACCGTGCTGCCCTACGTCCTGTTCATCGCGCTGGTCGGAGTGGTCGTGGGTTCGTTCCTCAACGTGGTGATCTGGCGGGTGCCGAGGGGCGAGTCAGTGGTCTCGCCGCCTTCGCACTGCCCTGGGTGCGGTACCCCGATCGCTGCTCGGGACAACATCCCACTGCTGTCCTGGCTCGTCCTGCGCGGGCGTTGCCGACATTGCGGCGAGTCGATCTCGGCACGGTACCCGTTCGTCGAGGCGCTGACCGGTGTGCTGTTCGGAGCAGTGGCCCTGGTGCTGGGCATCTCATGGGAGGTGCCTGCTTACCTCTACCTCACGGGTCTCGGCGTCGCCCTGGCCTTCATCGACCTGGATACCAAGAGGCTGCCCAACGCACTCACACTGCCCGCGTACCCCGTGACGGCACTGCTGCTGCTGATTCCTGCGGTCCTGGACGACATGTGGTCCGCCTACACCCGCGCGCTGCTCGGGGGGCTGGCGCTCTTCGCCTTCTACCTGGTCCTGGCCCTGCTGTACCCAGCGGGGATGGGCCTCGGTGACGTCAAGCTGGCCGGGGTGCTCGGAATGGGCCTGGCGTGGTTCGGATGGGGGGCCCTCCTCGTCGGTGCCTTCCTGGCCTTCCTCCTCGGGGGCCTGGTGGGCATCGGGCTGATGGCCGCCCGCCGTGCTCGCCGCGGGACGACCATCCCGTTCGGGCCGTTCATGGTGGCGGGTGCTCTCGTCGGCGTCCTAGTGGGCCCCGGCCTGGCCACGTGGTATGTGGGGGCGCTGCTCGGATGACATCCCCGCCAGGGGGTCAAGGGCGCTGCCGATCCATCCGATTCCGGAGGGGAGGCGACAGGAGGAACCGTGGCACGAGGCACCTGGATCGGGCTGGACATCGGCACCTCCAGCGTCCGTGCCGCCGAGGTGGGCGCGGGCAGCACGGCCCCGAGGCTGGTCCGATTCGGGCAGGTGGCCCTGCCCGCCGGAGCCCTGCGGGATGGCGAGGTGGTCGATGCCGGCGCCGTCAGCGAGGCGATCCGGGAGCTGTGGCACGCCGTGCGCTTCTCCCATCGCAAAGTCACCCTGGGCGTGAGCAACCCGCGGGTCGTGGTGCGTCAGGTCGAGGTTCCCTACTTGCCGCTCGCCGAGCTCCGCCGGGCGCTGCCCCTGTTGGTCGGCGACCAGGTGCCTATCGACGCGTCCCAGGCGGTCGTCGACTTCGCGCCGCTCGAGGAGGTGCAGTCCTCTGACGGCGCCAGGTCCCTGTCCGGCCTCGTGGTGGCCGGGGTGGAGGAGATGATCGTGCGGTCGGTGGATGCCGTGCTGATGGCAGGGCTGAAGGTGGTCGCCGTCGACCTGAGCCCCTTCGCAGTGCTCAGGGCGGTGGGCGGGTCCCCGGGCCTGGGGCTGACGTCGCACCCGGAGGCCGTGATCGACATCGGGGCGGCGCTCACGAGCATGATCGTTCACGAGAATGGCATCCCCAGGTTCGTGCGCATCCTGCTGAGCGGAGGGCAGCAGGTGTCCGCAGGGCTCATGGAGGACCTGGGCATCTCGCTGGCGGACGCGGAGGGCCTCAAGCGTGAGCGGGTTCCCGGTGACGACGTGTCCTCCATCGCCGAGGTGTCGATGAGTCGTGCCCTGGCGACCCTGGTTGACGAGATCAGAGGATCGCTGGACTACTTCGCCGCGACCTCGACCTCCGGTCCCGTGGTTCGGGTCATCGTCTGCGGCGGTGGGTCGCGGTTGGCAGGGCTGGTCCCGAGCCTGGCAGACGCCCTGCGCGTGCCAGTCGTGCCCGGCTCGGTCATGGCCGGGCTCGAAGTGCGCAGCACGGGCCTCACGCCTGAGCAGCTCGCGTTCGTGGATCCGACGGCCGCCGTCCCGGTCGGCCTGGCGATGGGGGCGATGCGATGAAGCTCATCCGTCCGGCCCGCGGGGTGAACGGTCCAGCACCGCTCGACGAACGGGTCGACGATCCCGGCCCCGGGATGGTGCCCGTGTCCCTGCTGCCTGCGGTCAACCTCCTTCCGGCGTCTTACGCCCGTCGATTGGCCCTGGGCAGGGCCAAGATGACGGCGGCGGTGGCCGTGGGGCTCGCGGTCCTGGCGGTGGCGCTCGGGTGGCTCATCACATCCCAGCAGGTGTCATCCGCGCAGGAGCGGCTCGACGTCGCTACCGCCGAGCGGGTGGCCCTCGCGCGGGAGGCGACACGCTACGCGGAGGTGCCGCGCGTGTTCCAGTCCGTGGCCGAGGCACAGTCACACCTCGCCACAGCCATGGGCAATGAGATCCGTTGGTCGTTCTTCCTCAACGACCTGGCCTTGACGATGCCGCAGGGTGTTGCGCTGGATGCCCTCCGACTCTCCGGGCCCGTTCCCGGGGCCTCGGCAAGCGGCGACCTGGGCGCCGGGATCGGGTCGATGGACGTCCAGGGCAAGGCTCTGGGGTACCCCGCCGTGGCCAACTGGCTGGATGCCCTGGCGAAGATGCGGGTCACGACCGATCCCTATCTCGGCCAGGTGCAGTCCGCCACGTCGGAAGGAAGGGCGGTGCTCTCGTTCAGCGGATCGGCCAGCCTGACCCCTGATGCTCTCTCCCGCCGCTTCCTCGACGGGACCACGCCGTGATGAGCCCGCGCATGTGGCGGGTGGGCGCCGCCTTGGCCGCCGTCATCATGCTCGTCGTCGCATGGTTCCTCGTCCTGTCCCCGAAGCGACAGCAGGTTGCTGAACTCAACGCCTCGACGGTCGACCAGCGCCAGGCCGCTGACCAGCTGCGCGGCAGGATCTCCCTGCTCAAGAAGATGGGCGAGGAGGTCCCTGCGCAGGAGGCGAAGCTGGCCGCCATCCAACAGCGCATGCCCACGACGATGGCCCTGCCCTCGCTGATCCGCCAGCTCAGCTCGGTGGCATCCCAGGCAGGCGTGCAGCTGGCGGGCATCACACCGGCCAGGCCGTCCGACGTCTCCAGCACGGTGCCGGTCGACCACGGGTCCTCGACCCCGGGTGCAGCGGGTGCGGCCGGGGGGCAGGCCACAACTCCGACGAGGCCTGCGGCCACTGGTGAGGCCTCGCCGACGGTTTCGACCACGCAGCTGCGGGCGGCTACCGTGTCGATCACTGTGTGCGGCAGCTTCGCTCAGCTGCGCACGTACCTGCAGGGGATCGAGTCCATGCGCCGCGTCGTGGCCGTCTCGGCAGTCGACATCACGCGGGGCGCGTGCACCGCGGCCGGCGGGGAGGATGACCTGACCGCTGCGCTGACCGCCCATGCCTTCACCGTTGCAGCAGGCGGAGCATCCCCGGAGGGCGCAGATGAATGAGAGATCGACGACATCTCACCCCCGGACCGACGCGGGGCACCGCAACCGGACCTTCGCGGCGGTCGCGGTTGCGATCCTCGCCGGCCTGGTCGTCGGTGGCGGGTTCCTGGTTGTGAGGGGCGGGTCGTCGTCAGCAGCCCCGGAAACCACGCCGGTTGCCCGCGGGGAGGCACCGGCCTCGTCCAGCCCCCGGCCCTCCATGGCGCCGCGCATCCGTGAGGCAACCGCGCGGGTCACGTCTCGCGACCCCTTCGCCCCGATCGTGTCCCCCAGCCCGACCGCGGCGTCGCCGACCG
>CAZBMH010000097.1:0-9074 GCA_964492685.1 uncultured Micropruina sp.
CCATCCTGGTCCTGAAGGTCGCGGCGTGGATCGTCTGGGGTCTGCTGGCGATCACCATCATCACCGAAGGTGTGGCGGCACTCCGGGGCCTGGAGGCACCCACGCTGCCCGGGCTCGGGTGGTCCCAGGTGCCGGCCCGCCGGCTCGTGGCCGCAGCACTGCTGCTCTTCATCACAGTGCCCGCGACGGGGATCGAGACTGCATCCGCAGTCCCGGACAGCCCGAACCCGGTGGCCTCGCCGACCGCAACGGCCGCACCCCAGCCGTCGAATCCCGCCCGGCCCACGCCGAGCGCCGTGGCCCTCGCGGCGAACGCCACCCCGCCCGACACCCACACGGTCAAACGAGGCGAGACCCTGTGGTCGATCGCCGAGCAGCACCTGGGGTCGGGCAGCCGCTATCCCGAGATCCTCAAGCTCAACAACGAGCTCCTGCGGGGTAAGGCGCAGTTCCTCAGGCCGGGCTGGGTGCTGACCCTGCCCGCAGCGGCGCGGGCCGACGCCGGCCAGGCCACGGCAGCGAGCGACCGCGCTCACTCCCGCTACACCTTGGTCAAGGGTGACACGCTCAGCGAGATCGCCCAGGAGTACCTCGACGACGCCGACGCCTGGCCCCGGATCTTCGAGGCCTCTCGGGGGATTCCGCAGCCGGACGGCCGTCGCCTGACCGACCCGGACCTCATCCTCCCCGGCTGGCACGTACTCATCCCGACCGCCGGGGAGGCGACGCCCGAGACTCCGACCTCCGCGGAACCCGAACAGGCCGAGCCGACCCCCCAGACCTCGCAGCCCACGCCGGCTGACGCCGCCCCCTCCGCAAACGCCACGCCACTGCCGGCGGCCGAGACGTCGCCTGCGACGCCCGGATCGGCTGGCGTTGTTCCCGTCGCCCCGTCGAGCGCCCCGGCCTCGCCCGCCCCGTCGGCCTCGGCGGCCGTGGCCGCCGACGTGAGCCGCGACGAGAAGCCCGCGAGCGAGTCATCCGATCGGGACGCCGAGGCGCCGGCCCCCTGGTTGCTTGCCGGGCTCACCGGAGCCGGCGGCGTCCTCGCAGCTGGCCTGCTGGCCGCGCTACGGCAGCGCAGGAGGGCGCAGTTCCGCGCCCGCCGGCCGGGGCGGACGATCCAGGCACCGCCCCCTGGACTGGTTCCGGTCGAGAAGACCGTGCTGACCGAGGGGCAGGCCGCGACGCCCACCCTGGCCGCCATCGACCAAGCGCTCAGGCTGCTCGCCGTCTCCGGCGAGGACCGCGACGCCCCGCCCCCGCTCTTGGCCGTTCAGCTCCTGCCAGGCGAGGTGGCAGTTCAGTTGGTCGAGCCCATCACGCTGGCGCATCCGTGGCGCCCGGACCCGGCCGACGGCCGTCGATGGCTGCTGGCCACCGGCGCGCACGAACATGGGTCGACGGCCCGATCCGCCTACCCGCAGGTGGTCTCGGTGGGGATGGACGACGACGGCGCCACGTGGCTGGTCAACCTCGAAGAGCTCGGCACGATCAGCCTGACTGGTGACCCCACTTACGCCGCCGACTTCGCCCGCTACCTGGCCGCCGAGATCGCCGTCAACCCGTGGGCACGCCAGGTCCAGCTCGACTGCATCGGCATCGCGCCGGAGGCCGTGCCGCTCGACCCGGCGCGCATCCGACACCACCGTCTCGAGAACCCCACCGCGCTGGACTCCGCGATCGCAGCGGCCCGCGTGACCGTCGACAAGTGCACCGAGCGTGACGTGACCGCAGCCGCCGGACGCGTCGACGACCTGGGCGGCGATGTGTGGGAGAGCTGGCTTGTCCTGGTCAACGGGGCGCTGTCGAGCATCCCGCTCGACGGGCTGCTCGCAATCGTCGGGGAGCATCCCGCGAGGACCGGCACGGCCGTCGTCATGGTCGCCGACGCCGAGCCTGTCGGTGGCCTGGGCGTCCGGCTGACCGGGCAGGGGAGGGTGCTCATCCCGTCGCTCGGCCTCGACCTGATCGCCAACGGACTCACCCCCGCCGAAGCCCAGGGCTGCGCCCTGCTCCTGGCCCACGCGGACCTGCTCGACGACGTCGAGATGCCGAGCGACGGCGACGACGGCTGGCGCGAGTACTGCGACGCCGCCGGAGCGATCCGGGACAAACTCGTGCTGCCCCGCGACACAGACCCCGAGGCCGAGCCGGGTGCCACGGTGGTCCCCGCCCCGGACGCCGAGGTCCTCGACGTGGCTGCGACCACCACGGACGACCTGCAGCAACTCGCTCCGCACGTGCCCGACAAGGTCCGGGTAGCAGTCGAGCGCTCCGACCCCGATCTGGACGCCGACCTGGCGGCCTGGGCTGCTGGCACCCGACCGCACCTGCGGCTCTTTAGTCCCATCCAGGCGCGCACCGGTACCACCGGGAAGCCCACGGTGGTGGCGAAGCGTAAGGCCTTCTACACCGAGTTGCTTGCCTTCCTCGTGCTGCACCCACAGGGCGTCACCATCGACCAGGTGGTCGATGCGTTCGGCTCTGACGCCACCCAGATGAGGGTGCACCTCTCCAAGGTTCGAAGCTGGCTCGGCGTCGACCCCACCACCGGCGGCAACTACCTGCCTGACGCCACGAAATCCCCGGCCGGCATCGCCCGCGGCATGGGCATCTACCAGCTTGTCGGCGTCCTGGCCGACATTGACCTGTTTCGTCGACTCCGGGCGCGTGGCCAAGCACGCGGTCCCGAAGGCCTCAGCGACCTGCAGGCGGCGCTGGCTCTGGTCACTGGAGAGCCCTTCACCGGACAACGAGGACGCGGATGGGCTTGGCTCGCCGACGGCATCCGCATCGATCAGCACATGGTGTGCGCCGTGGTCGACGTGGCTCACACGGTCACCACCGCGGCGCTGCACTCCGGCGACCATGAACTGGCCCGCACAGCTACTGAGACCGCGCTGCTCGCGGCGCCGTTCGAGGACACGCCGCGGCTCGATCTCGCGGCCGTCATTGCCGCCGAGGGTGACCGGCAGGCAGCCGAACGCATGCTTCGCGACGACGTGAGCAACCGCGCCGACGACGGCGATGCCCCCGATGACCTACCTGAGCGAACCGCCGAGCTCGTCGCCAGCGCGCCGTGGCTGAAGAAGGGACGCGTCGCCTGAACGGGCCAGCACCGGCCTTAATGCCTACCCCGTTGCGCTGGTCGGGCACCTTCCATGGCTCTGCCCACGCGCGTAGGTCCACAGATGGGATGGTCTGGTCTTGTGCGTCATCCCCAGAAGCACGCATGAGTCTGTCGGTGGCATCCCGTATCTTGGCCTCAGACTGTCATGACAGGGGTGCCGGACCTAATGAGGTGTTAGCGCCAGCGACGAAGGACCCGCCGGCGGACGGTACGGCTGGCAGGATGGGTTGACTGAGAAGATGGGTTGAACGGCGAGAAGGGACACGGATCATGGCGCGCGCCGACTTGCTTCTTGCGCTGGTCCAGTCTGGGGCCGGGGGTGACGAGCTCGCGTTCCGTCGCGCCGCTGAGGCCCTCATCGCCGAAGAGAACGCTAAGAAGCACGCCATCCTCGCATCTCAGCTTGCCGACGCTCTGACGCGGCGGAAGAACCCTGGATCTTCCGTCTCGCCACTCTCGCGTCCCCGAGAGTCAGCCGGCCTGTTCAACGAGTCGGAGCCAACGAGTCGGATGACGGACCTTGTTCTGCCTTCTGCCGTTCGCCAGGCAATGACCGACTTCATCGAGGAGCACCACCGCCGGGACCTTCTTCGCAGCCACGGAGTTGAGCCGCGCCACCGCATCCTGTTGGAGGGTCCGCCCGGGAGCGGCAAGACCACCCTCGCTGAGGCCGTTGCCACTGAGATCGCCGTCCCCCTGCTGACTGTGCGTTACGAGGCGCTGATCGGCTCCTTCCTCGGCGAGACCGCCAGCCGTTTGGACGCATTGTTCTCCGCCGTCCGTGTCCGTCCTTGCGTGCTCTTCTTCGATGAGTTCGACGCCGTCGCCAAGGAGCGCGGCGACACTCACGAGACCGGCGAGATCAAGCGAGTCGTCAGTTCGTTGCTCATGCAGGTTGACCGGCTTCCCAGCCATGTCATCGTCATCGCTGCCACCAACCACGCAGAGCTGCTCGACCGCGCGGTCTGGCGACGGATGCAGATCCGGCTCTCCCTGCCGAAGGCCACACGCGAAGGCAAGATCGAACTCCTCAGGGCCTGGTCCACCCGCAACGGAGTGGAGTTCGGCAAGTCCGAACGCAGCATCGCTGACCGTCTGCGCGACGTCAGTTACGCAGAGCTCGAAGACTTCGCACAGGACGTCCAACGGCGCCAGATCCTCGACGGATTCGACGCTGACCCAGGAGCAGTGACCGAGCGCCTCCTGAAGGCTTGGGCAAACCGAGCAAGACCGGTGCTCGATGGCTGACGAAGCTGCCGTTGACCGGCCCGTGCTCTGGGGACCCATCGGACCACCCGTCAGTTTCCTCCCGAACACCGGTGGTGGCTCGAAGGTCGACCTGCCGTCGACAGCGAGACAGGGACAGCGGCTGGGCAATCGGTTCACCGATCTGGACAACGCCTTCGACGCGCAAGCCGCCTTGACCGCATCCCTGGGTGCCAGCGACCCACAGCTCGTGGTCGTCTTCGAGGCTATCGATGAGCGAGAAGACCTCAGCGGCGTCGCCGACCGGGCCGGCCTGGAGATCCTCGCCGAGTTCGACCGGGACTTCGAACCCGACCCCGACTTTCCCCGCAAGTCCGTCAATCAGAACCTCCCGGTCACCGGATGCCTCCACGCCGTCTGCGTCAGTGCGCAGGCGAAGGCCAACATCATCACCCAGTGGCGCAAGTGGCAGACCACTGACAAGGTCGACACTGGATACGCCCCCCTGAAGCATCTCTTCGCGCACCTCAAGGACGTTCGAGCTTGGGGACCTCAGGACCGGGTACGAACAACTGACGTTGCCGTTGCTCTCGAGGGCATGCTCCCCGGCGATCACAGCGTCGAGATCGAACTCTGGTACCGGCAGTCCGAAGCAGCTCGTCGACGAGCCGAGTCCGAGGTTGCCACTCTTATCGGGAAAGGCGGGGGCCAAGTCATCTCCACGGCCCAAGTCGCCGAAGTCGGTTATCACGGCATGAAGTGCACTGTTCCCCTTGAGTTACTTCAGCGTCTGGCCTCCGGCGACTACGACGCCGTGGCCGCGGTCAAGTCGGCGCACGTGATGTACCTGCGCGTCACATCCCAGTCGTACCTCATCTCCCAGGAGTCACCAACTGCGTCGGTGGGTGCCGCCCCCATCCCGGCCTCTGACCCAGTCCTCTGCCTCCTCGACGGAGTTCCTATTGCGAACCACCCACTCCTCGCAGGCCGCATTATTGTCGACGACCCTGACGACCTCGGTTCTGACACGATCGTCGAGAGCGAGCTCCGGCGTCACGGCACGGCCATGGCGTCTGTCTGTGTGTGGGGCGATCGAAGCCTCAACGAACCACCGGCACCACGTCCGGTCCTCGTCCGCCCCATTCTCATCCCCGCCCGCGACACCACCGCTCGTTCGGAAGAACTCCCCGAGAATGTCTTGGCGCCCGACCTGATGCGACGCGTCTTCCGCGAACTCTTTGATGGTGACGGGCAGGTCCAACCCACTGCTCCTTCGATAGTGGTCCTCAACCTCTCAATCGGGGATCCCGCCGTGCCGTTCGACGGGGTGATCTCCTCATGGGCACGCACTCTGGATTGGCTAAGTGCCGCCTACGGTGTCATCGTGATCGTCTCGGCCGGCAACCACCCAGTCCTACCTGTGCCCGGGGGAACCCACGCCTTGCTGGCACTCACCGGCCAAGCCAGAGCGGAGGCCGTCAATGCCGGCGTAGCGGAGACGCACCCTCGACGGAGCCTCCTCGCCCCGGCCGACTCCATCAACGCACTCTCAGTCGGGGCACTCAACACCGACGGGACCGGCGTCATAACCATCGCGGGGTACAAGTTTGACCCGGCCGACGGAGCACTCATCGTAAACCCGACAAGCGCACTCGGGGGTGGCCACCGCCGATCTATCAAGCCCGACATCATCGCTCCGGGGGGACGCTCCCTGTTCACGAAGCCTGTCGTCGGGGATTCGACCCAGGTCGCACCCGCGCAACAGACAGTGCTGGGACCCGGCATCAGGGTCGCCGCCGCCAAAGGCGGCGAGGCGTTCACCATCGGCACTAGTCCCGCCGCAGCCCTAGTCTCCCGCGGCGCTGCACGTGCCGTCGACACAGTCATCAACCTTGCCGACCGACAGCTGACTCGTGCCGAGCTTGCCGTGGCCACGAAGGCTCTCATAATGCACACCGCTCGCGTTCCCGAGAACCTCCTAGTCCACGATGAGCTTCGTCTCTCAATACATGGCTACGGCTCGCTCGCCCGTCATCTCGCCGACGGCTGTGACCCCAACGAAGCAGCAATTCTCTTCATCGGAGACATCGGCGAGAACGAGTCCCGAACACTCGCCCTTCCCCTTCCCAACGGACTTCAGGATCGCGGGCTGAAAAGAGTCTCGGCTACCCTTGCCTGGCTTTCACCCGTCAACTGGCGCCACCGGCAATACCGACGTGCGGCGCTGGAGTTCTCCCAGCCGACTGGCTTCACTAATCTCGGGACCGCGCTCGGCGCGGTCGGGGACCGACCCAAACGAGGCACGCTCCAGCACGTCGAATGGGAGATCACCAAGGCCGTGGGTGTCGGCCAGGGCAACGACCTCGAACTGACCGTGAACTGCAAGGGTCAAGCTGGCGGACTTCAGGGTGAGCGCGTGGACTTTGCTGTCGTCCTCTCGCTTTGGGTGGCTCCCGAGCTCAACGTGGACGTCTACACCCAGGTTCAGCAGCAGGTCGCCGCGCGTGTCGCCGTCCAAACAGCCACGGGTATCTCCTAACGCGACACCGCCGAACGCACGTGTTGGCGGCCTAGCTGGATCGGCGCGAGCGAGTGCGGCCGAGCGGGAAGAGTAGGCGGGCCGTGACTTGACCGCGTCAGGTTGGGGAGGCGAAACCCAATGCCTGAGGACCGGTTCCCGCTGACCCCGGCCGGTCCGCGCCTGGACCGTTCGACTCCAGATTGTCGGGGCCCGCTCGAGTCCGGATTGTCGGGGTCCGCCTCGGGAGGGGACGCCAGGCGGGTGCCGCGCAACGGCGAGCTACCTGCGTTGACCGTCGGTGGAGACTCGACTGTGCGATGCCACCCTGCGCCGCAAGTCGGCCAGCCGGGCCCGGACGGGTGTCCGCGGCATCTTCGCGAGATTGAGGGGCGGATCGAGCTCGCCGAGCACGCGGGTCTCGAGTTGGTCGAGGGCGTCGGCGTCCGCCACCGGGACGGCGATGACCCGAAGGTGCTCGTACATCCATCGGGTCAGCCGGTCCTCGTCGATCGTGGATTCCCCATGCTGGGAGGCGAGCGCCGCACCGAGCGTGCGGCGAAAGGTCGAAAAGTCGTGGCGTCCGCCAAGGTGCATGCCGCGGATGCGACCCCACAGGGTGTTCGACGACCTCTGGCCGCTCTTGGCTCGGGTGGCGCCCGCGAGCCCCGCGTAGATCAACCCGCTGCCGATTGGATGGCCGAGCCCTTCGGTGAGGTCGCGCGCCCCGGGGGCGTCCACCCACCAGCTGTAGAGGCCAGGGCCGGCAAGCCCTGCCCCCCGGGTCGCCAGGAAGTCCGTCGGGGTCAGGGCTTGATCGGCCTGTCGAAGCTGATCCACGACGAGGGACGCCGACGGAGGCCGCGCGCCGGTCGCCGCACCGCCCAGGGCGCTGTACCACGCCAGCCGCTGCCCAAGCGTGAGCCCGGCCAGCGGCTCGACCACCTGTGCACCCGCGGACAGCAGGTGGGACCGGATGGCGTCGGTGTAGGCGGCCCCCGCGTGCACCTCGATGACGCGCCCCTCCAGAGGGCCGGACGCTGCCAGCAGTTCGTGGGCCACCGTGATCCCCCACTGGCGACGATAGGAGGCCGAGGCCGTGGCGAGGTGGAGTTCGTAGGGTTCGATCACCTCGTCCGGTGCCACGAGTCCGTATTTCGCGGACAGGATGTACCAGCGCTCCGCTATCTCCTCGGCGTACCGGCGCGCCTTGCGGAACAGGTCCGAGACGTACAGATCCTTGGCAGGGGCAGCATGGCTCTGTTTACTCTTCACGCAGCCCACGAGCACGATGTCGGGCCCACCCGATGACCGAGCTGGGGCCTGCGAAGCGACTGGCCTTGTGGCGCTAGGGCGCACCGGCCGATCAGGACTGCCAGCGCGGACGAACGTCACGCACCGACCGGGGACGACATCGGTCGTCCTGAAACCCGGCCATCCGGACCTCGCACCTGACCAGAATGCGCGGTGATTCCTCGCGGACGCCGGTAGCCCACCAACGAGCGTATCCAGTTCCTCCCAGTCAAACGTGCGCTCCTCAACGTCACGGAGCGCCTCCCGGAGCGGATCCCAATTGGCCATGCTCGCCAGTCTGACCGGGGGCAGCAGTCGTCTGGGGCCAAACGCGCAAACGCATTCCTTGGCCGCACGGTGCGCGAGGGCGCCCTGTAGGCCGAAAACTGCGAGCTCAACCGAACTTCAGGGTGGGTCATGAGGCGGGTAGTTCGGCCCGGCTCATGGCCGACATCAGGGCCGGACGGCGGCGGTAGACCTCGCGCAGGCGGATGATCTCGGCGTCCGCCTCGGCTCTGTGGCCTGCCTTGTCGTAGAGGGCGCGTGCCTTGATGAGGAGATCGACGATGGCCGGGTACCGCTTGGAGTCGGGTGTGGTGAGCGACTCCAGCACCTGAGCCAGGCACAGGCGCCCCGCCCGGAGCGGGAAGCCGTCTGCGGAGGCGTCGACGAGCTCGCGCCACGCGTGGCCGGCGCCGAAGGCGTCCGCCGCCTCCCATGCGTTCGTGAGGTTGCCGTCGGCCAGGTGAAGCCTGACGAGGTGGGCGCCGCCGCCGCTTCGTGCCCGCTGGGTGGCCTGCTCGAACGCCCACATCCGTTGTTCGTCCTGGCGCCCGCACCGCCCCGCCACCTGGCTCAGCAACCGGAAGGCGTCCACGCTGAGGTCGCGGTCGAACAGGGTCCGCGCGATCGCGAGGGCGGCGT
>CAZBMH010000098.1:0-2402 GCA_964492685.1 uncultured Micropruina sp.
CCGATCTCGTCGCCCATGTACAGCAGCGGGACGCCGCCGAAGCCCAGGATGGCGGCGTGCAGCAGCAGGATGCGTTGGACGGCGTCGTGGACGCGGAACGGGTCGTTCGCCTCCTGGGCGGCCTCGAGCCCGGCGAGGCTGGCCAGGGTGCCGCTGATCCGACGGTCGTTGGTCGCCGGGTTGTGCTGGAACACCAGGCCCTTGGCGAACGACCCCGCGTGCAGCCCGGAGTAGAAGTCGGAGAGGAAGCTGCGGTGGGTGTGCCCCTCGAGCAGCGCCCCGCGGGCGTCGGCGTCGCTGATCGCCCAGCCGATGTCGTCGTGGCAGCGGACGTAGGCGGCCCACGTGGCCGTGGCGGGCTTCGCCGGGAAGTTCGACAGCGCCACCTCGAACAGCCGGGTGTGCCGGGAGGCCAGGGCGCTCCACAGCTGCACCATGAACGAGTTGTGGTAGGCCAGATCGGACAGCTTGCCGAAGTGCTGGCCGCGGCCGAGGTAGCTGATCAGGTCGTCCGGCCCGACGATCGCCTCGGCCTTGAACGCGCACGCTGGCGCCACGATCCGCAGCACCGTGCGCAGCGCGCGGGTGAGCTCGTGCACCTCGGGCATGTTCTGGCAGTTGGTGCCGAGCCGCTTCCAGAGGAACGCGATGGCGTCCAGGCGCAGCACGTCCACGCCGCGGTTGGCCAGGTACAGGATGATGTCGACGAACTCGGCGAAGACGTCGGGGTTCGCCCAGTTGAGGTCCCACTGGTAGGAGTTGAACGTCGTCCAGACCCAGCCGTTGACCTCGTCGTCCCACGTGAAGTTGCCGGGGGCGAAGTCGGGGAAGACCTCGGGCAGGGTCGCCTCGAAGCGGTCCGGCTCGGTGCGGTCGGGGTAGATCAGGAAGTAGTCGCGGTACTTCTGCTCGCCGGCGCGGGCGCGGGCCGCCCACTCGTGCTCGCGGGCCACGTGGTTCAGGACGAGGTCGAGCACGAGCGAGATGCCCCGGCCCCGCAGGGCGGTCGCCAGGTCGACCAGGTCGTCCATGGTGCCCAGGTCGGGGCGGACGCCGCGGTAGTCGGCGACCGCGTAGCCGCCGTCGTTCTGCCCCTCGCGCGGCTTGAGCAGTGGCATCAGGTGCAGGTAGGTGACGCCCAACCGCTCCAGGTAGTCGACATGCCCGGCGACCCCCTTCAGCGTGCCGGCCAAGCGGTCGGCGTAGGCCACGTAGCCCACCATCCGGGGGTCGGCCAGCCAGTCCGGGGTGAGCAACCGCGCCTCGTCCAGCTCCAGCAGGTCGGCCGGCCGCTCGTCGAAACCGGTCGCCATCGACGCGATCACGCGCTCCAGCAGGCCCTCGGCCGCGGGGCCGTACAGGGCGCCGAGGCTGTCGGCCAGTTCCCGGTTGTAGCGTTCCAGGCGGAGCCGGAACGTGGTGGAGGTGCCTTCACGCGCTGAACCCATGGCGGAAGCATAGGGGTCCGATGCCCGTGGGTTGGCTAGCCTGTGCTGCATGGCCGATCTGCCCATGGCATCCCCGTCCTCTGCACCGATCCTGCTGCCCGAGGACCCGGCGGTTGCCGACCTCCTCGACCACGGCAAGGACCGCTTCCTCGAGGTGGTCGCCGCCCACCCCGAGTCGTGCCTGGTGTGGGCGATCCTGGCCGAGGGCAGCCTCGCGCAGCGCGACCGCAACTCGGATGTGACCGGCTACGCGTTCGCCCGGACCGGCTACCACCGCGGCCTGGACGCGCTGCGTCGCGCGGGCTGGCGCGGCTCGGGGCCGGTTCCGTGGTCGCACACCCCGAACCAGGGGTTCCTGCGCGCGCTGTGGGCGCTGGCGGTCGCGGCCCGGCGGCTGGGGGAGCAGCCCGAATACGAGCGCTGCGTCCTGCTGCTGCGCGACAGCTCCGAGGAGGGCTACCTCGAACTAGCCGAGACCCGGCCCCTGAGCGAGTGACGTCGTCGCGACGCCATCGCGCAGCGACGGACGACCACCGTTCGGCGCCTCAGTCGCCCGCAACCCGCGTCCCGCTAGAGTAAGCCGGTACGAGCCCCGGCGACTGCCGCGGGCTTCCTTGACGAAAAGGGGCTGAAATGCCGGGAATCGTCGTGGTGGGCGCCCAATGGGGCGACGAGGGCAAGGGTAAGGCGACCGATCAACTGGGCGATCGGGTCGACTACACCGTCCGCTATTCCGGCGGAAACAACGCTGGCCACACGCTGGTGGTCAACGGGGAGCGCTACGCGCTGCACCTGTTGCCGTCGGGCATCCTCAACCCGCATTCCACCCCGGTCATCGGCAACGGCGTCGTCATCGACCTGGGCGTCCTCTTCCACGAGGTGGACGGGCTGACGGCGCGGGGCGTCGATACCTCCAAGCTGCTGGTCAGCGCCAACGCGCACCTGATCACCGAG